>NZ_MUMF01000276.1 GCF_002155905.1 Streptomyces tricolor | reverse complement strand
GTTCGATGCGCTCGCGGGCGGCGGCGAGAAGTACGTCCGGCGGCACCGGGAGCGCGGCAAGCTGCTCGCCCGCGAGCGCATCGAACTGCTCCTGGACCCCGACACCCCGTTCCTGGAGCTGTCCCCGCTGGCCGCCTGGGGCAGCGAGTACCCCGTGGGCGCCTCCCTGGTCACCGGCATCGGCATGGTCGAGGGCGTGGAGTGCCTGATCACCGCCAACGACCCGACCGTGCGCGGCGGCGCCAGCAACCCCTGGAGCCTGAAGAAGGCCCTCCGCGCGAACGACATCGCCCTCGCCAACCGGCTGCCCTGCATCAGCCTGGTGGAGTCGGGCGGCGCCGATCTGCCGTCCCAGAAGGAGATCTTCATCCCGGGCGGGGCGATCTTCCGCGACCTGACCCGGCTGTCCGCCGCCGGCATCCCGACCATCGCCGTCGTCTTCGGCAACTCCACCGCCGGCGGCGCCTACGTCCCCGGCATGTCCGACCACGTGATCATGGTCAAGGAGCGGGCGAAGGTGTTCCTCGGCGGGCCGCCGCTGGTCAGGATGGCCACCGGTGAGGAGAGCGACGACGAGTCGCTGGGCGGCGCCGAGATGCACGCGCGCGTGTCCGGCCTCGCCGACTACTTCGCCGTGGACGAACCCGACGCGCTGCGCCAGGCCCGCCGGGTCGTGGCCCGGCTCAACCACCGCAAGGCCCACCCGGACCCCGGCCCGGCCGAGCCGCCCGAGTACGACCCGGAGGAGCTGCTCGGCATCGTCCCGGGCGACCTTAAGATCCCGTTCGACCCGCGCGAGGTCATCGCCCGGATCGTGGACGGCTCCGACTTCGACGAGTTCAAACCGCTGTACGGCACCAGCCTGGTCACCGGCTGGGCGGCCCTGCACGGCTACCCCGTCGGCATCCTGGCCAACGCCCAGGGGGTCCTGTTCAGCGCCGAGTCGCAGAAGGCGGCCCAGTTCATCCAGCTCGCCAACCAGCGCGACATCCCGCTGCTCTTCCTGCACAACACCACCGGCTACATGGTCGGCAAGGAGTACGAGCAGGGCGGGATCATCAAGCACGGCGCGATGATGATCAACGCGGTCAGCAACAGCAGGGTCCCGCACCTGTCCGTCCTCATGGGCGCGTCCTACGGCGCCGGGCACTACGGCATGTGCGGCCGGGCCTACGACCCCCGCTTCCTGTTCGCCTGGCCCAGCGCCAAGTCCGCCGTCATGGGCCCGCAGCAGCTCGCCGGCGTGCTCTCCATCGTCGCCCGGCAGTCGGCGGCGGCCAAGGGCCGGCCCTACGACGAGGACGCGGACGCCGCCCTGCGCGCCATGGTGGAGCAGCAGATCGAGGCCGAGTCGCTGCCCATGTTCCTGTCCGGGCGGCTGTACGACGACGGCGTCATCGACCCGCGCGACACCCGCACCGTCCTCGGCCTGTGCCTGTCCGCCCTGCACACCGCGCCCTACGAGGGCGCGCGCGGCGGCTTCGGCGTCTTCCGGATGTGAGGGATCCCGTGATTTCCAGTGTGCTCGTCGCCAACCGGGGCGAGATCGCCTGCCGTATCTTCCGCACCTGCGCCGACCTCGGCATCCGCACGGTCGCCGTGCACTCGGACGCCGACGGGACCGCGCTCCACACGCGCGTGGCCGACACGGCGGTACGCCTGCCGGGCGCCGCCCCCGCCGACACCTACCTGCGCGGCGACCTGATCGTGAAGGCCGCCCTGGCCGCCGGCGCCGACGCCGTGCACCCCGGGTACGGCTTCCTCTCCGAGAACCCCGGCTTCGCCCGCGCGGTCCTCGACGCCGGCCTGCTCTGGATCGGCCCGCCCCCCGAGGCCATCGAGGCCATGGCGTCCAAGACCCGCGCCAAGCGGCTGCTGGGCCTCGCGCCCCTGGAGGAGGTGACCGAGGCCGACCTGCCCGTCCTGGTGAAGGCGGCGGCCGGCGGCGGAGGGCGCGGGATGCGGATCGTACGCCGCCTGGACGAGCTGCCCGCCGCGCTGGACAGCGCCCGCGCCGAGGCCGCGAGCGCCTTCGGCGACGGCGAGGTCTTCGTGGAGCCGTACCTCGAACACGGCCGCCACGTCGAGGTGCAGATCCTCGCCGACAGCCACGGCACGGTCTGGCCGCTCGGCACCCGCGACTGCTCCCTCCAGCGCCGCCACCAGAAGGTGATCGAGGAGGCACCGGCACCCGGACTCACCCAGGGGCTCGCGGAAGAGCTGCGCACGCTGGCCGTCCGCGCCGCCCGCGCCGTCTCCTACACCGGCGCCGGCACGGTCGAGTTCCTGGTCGCCGACGGCCGCGCCCACTTCCTGGAGATGAACACCCGCCTCCAGGTGGAACACCCCGTCACCGAGGCCGTGTTCGGCCTCGACCTGGTCGCCGAACAGATCCGGATCGCCGAGGGTCACGCCCTCGACCCCGAGCCGCCCCGCGCGCGGGGGCACGCGATCGAGGCCCGCCTCTACGCCGAGGACCCCGCCCACGACTGGGCGCCCCAGACCGGCACCCTGCACCGCCTCGCCGTACCGGCCGGCGTCCGCCTGGACACCGGCTACACCGACGGCGACACCATCGGCGTCCACTACGACCCCATGCTCGCCAAGATCGTCGCCCACGCCCCCACGCGCGCGGAGGCGATCCGCAGGCTCGCCGGGGCGCTGGAGTCCGCCGCGATCCACGGCCCCGTCACCAACCGCGACCTGCTGGTGCGCTCCCTGCGGCACGAGGAGTTCACGGCCGCCCGCATGGACACCGGCTTCTACGACCGCCACCTCGGCGCGCTGACCGAGCCCGTCCACGACCCCCTCGCCCCGCTGGCCGCCGCCCTCGCCGACGCCCACGGCCGGTCCCGCTTCGGCGGCTGGCGCAACGTCCCCTCGCAGCCGCAGGTGAAGCGGTACGCGATGGGCGGCGAGGAGCACGAGGTCCGCTACCGGCACACCCGGGACGGCCTCGTGGCCGACGGGGTCCGGGTGGTGCACGCCGACGCGCGTCTCGTCGTACTCGAAGCGGACGGAGTCCGGCGCAGGTTCGAGGTGGCCCGGTACGGCGACCAGGTCCACGTGGGCGCCGTCCGCCTCACCGCCCTGCCCCGCTTCCCCGACCCGACCGCACAGCTCGCACCGGGTTCCCTGCTCGCGCCGATGCCGGGCACGGTCGTCCGCGTCGCCGAGGGCCTGGCCGAAGGGGCGACGGTCCAGGCCGGTCAGGGACTCATCTGGCTGGAGGCGATGAAGATGCAGCACCTGATCTCGGCGCCGACAGCAGGAACACTCACCGCCCTGCACGCCGCGCCCGGGCAGCAAGTGGAGCCGGGCACGGTGCTGGCAGTAGTGCAGGAAACCCCTTCCTAGGAGCGTCATGACCGCCGTCATCGAATCCGAAGAGCACAAGGCCCTCCGCTCCGCGGTAGCCGCCCTCGGCAAGCGCTACGGCCGCGACTACCGCACCCGCACCGTCGCCGAGGGCAAACCCCCCGCCGAACTCTGGGCCGAGGCGGGAAAGCTCGGCTACCTCGGCGTCAACCTCCCGGAGGAGTACGGCGGCGGAGGCGGCGGCATAGCCGAACTCTCCATCGTCCTCGAAGAGCTGGGCGCCGCCGGCTCCCCCCTCCTCATGCTCGTCGTGTCCCCCGCCATCTGCGGCACGGTGATCGCCCGCTTCGGCACGCAGGACCAGAAGCGGACCTGGCTGCCCGGACTCGCCGACGGCACCCGCCTCATGGCCTTCGGCATCACCGAACCCGACGCCGGCTCCAACAGCCACCGCATCACCACCACCGCCCGCCGGGACGGCACCGACTGGCTGCTCACCGGCCGCAAGGTGTTCATCTCCGGCGTCGACATCGCCGACGCCGTCCTCGTCGTCGGCCGCACCGAGGACGCGCGCACCGGCACCCTCAAACCCTGCTTGTTCATCGTCCCGACGGACGCCGAGGGCTTCCACAAGCGCCCCATCGACATGGAACTGAACGCGGCGGAGAAGCAGTTCGAGCTGGTCCTGGACGACGTACGGCTGCCCGCCGACGCGCTCGTCGGTGGGGGCACCTCCCATGCTTTCGGCAGTGGGGGAGAGGACGCCGGTCTGCTCCAGCTGTTCGCCGGACTCAACCCGGAACGGATCATGACGGCCGCGTTCGCGATCGGCATGGGCCGCCACGCGCTCGCCAGGGCGATCGAGTACGCCCGCGACCGCACGGTCTGGAAGGCCGCCATCGGCGCCCACCAGGCCATCGCCCACCCCCTGGCGCAGGCCCACATCGACCTGGAGCTGGCCCGGCTGATGATGCAGAAGGCGGCCCTTCTCTACGACTCCGGCGACGACACCGGCGCCGGCGAGGCCGCCAACATGGCGAAGTACGCGGCGGCAGAGGCCTGCGTGAAGGCCGTCGACCAGGCCGTGCACACCCTCGGCGGCAACGGACTCACCCGCGAATTCGGCCTCGCCTCGTTGATAACGGCCGCGCGCGTGGCTCGTATTGCTCCCGTGAGCCGGGAGATGATTCTCAACTACGTCTCCCACCAGTCCCTGGGCCTGCCCAAGTCGTACTGAGTGGCCCCGCGCGAGGAGGAACCGTGTTCCGCAGCGAGTACGCAGACGTTCCGCCCGTAGAACTCCCCATCCACGAAGCCGTCCTGGGCCGGGCCGCCGCCTTCGGCGACCAGCCCGCCCTCATCGACGGCACGGACGGCACCACCCTCACGTACGAGCAGGTGGACCGGTTCCACCGGCGCCTGGCCGCCGCCCTCGCCGACACGGGCGTCCGCAAGGGCGACGTCCTCGCCCTGCACAGCCCCAACACGATCGTCTTCCCGACCGCCTTCTACGCGGCCACGCGCGCGGGTGCCGCCGTCACCACCGTGCACCCGCTCGCCACCGCCGAGGAGTTCGCCAAACAGCTCGCCGACAGTGCCGCCCGCTGGATCATCACCGTCTCCCCGCTGCTGGAGACCGCCCGCCGGGCCGCCGAGATCGCGGGCGGCATACGCGAGATCCTCGTGTGCGACAGCGCGCCCGGCCACCGCTCGCTGACCGACCTGCTCGCCACCACCGCCCCCGAACCGGACGTCCGCATCGACCCGGCCGAGGACCTCGCCGCCCTGCCGTACTCCTCCGGCACCACCGGCACCCCCAAGGGCGTCATGCTCACCCACCGGCAGATCGCCACCAACCTCGCCCAGCTGGACCCCGTCATCCCGGCCGGACCCGGCGACCGCATCCTCGCCGTCCTGCCGTTCTTCCACATCTACGGCCTCACCGCCCTGATGAACGCCCCCCTGCGCCTCGGCGCCACCGTCGTCGTCCTGCCCCGCTTCGACCTGGAGACCTTCCTCGCCGCGATCCAGACCCACCGCATCACCGGCCTGTACGTCGCCCCGCCGATCGTCCTCGCCCTCGCCAAGCACCCGGCCGTCAGCCGGTACGACCTCTCCTCGCTGAAGTACATCCTCAGCGCCGCCGCCCCGCTGGACGCCCAGCTCGCCCGCGCCTGCGCCGAACGCCTCGGCCTGCCGCCGATCGGCCAGGCCTACGGCATGACGGAACTGTCCCCCGGCACCCACGTCGTCCCTCTGGACCGGCTGGACGACGCCCCCGACGGCACGGTCGGCCGGCTCATCGCCGGCACCGAGATGCGGATCGTCTCCCTGGACGACCCCGGCAAGGACCTCGGCACCGGCGAGCCCGGCGAGATCCTCATCCGCGGCCCCCAGGTGATGAAGGGCTACCTCGGCCGCCCCGACGCCACCGCCGCCATGATCGACGCCGACGGCTGGCTGCACACCGGGGACGTCGGACACGTCGACGCCGACGGCTGGCTGTTCGTCGTCGACCGGGTCAAGGAACTGATCAAGTACAAGGGCTTCCAGGTGGCCCCCGCCGAACTGGAAGCCCTCCTGCTCACCCACCCCGGCATCGCCGACGCCGCCGTCATCGGCACCTACGACGACAACGGCAACGAGGTCCCGCACGCCTTCGTCGTCCGCCACCCCACCGCCCGCACCCTCACCGAGAACGAGATCCTGCTGCACGTTGCCGAACGCGTCGCCCCCTACAAACGCGTCCGCCGGATCACCTTCGTCGACACCGTCCCCCGCGCCGCCTCCGGCAAGATCCTGCGCCGACAGCTCAGGGAGCACACGTGACCGACCCGACCGATCCGACCGATCCGACCGACCCGATCGGCCGCACCCGCGCACGGGCCGTGGAAACCCTCAGCCTCGACTCCGCCGCGACCCGCAACGCCCTGTCCGCGCGACTCGTCACGGCACTCGCCGAGGCCCTCACCGACTGCGGCAAGGACCCGGACGTACGCGCCGTGGTCCTCACCCACACCGGTACGACGTTCTGCGCCGGCGCCGACCTGCGCGACCCGCCCCACCCCGACGCCCTGGTGGCCCTGCTCCGGCAGATCGTGGAACTGCCCAAACCCGTCGTCGCCCGCGTCACCGGCCACGTCCGTGCCGGCGGCCTCGGCCTGCTCGCCGCCTGCGACCTCGCCGCCGCCTCCACCGCCGCCACCTTCGCCTTCACCGAGGTGCGCATCGGAGTCGCCCCCGCCGTGATCTCCCTCCCGGTGATCCCGCGCACCGACCCCCGCGCCCTGGCCCGCTACTACCTCACCGGCGAACGCTTCGACCCGGCCGAAGCCGTGCGCCTGGGCCTGCTGACCACGACGGCGGACGACGTCGACGAAGCCCTCAGCCCCCTCCTGGACGGCCTGCGCCGCTCCTCCCCCCAGGCCCTGGCCGAGACGAAGCGGCTGCTCACGGCTAGGGTGCTGGAGACATTCGACCGGGACGCGGCCGAGCTGACCGCGCTCTCGGCCCGGCTGTTCGCCTCCCCCCAGGCCCGGGAGGGGATGACGGCCTTCCTGGAAAGACGTGATGCGGCATGGGTGGTGTGAGTACGACCGAACGCGAGCGCGTTCCCAAGCAGGACCGCAGCCGGGCCACCCGGCAGCGGCTCCTGGAAGCCGCCGTGGCCTGCCTCGCCGAACACGGCTGGGCGGGCTCCACGGTCGCCGTCGTGGCCGAACGGGCCGGCGTCTCCCGGGGCGCCGCCCAGCACCACTTCCCGACCCGGGAAGACCTCTTCACCGCCGCCGTCGAGTACGTCTCCGAGGAACGCTCCCTCGCCCTCAGGGCCCTCTTCCCGGACGGCCCCGCCGACCGCCGGGCCGTCGTCGCCGCCCTGGTCGACCTCTACACCGGCCCCCTCTTCCGCGCCGCCCTGCACCTGTGGGTCGCCGCCTCCGACGAGGAGCAGCTGCGCCCGCGCGTGACCGAGCTGGAGGCCCGCGTCGGCCGCGAGACCCACCGCATCGCCGTCGACCTCCTCGGCGCCGACGAGTCCCGCCCCGGCGTCCGCGAAACCGTCCAGGGCCTCCTCGACATGGCCCGCGGGCTGGGCCTCGCCAACCTCCTCACCGACGACACCGCCCGCCGTGAACGCGTGGTCGCCCAGTGGGCGGCGCTGCTGGACGAGGCACTGGGCTGAGCGGAACGCGGCCGTCCGAGGGGGCGGCCCCGGGAGCGCGTTACCCTTGGCCCATGCTTCCGATGCTCGTTCGCCGCCGCCACGTGGACTACGTGCGCGTCACGAGCATGGGCTGTCGGCACGTCTCCGCCTGACCAGCCCCCAAGCCCTTCCTCTCTTTTCCTTCCTTTTCCGGCACCCGGGGGCCGCTCCCACCCCTCGGCGGCCACCCGTGCCCCGTACACCCGCGGACGCACCCATGACCACGCACACAGCGACGTCGTACGACCAGCTTCCGATCATCGACCTGTCGGCCGCCGACCGCGGCCCCCAGGCCCGCTCCCTCCTCCACGCCCAGCTGCACAGCGCCGCCCACGACGTGGGCTTCTTCCAGCTCGTCGGACACGGCGTGACCCGCGCCGAGACCGACGCGCTGCTCACCGCCATGCGCGCCTTCTTCGCCCTGCCCGAGGCCGACCGGCTCGCCCTGGACAACGTGGGCTCCCCGCACTTCCGCGGCTACACCCGCACCGGCGACGAACGCACCGCCGGTGCCCGCGACTGGCGCGACCAGCTCGACATCGGCGCCGAACGCCCCGCCCGGATCCCCGGCCCCGGCGAGCCCCCGTACTGGTGGCTCCAGGGCCCCAACCAGTGGCCGGCCGCCCTCCCCGAACTGCGCACCGCCGCCCTCGCCTGGATCGACAAGCTCAGCGCGGTCGCCCACCGCCTGCTGCGCGAACTCCTCACCGCCATCGGCGCCCCGGCCGACTTCTACGACCCGGTCTTCGGCCCCCACGCCCACCCGCACCTCAAGCTCGTCCGCTATCCCGGCAGCGCGGGCGACGGCACCGACCAGGGCGTCGGCGCCCACAAGGACTACGGCTTCCTGACCCTGCTCCTCCAGGACACCGTCGGCGGCCTCCAGGTCCAGCGCGAGGACGGCCGCTTCCACGACGTACCGCCCCTCGACGGCGCGTTCGTCGTCAACCTCGGCGAACTCCTGGAGGTCGCCACCAACGGCTACCTCCTCGCCACCAACCACCGCGTGGTCAGCCCGCCGGGCGCGACGGAACGCTTCTCGGTCCCGTTCTTCTACAACCCGCGCCTGGACGCCAAGGTGGCCCCGCTGCCCTTCCCCCACGCGTCGAAGGCCCCCGGCATCACCGACGACCCGACGAACCCCCTGTACGCCGAGTACGGCTACAACGAACTGAAGGGCAAGCTGAGGGCCCACCCGCTGGTGGCGGAGCGGCACCACAGGAACCTGCTCGCGGCCGCATGAGAAGCGGGCCCGAAGGGCCGCTTTGCCAGGGGCGCGGGGCTGTATCGATATGCGGCTCCGCCGCGTGGGCGCGACAAGCCACAACGCACCCGCAGTCGCCCGCGCTCCTGAGCCACCCCTCTCAGCGGGCGATGTCCGCATACCCCGCGATGTCCTCGGGACGCCGCGGCCCCGGCCCCACATACCGCGCAGAAGGCCGCACCAGCCGCCCCGTCCGCTTCTGCTCCAGGATGTGCGCCGACCACCCCGCCGTACGGGCACACGTGAACATCGACGTGAACATGTGCGCCGGCACCTCGGCGAAGTCGAGCATGATCGCCGCCCAGAACTCCACGTTGGTGGCCAGCACCCGGTCCGGGCGGCGGTTGTGCAGCTCCTCCAGCGCGGCCTTCTCCAGCGCCTCGGCCACCTCGAACCGCGGAGCGCCCAGCTCCCGCGCCGTACGCCGCAGCACCCGGGCCCGCGGGTCCTCGGCCCGGTACACCCGGTGCCCGAAGCCCATCAGCCGCTCGCCCCGGTCCAGCGCCCGCCGGACGTACGCCTCCGCGTCCCCCGTGCGCTCGATCTCCTCGATCATCCCGAGCACCCGCGACGGCGCACCGCCGTGCAGCGGCCCGGACATCGCGCCCACCGCACCCGACAGCGCGGCGGCGACGTCCGCACCCGTGGAGGCGATGACCCGCGCCGTGAAGGTGGACGCGTTCATGCCGTGCTCGGCGGCGGACGTCCAGTAGGCGTCCACGGCCGCCACATGCTTGGGATCCGGCTCGCCACGCCAGCGGATCATGAACCGCTCCACCACCGAGTTCGCCTTGTCGATCTCCCGCTGCGGCACCATCGGCAGGCCCTGCCCGCGCGCGGACTGGGCGACGTACGACAGGGCCATGACGGCGGCCCGCGCCAGGTCCTCGCGGGCCTGCCGCTCGTCGATGTCGAGCAGGGGACGCAGGCCCCAGACGGGGGCGAGCATGGCGAGCGCCGACTGCACGTCCACGCGGATGTCACCCGAGTGGACGGGGATCGGGAACGGCTCGGCGGGCGGCAGACCGGGGTTGAAGGCGCCGTCGACCAGCAGCCCCCACACGTTCCCGAAGGAGACGTGACCGACCAGGTCCTCGATGTCGACGCCCCGGTAGCGCAGGGCGCCGCCCTCCTTGTCCGGTTCGGCGATCTCCGTCTCGAACGCGACGACTCCTTCGAGCCCGGGTACGAAATCGGACATCAGGCGGCTCCTCGTGATGTGTGGGCGGCGGTCACCCCGGTGATGCCCCGATCTGCCGGTGGTCACCCGTGGTCAACCCAACCGCAAAGGGAGCAGCACGATAACCCCCGGTGCCACCGTTGGGGAGACCACACGACACTGAGTGCCATACCCGTTCGATACGGCAAGATGACCGCGTGACCGACCGCGACCCGCTCCTGGATGCCGTCCTCGATCCCGCCGCCATGCGCAAGCAGTACCGGGCCGACGGCCTCGCCGAAGAGGACCTCGCCACCCATCCGATGGACCAGTTCGCCCGCTGGTTCGAGGATGCCGCCCGGGCGGC
>NZ_MUMF01000275.1 GCF_002155905.1 Streptomyces tricolor | reverse complement strand
CGAACAGGCCCTCGGCCTGGCGCACCAGTGCCTCAAGGAGTACGGCCGGGTGGACGATCCCCGTTTCCTCGCGGAGGTCGGCGTGCTGGCCCACGGCCTGCCCCGGCGGGCGCGGCTCGCCCTGCACGCGGCCGGCCCGGACAGCGACCGGGCGGCCACGGTGATCTCCGGCGCCCAGGTGGACTCCGAGGCCCTGGGGCCGACCCCGGCCGGGTGGCAGGCGGCGGACACCCCGTCGAGCCTGCCGTACGCGTTCCTGCTCATGCTCTTCAGCGCCCTGCTGGGGGACGCGATCACCTGGCGGACCCAGCAGGAGGGGCGGATGGTCGGTGACGTCGTCCCGACCGAGGGGATGGAGCACAGCCTGATCAGTGCCAGCAGTCACAGCGAGCTGAGCTGGCACACGGAGGACGCCTTCTCCCCGTACCGGGCCGACTGGGTGGGGCTGTTGTGCCTGCGCAACGCCGATCTGACCCCGACGACGCTGGCCGTGCCCGATCTGGGGGCGGCGCCCGAGGGGGTCGTCGACGTGCTGCGCCGGCGGCGGTTCTTCGTGGTCCCGGACAACGCGCACGACGGGGTTCCCTCGGCCGGGGCGGGCCCGGCGGACGTGGCCGACGCGCTGACCGATGTGACGCTGGCCCGGCGCACCCCGCCGCCCGTCGCCCTGATCAGCGGCCCGCCGGAGGCGTCCGTGGTGCGCGTGGACCGGGACTTCACCTCGGTGGCCCCCGGCGACGCGGAGGCGGCCCGGGCCCTCGACTGGCTGATCGCCCACCTGGACGCGAACCTGCGCGACCTGCCGCTGGCCCCGGGGGACATCGCCTTCATCGACAACCGCAACGCCGTCCACGGCCGGCGGCCGTTCCACCCCCGCTACAACGGCACGGACCGCTGGCTCAAGCGTGTCAACATCGTGCGCGACCTGCGCAGGACCCGCCCCGGCCGGGCCTCGGCCAGGTCCCGGACGATCGGCTGACCCGTGGCGGCCCACCCCTTCGGCACACGTGCGTGAGCGGACTTCGGAGGTCGCGATGACAGCGGACACGCCTCGCCGGACGGCACTCGCCCAGCGGCTGGCGGGGCTCTCGCCGGCGCAGCGGGCCGAGTTGGAACGGCGGCTCGCCGACCGGGCACCCACCGCGGCGAGGGGACGCCCCGCTCGCATCCCGCCGCGGACCACCGGGGCCGGCCCGCTGCCCCTGTCCTGGTCGCAGGAGCACATGTGGCACCGGCACCGGGCCGATCCCAGCGGCGCCGCGTACTCCGTCCCGCTGAAGGTACGGCTGGAGGGCGACCTGCGGGTCGATGTGCTGCGGGCGGCGTTCCGGGACCTTATCGCCCGGCACGAGATCCTGCGGACCACCTTCGGCGAGTCCGGCGGGGTCCCGTACCAGCTGGTCCACGACGCTCCCGGGGCGGAGGTGGAGCACGCCGACCTCCGGGACGCCGAGGACGCCGAGGCCGAGGTCGCGGCCCGCCTCGCCGAGGAGGCGGCCCGTCCCTACGACCTGGCCGAGGGGCCGCTGTTCCGGGCCGTGCTGCTGCGGACGGCGGACGACGTGCACGTGCTGAGTCTCGTGCTGCACCACATCCTGACCGACGAGCAGTCCACCGGGCTGCTCCTCGCCCAGTTCGTCGAGGCCTACGACCGCCGTCTGCACGGCCTGCCGGCCGCCGCCGCACCCCGCCTCCAGTACGCCGACTACGCGGTGTGGCAGCGGGCCGGGCAGGGCGACGGCGCCGCCGCGGAGCGCCTGCGGCGGTGCGTGCGCCGGCTGTCCGGCATGCCGGCCGAGCTCAGCCTGCCGGCCGACCGGCCCAGGCCGCCGCGGCCGACGGGCCGGGGCGGAGCCGTCGGCGCGGGCATCGGCCCGGACCTGTGGCACCGCCTGCGCGCACTCGCCCGCCAGGAGCGGGCCACGGAGGTGATGGTCCTGCTGGCCGTCTTCCAGACGCTCCTGCGGCAGGTGTCCGGGCAGCACGACATCACCGTCTCGCTGCCGGAGGCCGGCCGCGGCCACCCGGACCTGGAGGACATGCTCGGCTGCTTCTTCAACACCGTCGCCGTGCGCTGCGACCTGTCGGACACGCCCGGCTTCCGCACCCTGCTCGGGCAGGTCCGCGCCCGGTGCCTGGAGGCGTACGACGACCGGGACGTGCCCTTCGCGAAGGTGGTGGAGGCGGTCACCGACGGGCGGGCGGAGCACCGGCACCCGCTGCTGCAGACGATGCTGATCTTCGAACGGGAGGGCGCGGGACGCCCCGTGGAGTTCGCCGGCCTGCGCATGACGCCGCTCCAGGCGCCCACGGGCCACCGCGGCGCACGGGCCAAACGGGACCTCACGCTGGCCGCCGTCGACCAGGGCGACACCGCACGCGTCGACCTGGTCTACGACGCGGACCTGTTCGACCCGGCGACCGCGCAGGGCCTCCTCGACAGCTACCTGGCCCTGCTGTCGTCGCTGCTCGCGGACCCGGACGCGCTCACCGGCCCGGGCCGCCGGTGAGGGCGAGCCGGTCGATCTTGCCGTTGGCGTTCAGCGGCATCCGCTCCAGCCGGGTGATGTCGGCGGGCAGCATCGCCGAGGGCAGCTTCCGGGCGAGGAAGAGGCGCAGCTCGTCCGGCACCACCGGCCGCCCCTCCCCCGCGGCCACGACGAAGGCCCGCAGCAGGGGAAGGTCGGGCACGGTGCGGTCGGCGACGACCACGGCCGAGGCCACGGCGGGGTGTTCGGCCAACGCCGCCTCGATCTCGCCGAGTTCGATGCGCACCCCCTGGATCTTCACCTGGAAGTCCTTGCGCCCCAGGATCTCCAGGTCTCCGTTCGGCAGGTACCGGGCCATGTCCCCGGAGGCGTAGACGCGTTCGCCGAGGCCGGGCACGGCACGGAAGTGCGCGGCGGTCCGCTCCTCGTCCCGCCAGTACCCCTGGGCCAGGCCCACCTCGGAGGCGATGTGGATCTCCCCCGGCACCCAGTCGGGGCACGGCTGGAGCCGTTCGTCCAGGACGTGGTAGCGCTGGTTGGCCATGGGCCGGCCGAGCGGGATGCTCGTGGCGGCGGGATCGACCCGGCCGACGGCGTGCATCACCGACAGCACGCAGCTCTCGGCCGGGCCGCCCCCGTTGTACACCCGCACCCGCGGGTTCAGGGCACGCAGCCGGTCGGGAAGCGTGACGGGCAGCACGTCGCCGGCCTGGATCACCGTACGCAGCCGCCCGATCCGGTCCCGCTCGCCGCCGCTCTCCAGGTGCGCGGCGAGCATCTCCAGCAGCGCGGCCACGGCCAGCACGAACGTCACGTCCGCCGCGTCCATCAGCCGCGCCCAGTGACCGGGGTCGGGATACGGCGACGGGTCCGGGACCACCACCGCCCCGCCCGCCGCGGTCACTCCGAACGTGTCGTACACCGACAGGTCGAACGAGATGCCCGACAGGGCCAGGCACCGGTCGGCGGGGCCCATGCCCAGGCGCCGGTTCACGTCGTGCAGGGCGTTGAGCGCACCCCGGTGGTCGACCATGACGCCCTTGGGCGTGCCGGTCGAGCCGGAGGTGAAGATGACGTAGGCGAGATCGGTCTGCCGCTGCACCGGCTCCAGCGGGCCGTCGTCGACCTCCTCGAAGTCGGTGTCGACGCACAGCCGTCGGACGCCGTCCGGCCAGGCGGCCCGGGCGTCGATCCGGCTGTGGGTCAGCACCAGGCCGGCCCGGGCCTGCCGGAGCAGCCGGCGCAGCCGCTCGGCCGGCACCGCCGGGTCGATCGGCACGTAGGCGGCGCCGGAGGCGAGGACGCCGTGCAGGGCGACGATCTGTTCCCAGCCCTTGTCCATGACCACGGCCACGAGCCGGCCGGGCCGGGCGCCCAGTTCCCGCAGGCGCCGCCCCACCTGGTTCGTACGGCCGTACAGCTCACCGTAGCTGAGCGTGCGGCCCGCGGTGATCACCGCGGGGGCGTGCGGACGCAGCCGGGCCTGCTCGATGACGGGGGTGTGCAGCAGCCCGCCGGGCACCGGCGTCTTCGTGGCGTTGGTCCGGGCCCGCCGGGCGAGTTGCTCCTCCGGGACGAGCCGCAGGTGCCCGGCCGTCCATTCGGGGCCGTTCGCGGCCAGCCGCTCCAGCAGCGACCGGAACGCGTCCGCCATCGCCTCGACGGCGCCGGGGGGCCAGCGCTCGTCCGGCCACCGCCACACCGCCTCCACCGCACCGCGCTCGTCCCGGGTGACGTCCACGCCCAGCAGGCCGTCGTCCCGCGGCGAAGGCTCCGCCACCGGCGCGCGGCGGGCCCCGCCGGGCGCTGACCGGTGCAGCGCCGTGGCGAGCACGACGGGGGACGACGACGGGGGCACACCGGCCCCTTCCAACCTCTGGGCCCGCCGGGCCAATGTACGGCCGTCGGCGTCCCTCTCCCGCTGTGCGGCCGTGACCCCCCGGGCGCCTGCGGACACGTGGGTGAAGCCGAAGCGGTCCGTGGTGCTCCAGGTGCGGAGCACTTCGGCGAAGGCGGCCACGATCGCCTCGCCGGCCGTGACGCCGTACGACCGGGCGGCCTCGACCAGCCCGTCCCACACCCCCGCGGAGGTCGGGCGGGACGCACGGCACCACGCGGGCGGCTCCGGGCCCGTGCGCCGGGCCGCCACGACGGGAAGGGCGGGCGGCGGCGCGGGCTGCCCCGCGGTCCCGGCGCCCCACCGCTCCGACGGGCCGCTGGGGGTGAGGGAGGGGCGCTCTGGCATGCGGGCCTCTGCTCGTCACGAAGGGGCGGCGGACACGATCCGATCGGCGCCATGATCCGCCCGGGACAGGCGGGGCGACGAGTCGGGAGAACACCGATCGCCGTCCGTCTGTCAGGGAGGTTCCCGACTGGGAGGGCGCGGCCCGCCGATCACAATGGGGAGGAGTTCCGTCGTGCCCCCGTACGCCGTCGTACCCCAGTGCAGAGGAACCGGATGCCCCGAGATCTGTACGTCCTGCCTGCCTCGCCCGGCCAGGAGTGGATGTGGCTGATCCATCACATGCTCCGGGACGCCTCGCCGTACGTCATCGCCGGCATGGTCCGCATCCGCGGCCACGTCGATCCCGACGCCCTGCGGCGCTCCCTGGACCTGCTGGTCGAGCGGCACGAAGCGTTGCGGACCGTGTTCCGGATGGACCCGTCGGGCGAGCTGAGCCAGGTGATCCAGCAGGCGGAGCCGGTCGGCCTCACCGCGTACGACCTCGGCGCCGGCGCGGGCACCGAGCGGGTCCGGGAGGACTTCCAGGAGTTCGCCGCCCGCCCGTTCGACTTGTCGCGGGGGCCCCTGCTGCGGGCGTCCCTCGCCCGGGTCGGGCCGGAGGACCACGTACTCGGCCTGGCCGTGCACCACATCGTCAGCGACGGCTGGTCGATGCGCCTGATGACGTCGGAACTCACCGAGCTGTACCTCCGGCTGGCCGCCGGCCGCTCCCCCGGCCTGCCCGAACCGCCTTTGCAGTACGCCGACTTCGCGGTCTGGCACCGTGAGTGGCTGTCCTCCGCACAGGCCCGCGAGGACCTCGCCTACTGGTGCCGGCAACTGGACGGCGCGTCCCCGCTGCGGCTGCCGACCGATGCCGTCCCGCCCGGCTCCGGGAGCGCGCCGGCGGCAGCCGTGACGCTCGGCCCGGCCACCACCGTCGCGCTCACCGAGACCGCCCGCCGGCACGGTGCCAGCCTGTTCATGCTGCTGCTCACCGCGTACGCCGCCACCCTGGCCCGCTTCGCCGGCCAGCAGGACTTCGTCCTCACGATTCCGGTGGCCGGCCGCTCCCGGGAGGAACTCACCAGGACCGTCGGCTTCTTCGTGAACACGCTGCCCATTCGCGTGGACGCGTCCGGCAACCCCACCCTGCTGGAACTGCTCCGCCGGGTACGCCTGACCTGCCTGGAGGCCTACGACCATCAGGACCTGCCCTACGAGCGGATGGTGCGCGGCGCGGCATGGCGTCGCGACCGGCAGAACACCCGCCTGGGGCCCGCCATGTTCGCCCTGCGCGTGCCCCTGGCGGCCCCGCAGCGGCTCCCCGGCGGTGCCACCGTCGAGGTGCTCGAACCGCCGCCCGCGGCGGGCGAGATGGATCTGCTGACGGAACTCACCGAGACCCCCGGTCAGGGCCTGCGCGGCTACCTCGCCGGGCAGCCCGGCGCCTTCCGCCCGGACACCCTGAGCCTCCTCGCCGGCTCCTTCACCACAGTCCTGACCCTCGCCGCCACCGGCGGCGCGGTACCGCTCGACGAGCTGCCCGTCCACGTACCGGCAGCCCGCCAGTGACCACGATCGCCGGCGCTCACCCCCGCGGCCTTCCGAGGAGGATCGTCATGACGGCCGAAGACACCGCCCCCGAGGCAGGCCCCCCGCCCAGAGCGCCGAGGGGTCCCGACGAGGAGAGGATCGCCGGCATCTGGTCGGCCTTCCTGCGCACCCCGGATCCGCCGGCCAACATCAGTTTCTTCACGATGGGCGGCTACTCCCTCGGCCTCATGCGCCTCGGCCTGCGCCTGCAGCAGGAGTTCGGCATCGTGATCCCGGTGCCCGACCTGTTCGAGCACACGACGATCGAAGCCCAGGCCGTGCTGGTCAGGAAACTGCTGTCCCGGACTCCCGGCACATGACCGCACGGGCCGACGGGACGCCGGGGGTCCGCCTCGCTCGCCGCCGGCTCCCCCCGGCACGGACAGCCCGCCGACCCACGGGGTGACGGGCTGTCCGCCGTCGGGGAGCGGCCTGGTCAGCCGCGCAGTGCGGAGGCGAAGAGCCTCGGCAGCGCGGACCAGCGGGGTGCGGCGGCGAAGTCGGTGAGGAGACGGCCGGTGGTCGCCGCGGTGCGGTGGGTGACGAACCACGGCGGCTTGGGCGACAGGGCCGCCTCCCCGTGCAGGATCGACCGGGGCGCCGGGCGGAACGGGCCGCGTACGACGGTGCGTTCCGGCCCGTCCAGGAGGACCGCGTTGTGCACGACCCCGATACCGCTCTGCACGTCGTCGAGGGTGTGGCCCGGGAAGGCACCCCAGGGGGCGGTCGCCGTGAGGTAGCCCACTCCGGTCCAGGCGTTCAGGGCGACGGTGCCGTAGCGCAGTTCGGCGATCGCCGCGCCGAGGGCGGGGCCGAGCGCGGCGATGGTGCGCGGGTGGGCGAGGAGGTTCACGCCGAGGGTGCCGGCGAGCTTCTCGTTCGCCGTGTTCACCGCCGCGGCGAGGAACTGCCGTGTGTCGCCCGGCAGTTCCATGACGGCGAGGACCGGGGCGAAGTACTCGGTGGTCAGGGCCGGGCCCGGCTGCGCCGGGTCGAGGTTCCCGATCAGCACGCGGCCTCCGCCGACGCGTTCCGCGTCGCCGTACGAGGCGACGGCCCCCGCCACTCGGTCGTCGCTGCCCGGGTAGTAGGCGGGGCGCTGCGGGGCGTCGGACAGGGCCGCGCGCAGGTGGGCGAGGAAGCGGTCCTTCTGCGACCAGCCGGAGGCGACCAGGACCACCTGGCTCGCCACGCAGTTGTAGCCGCCGTTGTGCAGCCGCTGGGTGGCGATGTGCTCGGCCTGGAAACGCAGGTCCGCCTCGGACCACTCCCCCGGTACGACGATCGTCGGCGACACTCCGCCGAGTTCGCTGGTGACCGGCTTGTCCAGCAGGGGGGTGCCGGCCTTCTTGCGGGCGGCACCCTCCGGGCCCGTGCCGAAGACGATCGCGTCGTGGGTCGCGGCGCTGCCGGTCATGTGGACGTGGCCGACCTTGGGGTGGTGCACGAGGTAGGTGCCGACGTCGGCGCCGCCGGTCAGGATCCGGACCACGCCGAGGTCGATCAGCGGGGCCAGGACGCGGGTGAAGACGTCGAAGAGGCCGTCGGTGACCGGGTTGAGTTTCAGGGCCACCACCCGGTTGTGCGCGTACAGCTCGTAGAGCACGTCCAGGACCGGGATCGAGGTGATGTTCCCCGCGCCGAGGACGACGCCCACGCCTCCGGTCTCGGCCGGACGGCGCTGGCCGAGGCCCGCGCGGTGGCGCACCGTCTCCTCCGTGACGCCGGGTGGCATCCACACCTCGGCGCTGAAGCCGCTCAGCAGCAGCTGGTCCCAGACACTGTGCGGCAGGACGCGGACCGCGACGCGTCCGCCGGGCGCCCGGCGGACGGAGAATCCGTCGACGGGACTGCGGCCCTCCTCCAGGGCCTTGATGCTCGCGGCGAGGGCGCCCGTGGAGGTCAGCACCGGATAGGGGCCGCTGATCCACTCCTCGCCGACGAGCGGGCTGCCGTCGGGCAGCCGCTTGTAGGCGACGGCCGCGCGCACCCACGCCTCCGCCTGCGCGGCGGTCGCCGCCCCGACCCGCTCCAGGAGTTCCCGCCGCCTCGCCAGGCCGCAGGCGGCCCAGGCGGCCTCGCCCCGGACCAGGTCGTCGACGGCCCGGTCGATCGCCGAGGCGCGCTCGGTGGCCAGCAGGGAGTCGGTCATCGCACGGCTCCCCGGATCAGGTCGGCGGCCTTCTCGGCGGCCATGATGGTGGGCGCGTTGGTGTTGCCGCGGGTGACCGTCGGGAAGACGGAGGCGTCGGCGACCCGGAGGCCCGGCACGTCGTACACGCGCAGTTCGGGGTCGACCACCGACCCGATGGCGCAGGTCGACGTCGGGTGGTACAGCGTCTGCCCGGACCGCCGCGCCCAGGCCAGCAGGTCCGCGTCGGAGGCGGAGGCCGCGGGTGTGTCGCCGTACAGGCCCGTCGCGAGGTCGGTCACCGCCCGCTGCGCGGCGATGTCCAGGGCGATCCGGATGCCGGCGACGATCGCGTCCTGATCCTCGGCCGTCGTCAGGTAGTTGTGGACGATCCGGGGTGCGACGTCGGGGCGCGGGGAGCGCAGGGTCACCGCGCCGCGGCTGGTCGGGGCGAGCACGCAGGGGCCGAAGGCGAAGCCGTGCTCGGTGGCGGCGCCGAGCCCTTCCTGGTGGAAGAGCGAGGGAGCGGCGTGGAACTGGAGGTCGGGGGCGTCCAGTCCGTCCCGGCTGCGGAAGAAGCCGCCCGCCTCGCCGATGTTGGAGGTCAGCGGGCCGCGTCCCTCGTCCTGGAGCAGCGCGGCGTTCTCCGGGGTCGCCGCGCTGATCAGCGACTCGGCGGCGGTGCGGAAGTTGAGCAGCGTCATGTAGTGGTCCTGCAGGCCCTGGCCGACCGGCAGATCGCGTACGACGTCGATGCCGAAGGCGGACAGGTCGGCGGCCGGGCCGATGCCGGACAGCATCAGCAGCTTCGGGCTCTCGTAGGCGCCCGCGGACAGGATCACCTCGCGCTCGGCGCGGACGGTGTCGACGGTGCCGCCGCGCTCGACCTCCACGCCCGCCGCCCGGCCGCCCTCGATCACCACGCGGTGGGCGCGGGCCGAGGAGAGCACGGTGAGGTTGGGCCGCTCCAGAGCGGGGTGCAGAAAGGCGACGGCGGTGCTGCACCGCATGCCGCCGCGCTGGGTGAGCTGGTAGCGGCCGACGCCGAACTGGGTCTCGCCGTTGAAGTCGTCGTTGGCCTTGTGCCCCGCCTCGACGGCGGCCTGGACGAAGGCCGTGGCGAGCGGGTGATCGGATCTGCCGTCGCTGACGGTCAGCGGCCCGCCGACGCCGTGGAACGCGTCCTCGCCGCGCTCGTTGTCCTCGGAGCGCTTGAAGTACGGCAGCACCTCGGCATACGACCAGCCGGTGGCCCCGGCCGCGGCCCAGCCGTCGTAGTCGGCGCGGCTGCCCCGGATGTAGATCATCGCGTTCATCGAACTGGACCCGCCGAACATCCTGCCCCGCGGCAGATAGGTCCGCCGGCCGCCGAGCCCCGGCTCCGGGTCGGAGTCGAGGTCCCAGTCCAGGTCGGACTTGAACAGCTGGGGGAAGGCGGCCGGAACGTGGATCTCCTGGGCGGAGTCGGGGCCGCCCGCCTCGATCAGCGCCACCCGCACGTCGGGGTCCTCCGACAGCCGGGCCGCCAGAACGCAGCCCGCGGCTCCGGCGCCGACGATGACGTAGTCGTACGTACTCATGTGCATCCCCTTTGACAGACAAGGTGGTTCACGGATGAGAGGCGCGCTCAGGGCAGGCTACGGCCGGAAGCCCGGTGGCGTCCCCGGTTCCGGGATGCGCACGGTGGGTCGAGGGGGGCGGAGCAGGAAGTGGAGCTGATGCGTCCGGCGTGACGGACGGGGCGGTCCGGCCCGGCCGCGCGAGCCGCGCGGGTGCAGACCTCGGCGCGGGGGGGGCGGCCGGGCGGACGCGTGTCGGCGGGTTTTCTGACCGGGCTACGGGATGAGAACGATCTTCCCTGTGGTGTGGCCGGTCATGATCTGCCGGTGGGCGGCGGCGGCTTCGCGCAGCGGGTGGCTGCCGGCGACGAGGACGCGCAGCCGTCCGGCTTCCACGGCTTCGGTGAGCCGCAGTCGCGCGGCGGCGCGGACCGCCGCGCCCGGGTCTGCCCCGGGGCCGCTCCCCAGGAGCTTGATCCCGGCCCCGGCCCCGCGCTCGAACGCGGCGATGGTGGCGATGCGCTTCCGGTCCGCCACGAGTTCCAGGGAGACGTCCACCGCCTCGTCGGTGCCGACCAGGTCGGCTGCCGCGTGGACGCCCTCCGGCGCTGCCGCGCGGACCCGGTCGGCCAGGCCCGGCCCGTACGCGATCGGGACGGCCCCCAGGTCACGCAGCACGTCGTGCTTGGCCGGGCTCGCCGTCCCCAGCACCGTGGCGCCCTGTTCGACGGCCAGTTGCACGGCCATCAGGCCGACTCCGCCGGCGGCGCCGTGGAGCAGCACCGTGTCGTTCCCGCGCAGGCCGATCGCTTCGAGGACGTGCACCGCGGTGGCGCCGGCGGCCATCAGCCCGCCGGCCTGCGCCCAGGAGAGGCCGGCGGGCTTGGGCACCAACAGCGAGGCGGGGAGGACGAGTTCGGCGGCGTACGCGCCGGGCGCCCGGTAGGCGATCACCTCGTCGCCGACCTCGACCGGGCCGGCGGGGCCGATCGCGCCGGCGCCGACCGCGGTCACCACACCGGCCGCCTCGACACCGAGCCGCAGCGGGAGGTTCGCCGGGTCGGTGCCGAAGAGGCCGCTGTACACCTTGTGGTCGAACGGGTTGACGCCGACGGCACGCACCTCGATACGCGCCTCGCCGGGCCCGGGTTCCGGTACGGCGACATCGATCACCGACAGCACTTCGGGACCGCCGTAGGCACGCGCTATCACTGCTTCGCTCATGTCGTCGGACAACAGGCGGCCGAGGGATCTGATTCCCCTCCGGGACAGGTCCGCGTGTTCCTGGCGGTGTCTCCGGTCACGTCAACCGGTTTTCCTGCGGCGGTACTTCGACAACGAAGAACAGGAAGCAGGTTCTGGTGGAGAGGTCGTGGAATTCCTCGGGGAACAGGTCACGGGCGGCCGGGTCGGGCTGCGGCTCGCTGAGGGCGGACAGGCGGAAGCCGGCGGTGGTGAAGGCGTCGGTCATCGCGTGCAGCGGCCTGCGCCAGAACTTCATCGGGACGGACTGCCCGTCGAACGTCCAGTCGAAGGCATAGCTGGTGGTGGCGAAGTAGTCGGGCCGAGGCTCCTGCAACGCGTAGGCCACGAAGGGGTGGTCCACCGACGCGATCAGCCGGCCGCCGGGCCTGAGCACGCGCCGCAGCTCGGCCAGCGCCGGCCCCCAGTCCTCCAGGTAGTGCAGGACCAGCGACGCGACCACGTCGTCGAACGCGCCGTCGGCGAACGGCAGACGGTCGTTCAGGTCGGCCAGGTGCAGGTCCGCGTCGTCCCCCAGCCGCCGCCTGGCCAGCGCGAGCATCCCCGCGCTCGCGTCGACGCCGGTGACGACGGCACCGCGGTCGCGCAGTGCGGCGGACAGGGGGCCGGAGCCGCAGCCGGCGTCCAGGATCCGACGGCCGGTCACGTCTCCGGCCAGGGCCAGCATCGCGGGCCGCGCGTAGTACGCGTTCACGAGGTTGTTCTCGGTGTCCGCCGAGTACGCCTCGGCGAAACGGTCGTAGTCGTTCACCCGGGCCGGATCAGCGGACGGGGCGGGACTTTCGGGCACGGCGGGTACTCGGTCCATCGTCGCAGCCTAGTGGTCACCTGATCCGGCGGTTGCGAAGGCGGGGAACGTCCGGGCGGCGGGCGCCGTCGGCCGCCGTCTCGGCGGATGCCTTACCGGGGCTCGTCCTGCCGGGTGAGCGCGGTGATCAGGTCGCGGATCGGGTCGTGGTCGGTGTCGGTCCCCTGGGCCTCGGCGCCCGCGAAGGTGGCGGCCTCGGTGCTGCGGGGGAACATGGCCTGCTCGTAGGCCGTGAGTGCGGCTTCGGTGTCGTCGGGGTGCGCGGCGAGGGCCTTGCCGAGTTCGGCGCCGTCGAGCATGGCGAGGTTGGCGCCTTCGCCGTTCGGGGCCGAGAGGTGGGCGGCGTCGCCGAGCAGGGTCACCCCCGGGACCCGGTCCCAGCGGTGCTCGGCCGGCAGGGCGTAGAGGGGGCGCAGGACGGGTGGGGTGTCGGTGTCGGTGATCAGCGCGGTGAGTTCCGGTGCCCAGCCGTCGAATTCCTCGGCGATCCGCGCCGTCGCCGCGGCGGCGTCGGTGAAGTCGACGGCGGTGAACCACTCCTGTGGTTCGGACAGCCCCACGTAGGCGTGCAGAGTGTCGTCCTTCTCCCGGTGGGCGAAGATCTCCCTGCCCGGCGTGTGCACGATCATCGACCCGCCGCCGACCGCCTTCGCGGCGGCCGGGTGGCGGATGCCGGCGTCGAAGAGGTAGGTCTCGACGACGGACTTCCCCGTGTACTCGGGCGTGGCCGTGGAGAGCAGCGGCCGGACCCGCGACCACGCGCCGTCCGCGCCGACCAGCAGGCCGGTGACGACGGTGCCGCCGTCGGCGAACGTCACCTCGTGGCGGCCGTCGCCGAGGGTGCGGGCGCCGCTCACCTTGTGCCCCCACCGGACGGTGCCGGCCGGGAGCGAGTCGAGCAGCAGCTGCCGCAGCTCGCCGCGCTGCACCTCGGGCCGGCCCCCGGTGCCGTCGTCGGCCTTGTCGAGGAGGACGGTTCCGTCCGGGCCGAGGATCCGCAGTGCCTGCCGGCCCTCCAGGACGAGTCCTCGGAACTCGTCCGTCAAGCCTGCTGCCTCCAGGGCGAGTTGTCCGTTGTAGTCGTGGATGTCGAGCATTCCGCCCTGCGGGCGCGCGGCCGGGGAGGGTTCCGCCTCGTGGACGGTGGCCGGTATGCCATGGACGTGCAGGACGCGGGCGAGCGTGAGGCCGCCGAGCCCGGCACCGATGATCGTGACGCCGGTGGACATGGGGGTTCCTTCCTTCGGAACGGTGTGATGCGGGGGCCGGTGCCGTCGATGGCCGGCGCCGACCGGTTCCAATGTCCCGGCAGCCGTCGACAGCGCACCGACAGCCCACCGACAGACACCGGCCCCCGCCGACAGGCACCCGACACCGGCCCCGGCACGCCGTCGGCTCACCGGTGCCGGCGTCGGTACGCGGTGGCCAGGACCGAGACGGTGACCCCGTCGGGCAGAGGGACGTCATCGGCGAGGTCCGCGCGGCTGACGTGGTGTGCGCTCGGCGTCATCGCCAGCAGGTCCAGGGCCTGGCGGCCGGCCAGGGGTGAGCGGTACTCGATCCGTTCGGTGACGGCGGCCTCGAAGAAGGGGTCCAGAGCCCGGTGCAGGCGTTGTTCCTTGACCGGGTCGACCGTGACCATCGCCGGCAACCGCCTGCGCAGCTCGGCGAGGTGCCGCCCGGTGGGACGCACGACGATCAAGCGGCCGGCCGGCCGGAGCACCCGGTGGAACTCGGCCGGGTTGCGCGGGGCGAACACGTCCAGCACGACATCGGCGACCGCGTCGGCCAGCGGGAAGGGACGGAAGACGTCCCAGGCCGCCGCGGCGGCCCGGTCGTGGGCCCGGGCCGCCGAACGCAGCGCGCGCACCGACGTGTCCAGGCCCAGCCCTCGTGCGCCGGGCAACCGGTCGAGCACACCGGCCAGGTAGTAGCCCGTGCCGCATCCGGCGTCCACGACCGTGGCCTGCTCGGGCGCCGCGTCGGCCGCCAGGCGGGCAACGGCTGTGCGGAGGGGCGCGTACGGGCCGGCGGCCAGGAACCGGTCCCGGGCCTGGACCATGGCCGGGTCGTCGCCGCTGGTGGCACGCGTGCCCGTCAGCAGGCCGGCGTAACCGTGGCGGGCGATGTCGAAGGTGTGGCCGGCCGGGCAGCGCAGGGCACCGCGGCCGGGGTGCAGGCGTCGGGTGCGGCAGGTCGGGCAGCGCAGCAGGTCGAGGGAGAGTTCGAGGGCGGGGGGAAGCGAGACGGGCACGAGGCACTCCTGGCGAGGACGGGAGGGGGACGAGACCGTGCCCGCACGCGCGTTCGGAAAGTCGCCGTCTCGGGACGCCGCTGCCTCGGGTACGAACGGGCAGCGCCGGAAGCGGGGTTCACGCGGCGGGCACACCGGGGAGGGCGACGCCGTCCGGCATCGCCCTCATGCTCTTCCGATTCACAGGAAGCAGTAGTACAGAGTGCTCATGAATCCCACGCCATGAGTGTACGGCCGTCGGCGGATCACGTGTGCTCGCCCCTGCCCGCAACGGACGGCTCAACGTGCCTGCCTGTCAAGGGCGTTGCCGAGCGGGACAGCGACACCGTCGGGCTTCGCGCGCCTGCCCCGCGCGCCGTGTCACGCTCTGCGCACGCGTGTTTCCGTTCCGTAGCGTGAGGGGTGTCTTCCCCACACCCGGAGGCTCAGATGACACGCACCCGAGTTCTCACCCTGATCACCGTCGCGGTCCTCACGGCCGGCACGGCCACGGCCGGTGCCGCCGCCCACGACAGCGGCACCGACACGGCCGCCAAACCGAAGGTCTCGCTGCGGGCCGCGCACGGGCAGTACGAGGGCACCCCCGTCACCGTCCCGCCGGGCGGACAGAACATCGCGGGCGTGAGCTGCCCGGCCGGCCAGGTGCCCACCGGAGGCGGCAGCAGGACCAGCGCGTTCGACATCTACGTCACCGACTCCTACCCGGCCGGGAACGGGTGGACGGTCCTCGGCAAGAACATCGGCACCACGCAGCAGACGCTGCGGGCCGTCGTCGTGTGCACCGTTCCCTGACCGTCCCGCGGAGCCCCTGAGACGGCGTGATCCGGGGCGGCCGGCGGTCACGCCCGGCGTGGCCGCCCGTCACGGGGACGTGGCCGTGCCGGGTGCCCGGCGGCCCGCCGCCGGCTCCGCCTGCTGCGTCGGGGCGTTCTCGTCCGGCGTGTGCGGCACGGTGCCGTGCGCGATCCGGGTCAGGTCGGTCATCAGGGAGTTCAGCCAGGCCACGGTCGCGTAGTAGCGCCGTGGGGCGCCGGGCGGCTCGGCGGTGGAGCCGGCGAGGTCCGGGTCGATCAGAGGCCCCGTCGTGGCCGGGGTGTCGTCCCCGGGGTCCAGCGCCGCCGAGACCAGCAGCATCCGCCCCGCCACCCGCTCCCCCAGCAGGCGGGCCGACTCGGCCGCCGCCGGGCTCAGCGCGGTGAGCGGCGGCTCCAGCAACCGCGCCGAGCCCCACAGCGTGTGATGACCGGCGATCAGCGTCGCCTGCCAGTCCACCGCGCGCGGCTCCGCTCCGCGCCCCTTGCCCCCGAGGGGCGCCGGTTCGCTCTGCACCTGCGCGTACGCGGACTCCGCGAGGACGACGGCCCGTTGCAGCGACCGATGGCCGGGCACCCCCGGCGGCGCGGCCGGTGTCGTCCCGCCCGCCACCGAGGCACTGGTGGCCACCACGATCTCCGCGGCCCGGCGCAGCAGTTCCGCCGCCGCACGGCGCAGCTCGTCATGGGCGCCCCGGGGCCAGGCCAGTACCCCGAAGACGGCGCCGATCGCGCTGCCGACCAGCACGTCCAGCATCCTGACCTCCGCCAGCCGCCACGTGGGCTGCGCCAGCTGTGCGAAGACCAGCGCGACGAGCACGGTGAACAGTCCCTGCGCCCACCCGACGCCCCGGACCGGGCCCACCGTGAAGGCGCACAGCATCCACACCGGCAGGAGGACGGCGTACACGGCGGTGTCGGCCCCCACCAGGATCAGTACGCCGGCGCTGACCAGGGCCCCGGCCAGGGTGCCCGCGAGGGCCAGGCGGATGGTGCTCCAGGTCTCGCCCAAGGTGGTCCGGGTGAGGGTGAGCGTCGCCAGCATCGCCCAGAACCCGTGCGGCAGTGTGTCCACCCCGGCCACGAACCGGACGGCCGTCAGGGCCAGGGCCATGCGCACCGCGTTCTGGAAGAACACCGACCGGCGGCCGGCGTGGCCGAGCGCCCGGTGCCACCACAGCATCGGCGCCCGGATCGTGGCGTACCAGAAGCGGCCGGGCGGCAGCCGCACCGAGGGGTGCCGGCCGCGCACCGCCAGATCGGCCGCCGCGCCCGTCGCCAGCGCCGCGTCGGCGACCTCCAGCACGGCGGCGTGGCAGCGCAGGACGGCGGGCGGCAGACGCACCCCGGCATCAGCACCGGCACCGGCATCGACGGCAGGAGGGCCCTCGGACACGGCGGACAGGCGTGCGCGGGCCGCGATCAGCTCCTCCTGCCGGGGCGCGGGCGACGTCCCCGCCCGCAGACAGGCCGCGGTGGCCGCGGCCAGGCCCGCCACCGCCCGCAGGACGGCCGTCACGTCGGCTGCCGTGCCGTCCCCGCGTCCGGAGGGCAGCTGCGCGAGTCTGCCGAGCAGGGTGCGCAGGGCCAGGCCGGTGTGGGTGAGGGCGCGCTCGCGCACCCCGGGGCCCGCCGGGCGCTCCGCCTCCGGCACGCTGAGCGACCGCAGTGCCTGGCTCGCCCCCTGGGCCGCCCGGAGGTCCGGGCCGGCCAGGGCACCGGGGGCTGCGGCGAGCCGCGCCGCGCACCGCTCGGCGATCAGCGCCGCGCGGGCGGCCCGCTCCCGGTACGACAGCGGGGCGGGCTCGGGGAAGAGCAGCGCCTCGGCCGCGACGAAGAGGGCCACGCCCGTGGTCGTCCCGAGCAGCCGGTCACCGAGCGAACCGGGGTCGTACGGCGGGAAGGACGGCAGGATGTAGAGCAGGTGCAGGCCCGGCGCCGCACCGGCCGGACGCGGCCCGCCCACGGCGGAGAAGGCCAGCGTGAAGCCGACCACCAGCATGCCGAGCACGGCGCTCCACGTCCGCACCGACAGACAGGTGCCGACGGCCACCAGCGCCCAGCACACCGGCAGCAGGCGCGCCATGAACGCCGCGCGTTGCCGGCCGGTGCCGGGAATCCTGGACAGTCCGCCCAGGGCCACCACGGTGAACAGCGCGTACGTCGCCGCCACGGGGCGGTCGAAGCCGTAGCGGAAGGGGTAGAAGCCGGCCGCCGCGACCAGCGTCACGCGCACCGCACGACGGCCGGTGGCGGCGTAGGCCGCCGGCAGCCGGGCATCCGGGACACCCCACACCCCTCCAGAATCGCCCACCCCCGACGGTCCGGCACCTCACCCGCGCACGCCCTCGTACCGTCCGCCTCCTGCCGGCACGCCGCCTTCCCGCACGCCGGTCAGCCGAGGACGGCGTCGAGGCCGAACTCGAAGCGTTCGGCGAAGGACTCGGCCGCCAGGTGTCCGAGGGTGCGGTGCAGGGCGGGGTGCGTGGTCGCCGAGACCGCCTGCGCGAGTCGGTCCGCCAGGGGCCGGCCGGCGGCGGCCTGCTCCTCCTGGGTCAGTCCGAGCGTGAGGTAGACCAGCGTCCAGGTGGTCCAGGCGGCCTCGCGTTCGGTCCTGCCGCCGTCGAGGAGTGTGCCGACGAGCGCTTCGGCGAGGCGCAGGGTGTGCGGCTCGGCGGGGTAGGTCCCGGCCACCAGGGCGGCGCCGTCACGGTGTGCGAGCAGGGCGCGGCGGTAGCGGCGGACGATCTCCCGCGCCCGTGCGTCCCACGCGTCGGGCAGGCCGTCGAGCGGGACCTCGCCGGCGACGGCGTCCGCCATCAGTTCCAGGAGCCGTGCCTTGGTCTTCACGTGCCAGAGCACGGTGTTCATCCGGACTCCGAGCCGGTCGGCGACGGCGCGGGTGGACAGGGCGTCGAGCCCGTTCTCGTCCAGGAGTTCCAGGGCCGTGCGGACCACCGTCGCGGTGTCGAGCCGGGGGCCGCGCTCTGCGTTCGCTTGCTTCTTGGTCACTGACCTAGTTTACTGCGCCCATCACTATTGGTCAGTGACCAAGAAGGAGGCTGGTGTGGAGCAGCACGTCGTCGTCGCCGGAGGAGGCCCGGTCGGGCTCTGGCTCGCGGCCGAACTGCGGCTGGGCGGGGTCGCCGTCACCGTCGTGGAGATGCGCGAGGAGCGCGACCCGCGGTCCAAGGCGCTCACCGTCCATCCGCGCACCCTTGAGATCCTCGCCTCGCGGAGGGCGCACAGGCCCTTCCTCAGGGCCGGGACACCCCTGCCGAGCGGCCATTTCGGGATGCTCGGCACCCGGCTCGACTTCCGCGCCCTGGACACCCCGTTCCCGTACACGCTGGCACTGCCCCAGGCCAGGACGGAGGAGCTGTTCGAGGAGCGCGCGCTCGCGCTCGGCGCCCGGATCCTGCGCGGCCATCGCGTCACGGGGCTGGCCGAGGACCCTCAGGGGGTGACGGTGCGGGTCGAGGGCCCCGACGGGCCGTACGACCTCCGGGCCGCGTACGCCGTCGGCTGCGACGGAGCCCGCAGCACCGTCCGCGCGGCGGCCGGCATCGGCTTCCCCGGTACGGCCGCCGGTGTCGTGGGGTTCCTCGCGGACGTGACGCTCGACAGCCCGCCGCCGCCCGGCTTCAGCGCCTTCGGTCCGGCCGGCGGCCTGATGGTCGCCCCGCTGCCCGGGGGGCGCTTCCGGCTGGTCGGCATCACCCCGGACGACGTGACCACCACCTGGCCGGGCGCGCTCTCCCTGGACGAGCTGCGGGCCAAGGTGCGGGCCGTCGCGGGCCAGGACTTCGGCCTGCACAGCCCGGTGTGGCTGTCCCGCTTCGGCAACGCCACCCGGCAGGCCGAGCGTTACCGCCGCGGACGCGTCCTGCTCGCCGGAGACGCCGCCCACCAGCACTTCCCCACGGGCGGAGTCGGGATGAACGTCGGCATCCAGGACGCGCACAACCTCGGCTGGAAGCTCGCGGCGGTCATCGGCGGCCGGGGCGCCGGGGCACTGCTGGACACCTACCACCGCGAACGCCACCCGGTCGGCACCGACCTGCTGGAGAGCAGTCGCGCCCAGACCGCCCTGATGACGGCCTTCTCACCGGAGGGACGCGCGCTGCGCGCACAGCTCAGCACGCTGCTCGCCACCCTGCCGGCCCTCAACGCCACCCTGGCCGAACGGGTCTCCGGGCTCGCCGTCGGCTACCCCCCGGCGGACCCGAGCGCCCACCCGCTCACCGGCACCCGCGCCCCGGACCTCCCCGTCGAGGGCGCCGAGGGGCTGTTCGCGCTGCTGCGCGCGGACCGCCTTCTCCTGCTGGACCTCACCGGCGGTTCCCTCGCCGGACCACCCGCGCCGGGCGTCGCCGTGCACACCGGCGCCCCGGACCTGCCCCGGCCGGCCTGGGCCGGCGTCCGTGCCGCGCTGATCCGCCCCGACGGCCATGTCGCCTGGGCCGGCACCGAGAGCGACGCCACCGCGCTGGCCGCCGCCGCACGCCGGGCGGTGCGCCGCGCCCACGGCGTCGCGGAGGACTGACGCACGACGGCAAAAACAAAAGGCAAGGAGGTCACCCACTCCTTGCCACTCGCAACTTATAGCGCACCGGGGGGCTTGCGGCAAGGCCCCCGCCGTACCGCAGAATTGCCGGCCGAGGTCAGGAAGTTGCCGAAATAGGAGATTCATTCAGTGCGTGCGCTTTTGTCGACGTATGGTTCGCGCGGGGACGTCGAACCGCTGGCCGGACTCGCGGCGCGGTTGCGGGAACTCGGCGCGGAGGTGCGGGTGTGCGCGCCGCCGGACGAGGACTTCGCGCGGCGGCTGGCCGCTGTCGGGGCGCCGCTGGTGGCGGTCGGCCCGTCGGCGCGCGCGCTGACGAGGTCGGCGCCGCCGTCCTCGTCCCTGCCCCGGCGCGCGGCCGAGCTGATGGCGGGCCAGCTGGGCACGGTCACCGGGGCGGCCGAGGGCTGCGACGTACTGGTGGCGACCGGCGCGCTGCCCGCGGCGGCCGGCGCGCTGTCGGTGGCCGAGCGGCTCGGCATCCCCGCCGTGTCCGTGACCTTCCAGCAGCTCACCCTGCCCTCCCCGCACCACCCGCCGCTCGCCTACCCGGGCCGGCCGCTGCCGCCGGAGGTGACCGACCACCACGAGCTGTGGGAGCTGGACGCCCGGCACACCGACGCGCTGTTCGGCGAGGCGCTCGACACCCACCGGGCGGCGCTGGGCCTGCCCCCGGTGGCGGGCGTCCGTGACTACGTCGTCGGCGACCGGCCGTGGGTGGCGACGGACCCCGTCCTGGACCCCTTGTACGACAGACCGGGCCTCGACGTCGTCCAGACCGGCGCGTGGATCCTGCCCGACGCACGCCCGCTGCCCGCCGACCTGACGGCGTTCCTGGACGCCGGCGCCCCACCGGTGTACGTCGGCTTCGGCAGCATGCCCCTGCACACCGCGACGGACGTCGCCCGGGTCGCCGTGGCGGCGGTCCGCGCGCAGGGCCGGCGCACCGTGCTGGCCCGCGGCTGGGCCGGCCTGTCCCCGGTCGACGACCGGGACGACTGCTTCGTCGTCGGCGAGGTCAACCACCAGGCCCTGTTCCGCCGGGTGGCCGCCGTCGTGCACCACGGCGGCGCCGGCACCACCACGACCGCCGCCCGGGCCGGTGCGCCCCAGGTGGTGGTCCCCCAGGCGGCGGACCAGCCGTACTGGGCGCGCCGGGTGGCCGAGCTGGGCATCGGCGCGGCACACGACGGTCCCACGCCTTCCGTCGCGTCCCTGTCGGCCGGGCTCGGCGCGGCCCTCACCCCCGGGACCCGCGCACGAGCGACCGCCCTGGCCGGCCGGGTCCGCACCGACGGAGCGTCGGTGGCCGCGCGTCTGCTGCTCGACGCACACCGCTGAGCCCGACCGGCGACGGCCGGGGCACGCAGGACGGCCGGCGTCGCTCCGCACCCCGCCACCGGGTTCGTCAACCCCCGCCCCGGACGCCTCGCCGCACCCACCGCCGCAAGCGGCCTCACCACGGAGCCCCTGACATGCAACAGCCTCTGACCAGCAGCGTGTTCGACCTGCCCGAGCGCCTCGCCCCGAAGGCCGACCCGGCGCTGATCGCCGACGACGAGCGGCACTTCGCGGCCGTCGCGAAGTGCCTGGAGCAGTCCGTCGCCGAACTGACCGAACGCCTCGACGCCGAGCGCAGGGCACCCGGCGGCACGGGCCGGCAGGCGATGGACCGGGACGCGGAGATCCACCGGCTCACCGCCCGCCTGCGCACCCTGCGCCGCTTCGGCCTGGACCTGTGCCTCGGGCGCATGGTCGGCGCGGACAGCCCCGAGCCCGTGTACGTCGGACGGCTCGGCCTCACCGACAGCGCCGGCCGGCGGCTGCTGGTGGACTGGCGCTCCCCCGCCGCCGAGCCGTTCTTCGGAGCCACCCACGCCCGCCCGATGGGGCTGGCGAGCCGCCGCAGGTACCGCTGGACCCACGGCCGGATCAGCGACTACTGGGACGAGGTGTTCACCGCGGACGGGCTGGTCGGCCACGCCGCCCTGGACGACCAGTCCGCCTTCATCGCGAGCCTCGGCGGCAACCGCTCCGCCCGCATGCGGGACGTGCTCGGCACCATCCAGGCCGACCAGGACGCCGTCATCCGGGCGGGATCCCGCGGCGCCCTCGTGGTCGACGGCGGCCCGGGGACCGGCAAGACGGTCGTCGCCCTGCACCGCTCCGCCTATCTCCTGCACTCCGATCCCCGGGTGGGCCACCGCCGCGGCGGTGTGCTGTTCGTCGGCCCGCACCGGCCGTACCTGGCCTACGTCTCCGACGTCCTGCCCAGCCTCGGCGAGGAGGGGGTGCAGACCTGCACCCTGCGGGACCTCGTGGCCGAGGGCGCCGGTGCGGCGGCCGAGACCGACCCGGAGGTGGCCCGCCTGAAGTCGTCGGCGGACATGGTGAAGGCGATCGAGCGGGCCGTCCGGTTCTACGAGGAGCCGCCCGCCGAGGGGATGACGGTCAGCACGCCCTGGTCCGACGTCCGGCTGGGCCCCGACGACTGGGCCGCGGCGTTCGAGGCGGCGGAGCCCGGCGCCGCGCACAACGAGGCACGCGACCAGGTGTGGGAGGAACTGCTCACGATCCTGGTGGACAAGCAGGACGGCGACGCCGACGGCGAGGCCCCGCCCGAGCTGGTGCGCAGGGCGCTGCGGCAGAACCGGGAACTGCGCACGGCGTTCGACCGCACCTGGCCGCTGCTGGAGGCGGCCGACCTGGTCGGCGACCTGTGGTCGGTGCCCGCCTACCTGCGGCTGTGCGCTCCCTGGCTCGGCCGCGACGACGTACGAAGGCTGCAGCGCGCGGACGCCCAGGCCTGGACGGTGTCCGACCTGCCGCTCCTGGACGCGGCGCGGCAGCGGCTCGGCGACCCGGAGGCGGCCCGGCGCACGCGTCGGCGCGAGGCCGTCGTCGCCGCCCAGCGCGAGCGCATGGCGCAGGTCGTCGACAACCTGATCGAGGCCGCGGCCGACTCCGGCGCCGACGGTGACGACGGCGAAGGTCTGGTGCGGATGCTGCGCGGCGAGGACGCCGAGGTCAGCCTGCTGGACGAGTCCGAGCTGCCCGCCGCCGACCCGGACCGGCTCGCCGGGCCGTTCGCGCACATCGTCGTGGACGAGGCGCAGGAACTGACCGACGCCGAGTGGCAGATGCTGCTGCTGCGGTGCCCGTCCCGGAGCTTCACCATCGTCGGCGACCGCGCCCAGGCCCGGCACGGCTTCACGGAGTCGTGGCGGGAGCGGCTGGAGCGGGTCGGGTTCGACCGGATCACGTCGGCCTCGCTGCGCGTCAACTACCGTACGCCGCGGGAGATCATGACGGAGGCCGAGCCGGTCATCCGGGCGGTGCTCCCGGACGCCAACGTGCCGGTGTCCGTCCGCAGCACCGGCGTCCCCGTCGTCCACGGCCGCGTCTCGGACCTGCGCCCGGTCCTCGACGGCTGGCTCGCCGCGCACGCCGACGGGATCGCCTGCGTCATCGGCGACCCCGCCTTCCGGTCGGCCTCCCGCGTCCGCTCGCTGACCCCGGAGCTGGCGAAGGGCCTGGAGTTCGACCTGGTCGTCCTCGTCGCTCCCGAGGAGTTCGGCGACGGTGTCCAGGGCGCGGTGGACCGCTATGTCGCGATGACCCGGGCGACCCGTCGGCTCGTCGTCCTCACGCGTTCCTGACGCCGGCCCGGCTCAGGTGGTGCAGGCCGGTACGCCGTCCAGCCAGGCCGGGCCCTGGATGTAGATGTTGGTGACCCAGGCGCGGTAGTCGGGGAGGTAGGACCAGGCGTCGTTGGTGTAGCCCTCGGCGGTGACGCTCTCGGCGTGCTTCTGGCAGGCGACGCGGACGGTGGTGGGTCCGGGGAAGGCGTAGACGCGGGCGGCCCGTACGGAGGGCTGGGCCTTGGTCCACACACCGGTGCCCCAGGTGCGGAAGACCGGACCCTCGACGGCGCCGGTATTGACGCGGACCGCGCCGAAGTAGCTGCCGCCCAGGCGGACGTCACTGACCATCAGCTTCGTGCCGGACTGCCGGGCCTCCACCATCTTGCCGGCGCCGAGGTAGAGGGCGATGTGGTGCAGATCGGCGGAGGTGCCGTAGGCGAGCAGGTCCCCGGGGCGCAAGGGGGCGAGGCCCTCGGCCGCGGTGAAGCGGGCGGCGGTGCGGTGGGTGTAGTACTGGGCGCTCGCGTCGCCGTCGAGGATGTCCGCGCCGGTGGCCCGGGCGTAGGCGTAGCGGACGAGGCCCGAGCAGTCGAAGCCGAGGCGTTCGGGGTCGTGTTCGCTGGCCGGGTCGGTCGGGTCGACCTTGCCGTAGGTGGGGCCGGGCTGCGCGCCGTGGCCTCCGCCCCAGGTGTACCAGACACCGGCGGCGACCTGGGCGCAGGCGGTGTCGACGGCCCGTTCGGCCGCGGCCGTCGCGCCCGGGGCGAGGACGCGGCAGCCGTCGTCCGCCGCCTTCGCCGGCCGGGCGGGCCGGTCGGCGGTGAACGCGGACGGGGTGAGGAAGAGAGCTGTCAGCAGGGCGATGAGTGCGCCGATGGCGCCGGTGCGCCGGAGCATACCGGGACCCCCGTTTCCGTGGTCGGTCGTGAGAGGTGGTGCGGTGTCCAGCCTTCCCGGGTGCGGTGGGCGGGTCGAGGAGGCCGCGCGGGCCTCCTGCGACGGGCAACGGGAAACACCCGGGAAACCCCGTGGGGGCAGGGGGGTTGCTCAGTGCCGTGGGCACACGGACGCGCCGGGGGCGGGTTCGCCGGGGAGCAGGGCGCGGCGCGTCGCCGGGTCCGTCTCCCGGTACAGGCGGCAGATCTCCGCCAGCCGGGTGCCGGTGTCCAGGTTCCACAGCCGTACCGTGCCGTCGTTGCTGCTGCTCGCCACCGTCCGTCCGTCGGGGGCGAAGGCCACGCCCCACACCGCGTTGGTGTGCCCGGAGAGGGTGGCCCACAGCCGCCGTCCGGGCACGTCCCACAGCCGTACCGTACGGTCGTTGCCGCTGCTGGCGAGCAGCCGGCCGTCCGGTGAGAACGCCAGGCCGCGCACCGAGCCGGTGTGGCCCGTCAGCGAGCCGAGGAGCCGGCGGCGGGCCATGTCCCACAGCCGTACGGTGCCGTCGTTGCCCGAGCTGGCCAGGGTGCGGCCGTCGGGCCCGAAGGCGACGGCCCGCACCGCCCCGGTGTGGCCGGTGAGGGTGGCCAGCGGGCGGTGGGTGCGGGCGTCCCACAGCCGCACCGTCAGGTCGTCGCCGGCGCCGGCCAGCGTCCGCCCGTCGGGGCTGAAGGCGACGCCGTTGACGTAGTCGGTGTGGCCGGTGAGGACGGCGAGCGGGCGGCGGGCGGGGACGTCCCAGAGACGGAGGGTGCGGTCGGCGCCCGCGGAGGCGAGGGTGCGGCCGTCCGGCGCGAACGCCACCGCGAACACGGCTCCGCGGTGGCCGCGCAGGACGGTGCGCGGGCGGCGGGCCGCCGGGTCCCACAGCACCACCGTGCCGTCGGAACCGGCCGCGGCGAGGGTGCGGCCGTCG
>NZ_MUMF01000274.1 GCF_002155905.1 Streptomyces tricolor | reverse complement strand
CGACGACGAAACCCGCACGGGTGGTGCCGGTGGGAACACGGACGCCGAAGGCGAAGCCGAGGCGGACCCGGCCGAAGCCCCCGGCACGCCCCGCAGCGCCGCCCTGGCCGCAGGCATCACCGCCGAGCTGGCCCGCGAGGAGGCCCGCGCCCAGCAGCACGCGGCCACCGCCGCCCGCAGCCAGGAACGCCCCCGCTGGGACGACAGCGACTGCGTCCTGCCCCCCTTCCCGCTGCAACCCCAGCGCACGGCCCGCGAACTGCTCGCCGACCACGTCACGGCGATGGTGTGCTGCGCGGCCGTCGACACCGCCGGCGCGGTCCCCGCCCTGGACTGGCTGGACGGCCCCTCCCTGCTGCTGGGCGGCGAGCGGGCCGCCGACCTCGCACCCAAGGTCCGCAGCCTGATCGAGGAGGGAGACCCGGGCCCGCTGCGCCACTGGCTGGCCGCGTCGGGCATACGCCCCGAGAAGCCCGTGAGACTCGTCTGACCCGGCCCCGAGCCGCCCCACGCGCCCCACCGCCGTAACGGAAAGACGACTTCCACTTCAGGTCAATTCGCAACGACTAGTGACCGAGCCCGTGCGTTATGTGATGTGCTGGGACCGACCACGCCGTTGGCAAAGGCACGCGACATAAGACAGCGCGGCCGAGCCCGCAGAGCGCACCGAGCACGGCGAGAACAGTGAGAACAGTGAGCACCACCTAGGCAGGCACGGGGGCCTGAGGGAGGGGAGCGACCATGGCCTCGGACCACATCAACCGCTGGGAGTCCGGAGCACTCGCGCACGCCGTCACGGACCCCTTCGGCCAGGGCCCGGTGCCCTGGCTACGCGGGAGCGAGACGTACTTCGGCGACACCGGCCAGGTCGTGCCGTGGTACGTCGACCCCAGCCCGCACCAGCTCGCCGGCGGCCCCGCCGCACGCGTCCCGGCGCCCCGGTCGGCCGGTGCCGGCCCCCGCGCGGCCGACGACGTGCACCGCCAGATCAAGGGCTTCACTTCCACCGGCGCGGTCGCGCCCGGCGAGGCGATCGACTTCCACATCACGGTTGACCCGCCGCAGGAGTTCGCCGTCGACATCTACCGCATCGGCCACTACGGCGGCGACGGCGCCGCCAAGATCACCACCAGCCCCCGGCTCTCCGGCATCGTCCAGCCCCCGCCGTTGGCCGCCGACCGCACGGTCTCCTGCCACCACTGGTGGCTGTCCTGGCGGCTCCAGGTGCCCTCCTACTGGAGCATCGGCGCCTATGTGGCCGTCCTCACCACCGCCGACGGCTACCGCTCCCACGTGCCGTTCACGGTCCGCGACGACCACCCCGCCGACCTGCTCCTGCTGCTGCCGGACATCACCTGGCAGGCGTACAACCTCTACCCGGAGGACGGCCGTACCGGCGCCAGCCTGTACCACGCCTGGGACGAGGAGGGCCGCCTGCTCGGCGAGGCCGACGCGGCCACCACGGTCTCCTTCGACCGCCCGTACGCGGGCGCGGGCCTGCCCCTGCACGTCGGCCACGCCTACGACTTCATCCGCTGGGCCGAGCGCTACGGCTACGACCTCGCCTACGCCGACTCCCGCGACCTGCACGCCGGCCGCATCGACCCCACCCGCTACCGGGGCCTGGTCTTCCCCGGCCACGACGAGTACTGGTCGGTCCCGATGCGCCGGGCCGTCGAGGACGCCCGCGACCGGGGCACCTCGCTGGTCTTCCTCTCCGCCAACACCATGTACTGGCAGGTGGAGCTGGGTCCGTCCGCGTCCGGCGTCCCGGACCGGCTGCTGACCTGCCGCAAGCGCAAGGGCCCGGGCCGGCCGGTGCTGTGGCGGGAGATCGACCGGCCCGAGCAGCAGCTGGTCGGCATCCAGTACGCGGGCCGGGTGCCCGAGCCGCACCCGCTGATCGTCCGCAACGGCGGCCACTGGCTCTGGGAGGCGACCGGCGCGCACGAGGGCGACGCGATCGAGGGCCTGGTCGCGGGCGAGGCGGACCGCTACTTCCCGCGCACCCCGCTGCCCGAGCACGACGAGCGGATCCTGCTCGCCCACTCCCCGTACACCGACGGCGACGGCGTCCTGCGCCACCAGGAGACATCCCTCTACCGGGCCCCCTCCGGCGCCTGGGTGTTCGCCTCCGGAACCTTCGCCTGGTCCCCGGCCCTGGACCGCCCCGAGCACGTGGACGCCCGGATCCAGCGCGCCACGGCGAACCTGCTCGACCGCATCTGCAAACGCGACTGACCCCCGGGCGCGCCCCATCGGCCCCATACGGGAGAATCGAGGCACTTGGACAGAGCCACGGGGAGGAACCGTGTCCGGATTCGTAGAAAAGCCCGAGCCGATCGAGGTTCCGGGCCTGGTGCACCTGCACACCGGGAAGGTGCGCGAGCTGTACCAGAACGAGGCGGGCGACCTCGTGATGGTCGCCAGCGACCGCATCTCCGCCTACGACTGGGTGCTGCCCACGGAGATCCCCGACAAGGGCCGGGTGCTCACCCAGCTCTCCCTGTGGTGGTTCGACCAGCTGCGCGACCTCGCCGCGAACCACGTCATCAGCACCGAGGTGCCCGAGGGCGCCCCGGCCGACTGGGCGGGCCGCACGCTGGTCTGCAAGTCGCTGAAGATGGTCCCGGTGGAGTGCGTGGCCCGCGGCTACCTCACCGGCTCCGGCCTGGTCGAGTACAACGAGTCCCGTACGGTCTGCGGCCTCGCCCTCCCCGAAGGCCTCGTCGACGGCTCCGAGCTTCCCGCCCCGATCTTCACCCCGGCCACCAAGGCCGAGGTCGGCGAGCACGACGAGAACGTCTCCTACGAGGAGGTGGCCCGCCAGGTCGGCGCCGAGACCGCCGCCCAGCTGCGCCAGGCCACGCTCGCCGTGTACTCCCGCGCCCGGGACATCGCCCGGGAGCGGGGGATCATCCTGGCCGACACCAAGTTCGAGTTCGGCTTCGACGGCGACACCCTGGTCCTCGCCGACGAGGTCCTCACCCCGGACTCCTCCCGCTTCTGGCCGGCCGACCAGTGGCAGCCGGGCCGCGCCCAGCCGTCGTACGACAAGCAGTTCGTGCGCGACTGGCTGACCTCGCCGGAGTCCGGCTGGGACCGCAAGAGCGAGCAGCCCCCGCCCCCGCTGCCGGAGCAGGTCGTGGCGGCGACCCGGCAGAAGTACGTGGAGGCGTACGAGCGGCTGACCGGCACCAGCTGGAGCTGACGCACGAGAAGGGCCCCGGTCGATGACCGGGGCCCTCACTGGAGCGGACGACGAGGCTCGAACTCGCGACCTCAACCTTGGCAAGGTTGCGCTCTACCAACTGAGCTACGTCCGCGTTGCGCCGTGGCGCGAGAGCAACTATACCCAACCTCGCGCCCGCGCGAGACGCACTGCCGCATGACGGTTCTCGGCACCGAGCTTCGTGACCGCCGAGGAGAGGTAGTTCCGCACGGTTCCCGGCGACAGCCCGGCCCGTTCGGCGATCTCCGCGACCGGTGCTCCGTCGGCCGCCAGCTCCAGCACCTCGGCCTCCCGCGCGGTCAGCGGCGAGTCCCCGGCGGAGATCGCGTCGGCGGCCAACTCCGGGTCCACATAGCGGTTTCCGGCGTGCACGGTCCGGATGATCTCGGCGAGCCGCTGGGCGCTGACGGTCTTCGGCACGAACCCGCGCACACCGGCCGCGAGCGCCCGTTTCAGATGCCCGGGCCGGCCGTGCCCGGTGACGATCAGCACCTGGCAGCCGGGCAGCTCGGCGCGCAGGGATGTGGCGACCTTCACACCGTCGGCGCCCGGCATCTGCAGATCCAGCACGGCCACATCGGGTTCGTGCGCCCGCGCCATCGCCAGTGCCTCGGGCCCGCTCGCCGCCTCCGCGACCACCAGCAGATCGTCCTCCAGGGACAGCAGCGCGGCCAGCGCGCCCCGGATCAGATGTTCGTCGTCGGCCAGCAACAGCCGTACCGGAGCGCTCACCAGTTGACTCCTCTCACATGCGACACCACGCTCACAGCGGTCAGGCGCGAGTGGCCGTCAGGGGCACTTCGGCCACGAGCCGGAACCGGTCCCGGCCGCCGTCGACGAGCCCCGCCTCCAAGGTCCCGCCCACGGCGGCCAGTCGTTCCCGCAGCCCGGCGAGCCCGGAGCCGCCGCCCCCGCCGGGCGTCACCGCACCGTCGTTCTCCACCGTCAGCACCGCTCGCCCCTCCAGCACCGCCAACCCCACCTGGCACCGGCCGGCATCCCCGTGCCGCAGCACGTTGGTGGTCGCCTCGCGCACCACCCAGCCGAGCGCGGACTGCACCTCGGCGGGCAGTCCGCCGGTGTCGGCGCGGACCTCGCAGTCGATGCCGGCCGCCGCCAGCACGCCCTGGGCACCGGCGAGTTCGGCACCGAGGTCGGCCTCCCGGTAGCCGCGTACGACCGCCCGCACCTCCCGCTGGGACTCCTGCGCGATGCGCTGCACCTCGATCATCTGCTCCACCGCCTCCGGCCGCCCCCGCCGGGCCAGTTGGACGGCCAGCTCGCTCTTGAGGGAGATCACCGACAGATTCCGGCCCAGCACGTCGTGCAGGTCCCGCCCGAACCGCAGCCGCTCCTCGGCGACCGCGAGCCGGGCCTCCACCTCCCGGGCGCGTTCCGCCTCCCACAGCACGGACAGCGTCCAGGCGCCGCAGCGGCCCGCGAGCAGTGCGAAGACCGCCTGGAAGGCGGTGATCGCCGCGGTCGCCAGCAGACCGAAACCGTTGCGGTCGGCGAGCCCGACGACAGCCGCGAGCAGGACCGTGAACACCGCCGCGCGGCGCAGGAACACCCTGGCCGGGACCGTGAGTCCGTACAGCAGCGCGAACGACAGCACCACGCCGCCGATCGCGAGCCGGACCGCCGGCGCGCTCGCCGCGTCCAGCCCGGCGAGCGCCACGATCAGCGCCAGCGCCAGCCCCAGCAGGGCGGCCGGTGCGCGGTGCATGCCGGCCGGCAGCGCGGAGCGCCCGAGGTAGTGGTCGAGCGCGGTCCTGGTGAGCCGGTTCGCGAGCGCGCACTGCGCCACCGCGGTCAGGGCGAGGAGGGTGCCGAGGGCGAGCGCCACGGGCCGGTGGGCGAGGCCGGCCGGCAGCTGGAGGAGCAGCCAGCAGCACATGATGAACCACACCGTGCAGTGCCAGGTGACGACGGTGTACAGCTCGACCCGCTCGGCCTTGCTGCGCTCCCGCCAGTGCCGCTGCTGCCAGCGCCGTATCCGCCCCACCATCCGCGCCCCCGTTCCTCAGCGCCGGGGCTCCCACCGGAACCACCGCCGTACAGCAAACACCGCCACCAGGGTCCAGGCCAGTGCGGTCGCGAGCGTGCCGAGAGCCTCGGACACGCTCAACTGGCCGGTCCAGCCCGCCCGGACGAGCCGGATCGCGGGGGACAGCGGGAGCAGCTCGCAGACGGAGGCGAGCTTCTCCGGCATGACCTCGGTGGGGAACATGATCCCCGAGCCGATCATCGACACGAACACCAGTGGCAGCGCGGTGACCTGACCGCTCTCCACGGTCCGGGTGAAGGAGGCGGTGAGCGCGGCGAGCGCGGCGCTCAGCACCAGCCCGGCCACCAGCCCCAGCAGCGTCAGGTACGGCGCCTTCGGCGCGCCCGCGTCCAGCAGCAGCGCGCACCCGGCGCACAGCAGCAGCGCCTGGGCGAGGCCCAGGGTCATGGCGGGCAGGGCGGTGCCGGTGAGGATCTCGGGGTCGGAGAGTTCGCCGGTGCGCAGCCGTTTGAGGACGAGTTCCTCGCGGCGGGCGACGTAGGCGTTGACGAGCGAGGTGTAGACGGCGAAGAGGAGCGAGAAGCCGATCGCGGCCGTGAGCATGGCCGCGCCGATGCTGATGCCCTGCTTCCGGAGGTCCATCTGGTCGAGCGCGGGCCGCACGCTGAACGGCAGCGCCAGCGGTACGACGAGCGCGGTGAACACCACTCCGCGGTTGCGGCCGAGGAGGGTCAGCTCGGCCCGCGCCAGTGCCCGCAGCCGCCGAGCGGAGGGCGCGAGGGTGCCCGGGGCCGGGCTGCTCATGCCGCCGCCCCCTGCTCCTGCGCGATCCCGAGGAAGGCCTCCTCCAGCGAGGCCGACCGCACGTCCAGGCCGCGCAGTTCGACGCCGGCCCGCTCGGCCCAGAGAAGGACGGCGGTGGCGGTCCGCTGGAGTTCGAAGGTGCGCAGCCGCACCACCCTGCCGTCGCTCTCGTGTCCGCAGACGCCGAGGTCGGTCAGGGGCGGCAGGTCGCCCAGGAACCAGCCGTCGGGCAGTTCGAAGGACATCCGGGAGGGGCGGCCGGCGGTGACCTCGGCCGGCGTCCCGGAGGCGGCGATCCGGCCCTCGTGCAGGATGGCGAGCCGGTCGGCGAGATCCTCGGCCTCTTCCAGGTAGTGGGTGGTGAGCAGCACGGTGGTGCCCGCCTCCCGCAGCCGGCGCACCAGCGCCCAGGTGTCCCGGCGGCCCTCCGCGTCGAGCCCGGTCGTCGGCTCGTCCAGGAACAGCACCTCCGGGTCGCCGAGCAGCGCGAGCGCCAGGTCCAGGCGCCTGCGCTCCCCGCCGGACAGCTGCTTGACCCGTACCGCGTGCTTGTCCGCGAGCCCGACCAGCTCCAGCACCTCGGCTTCCGGCCGGGCGCCGGTCGTGCACCCGGCCCACATCCGGGCGGTCTCCGCGACGGTCAGCTCGGCGGGGAAACCACCCTCCTGGAGCATCACGCCGGTGCGGGGCCGTACGGCGGCCCGCTCGCGGTAGGGGTCGTGGCCGAGCACCCGGACCCGGCCGCCGGCCGGTGCCGCGAGCCCCTCCAGCAGCTCGACCGTGGACGTCTTTCCGGCGCCGTTGGTGCCCAGCAGGGCGAAGATCTCCCCGCGCGCCACGGAGAAGGTGATTCCGCGTACGGCCTCGAACCCGCCCCCGTAGACCCGTTTGAGGTCGGTGACCTCGATCACGTTCTCGTGTCCGTGGGTGTGCATGACATCCAGGATCCCGGCGGACGGGCCGGGGCGGCAGTGCGCGGTGTCATCGCTCGGCATGACAAATGTCAGCGCGGCCCGGGACAACGAAAAAACCCCGGTCGCGATGACCGGGGTTTCCATGGAGCGGACGACGAGGCTCGAACTCGCGACCTCAACCTTGGCAAGGTTGCGCTCTACCAACTGAGCTACGTCCGCACTGCTCCCGATCGGCTCCCACCGATCGGTGCGAACACCAGCCTACCTGATCCACAGCAGTGGTCGTGTCGGCGGTGCAGAGCGGGTGACAGGAATCGCACACTGCGCCTTCCCCCTGGAAGGGGGATGTTCTACTACTGAACTACACCCGCATGTCCTCGGGATCCGGCCTTTCGGCCTCGCCCCTCGGCGTGTCCCAGACATTAGCTGATCAGCAGGGGGGTAGCGCAAGTCGGCTCCCCCTCGGGCCCCGTATGCCCCAAGTGCACGGTCCTCAGGGCCCCCTGACGGGCCCTGAGGACTCGCCCCTTCGCGGGCTCACTGCGCGGCGCTGAACGCCTCGTAGACCTTCTTCGGGATGCGTCCGCGGGCCGGGACGTCCATCTTGTTGGCCTGGGCCCAGGCGCGGACGGCCGCCGGGTCGGGGGCGACCTCCGTCTGCTTGTACGCCTTGCCGGACCGCGAGCGCTTGCGGCCGGCCTCGACGTACGGCGCGAGCGCCTTGCGCAGTTTCTCGGCGTTGGTTTCGTTCAGGTCGATCTCGTACGACTTGCCGTCGAGTCCGAAGGCGATCGTCTCCGCCGCTTCCGAGCCGTCGATGTCGTCAAAGAGAGTGACCACGACCTTTTGCGCCACGAATATCGGTCCCTTCGTGCGGCACGTCGTTACAGCTCAGCGCCGACGACGTGCCGAGTATCGGCTATTGCCAATTCATTTGTACAGTGCCCGGCAATGCAAAGTGAAGCCCGACTAAATCCGTCCGCGTGTCCGGGCGCAATAGGTGCCGACGGACGGACTGTGGAACTTTCCCAGAACTTTTCGCGGGCGTGTGGCTTCGACACCCGATCGTGATGCGCCTCACGTACTTTCCTCCAACTCTACCCGCGTAGAAATTTTGTGCGGGTAGTCTGAAGGAACCTGCTCAGCACCACACACCGGGAGTGCCAGTGGCACGCGTCGTAGTCGACGTCATGCTCAAGCCGGAGATCCTCGACCCCCAGGGCCAGGCGGTCCAGCGTGCGCTGCCGCGCCTGGGATTCGAAGGGATCTCGGACGTACGTCAGGGAAAGCGTTTCGAACTGGAAGTTGACGGGCCGGTCGACGAAGCCGCGCTCGCCCGGATCCGCGATCTTGCGGAATCCTTCCTCGCCAACACCGTGATCGAGGACTTCACGGTCCGGATCGACGAAGTCGCGGAGGCGGCCAAGTGACCGCTCGTATTGGCGTCGTCACTTTCCCGGGCACCCTGGACGACCGGGACGCCCAGCGCGCGATCCGTGTCGCGGGCGCCGAGCCGGTCGCCCTGTGGCACAAGGACAAGGACCTCAAGCAGGTCGACGCCGTGGTGCTGCCCGGCGGTTTCTCCTACGGCGACTATCTGCGGGCCGGTGCCATCTCCCGGTTCTCGCCGGTGATGGAGACCGTGATCGAGCAGGCGAAGGCCGGCCTGCCGGTCCTCGGCATCTGCAACGGCTTCCAGGTCCTCACCGAGGCCCACCTCCTCCCGGGCGCGATGCTCGGCAACGACCACCTCCACTTCATCTGCCGCGATCAGAAGCTGCGGGTGGAGAACGCGGAGACGGCCTGGACCGGCGACTACCGCGCCGGCCAGGAGATCCACATCCCGCTGAAGAACATGGACGGCCGGTACGTCGCCGACGAGTACACGCTCGACAAGCTGGAGGCCGAGGGCCGGGTCGTCTTCCGGTACCTCGACTTCAACCCGAACGGCAGCCTCCGGGACATCGCGGGCATCACCAACGAGGCGGGCAACGTCGTCGGCCTCATGCCGCACCCGGAGCACGCCGTCGAGCCGCTGATCGGTACCGGCCGTACCGACGGGCTCCCGTTCTTCACCTCGATCCTCAAGAAGCTGGTCAACGCATGAGCCGGACGCCTCTGGACACGGTCGAGCACGCGGCCGCGACCCCCGACGTCGAGCTGCCCTGGGCCGAACTCGGCCTGAAGAAGGACGAGTACGAGCGGGTGGTGGAGATCCTCGGCCGCCGCCCCACCGGCGCCGAACTCGCCATGTACTCGGTCATGTGGTCCGAGCACTGCTCGTACAAGTCCTCCAAGGTCCACCTGCGCCAGTTCGGCGAGAAGGCGCCGCAGAGCGACGCCCTGCTCGTCGGCATCGGCGAGAACGCCGGTGTCGTGGACGTCGGCCAGGGCTACGCGGTCACCTTCAAGGTCGAGTCGCACAACCACCCGTCGTACGTCGAGCCCTACCAGGGCGCGGCCACGGGTGTCGGCGGCATCGTCCGCGACATCATCGCGATGGGCGCCCGGCCGGTGGCCGTGGTCGACCCCCTGCGCTTCGGCGCGGCCGACCACCCCGACACCAAGCGCGTCCTGCCGGGCGTCGTCGCGGGCATCGGCGGCTACGGCAACTGCCTGGGCCTGCCCAACATCGGCGGCGAGGTCGTCTTCGACGCCTGCTACCAGGGCAACCCGCTGGTCAACGCCGGTGCCATCGGTGTGATGCGGCACGAGGACATCCACCTCGCGAAGGCCTCCGGCGCGGGCAACAAGGTCATCCTGTACGGCGCCCGGACCGGCGGCGACGGCATCGGCGGCGCCTCGATCCTGGCCTCCGAGACCTTCGACGACGCCAAGCCGTCGAAGCGTCCCGCCGTCCAGGTCGGCGACCCCTTCCAGGAGAAGCTGCTCATCGAGTGCACCCTGGAGGCGTTCCGGGAGAAGCTGGTCGTCGGCATCCAGGACCTCGGCGCGGCCGGCCTGTCCTGCGCGACCAGCGAGCTGGCGTCCAACGGCTCCGGCGGCATGCGCGTGACCCTGGACGACGTGCCCCTGCGCGACTCGACCCTGTCTCCTGAGGAGATCCTCATGAGCGAGTCGCAGGAGCGCATGTGCGCGGTCGTGGAGCCGGACAAGGTCGACCGCTTCCTGGAGATCTGCGAGAAGTGGGACGTCATCGCCACCGTCATCGGTGAGGTCACCGACGGCGACCGGCTGGAGATCTTCTGGCACGGTGAGAAGATCGTGGACGTCGACCCGCGCACGGTCGCCCACGAGGGCCCGACCTACGAGCGCCCGTACGCCCGTCCCGACTGGCAGGACGCCCTCCAGGCCGACGACGCGGCCAAGCTGCCCCGCCCGGAGACCGGCGAGGAGCTGAAGGACCAGGTCCTGAAGCTGGTCGGCTCGCCGAACCAGGCGTCGAAGCAGTGGATCACCTCCCAGTACGACCACCTCGTGCAGGGAAACACCGTCCTCGCGCAGCCGGAGGACTCCGGCATGATCCGCGTGGACGAGGAGACCGGTCTCGGTGTCGCGATCGCGACGGACGGCAACGGCCGCTACGCCAAGCTGGACCCGTACACCGGCGCCCAGCTGGCCCTGGCCGAGGCGTACCGCAACGTCGCCGCCACCGGCGCCAAGCCGCTGGCCGTCTCCGACTGCCTGAACTTCGGCTCGCCCGAGGACCCGGCGGTGATGTGGCAGTTCGCGGAGGCCGTACGCGGTCTGGCCGACGCCTGCCAGCAGCTCGGCACCCCGGTGACCGGCGGCAACGTCTCGCTCTACAACCAGACCGGCGAGGTCGCCATCCACCCCACCCCGGTCGTGGCGGTCCTCGGCGTGATCGACGACGTCGCCCGCCGTACCCCGGTCGCCTTCCAGGAGGAGGGCCAGCTGATCTACCTCCTCGGCGACACCCGGGAGGAGTTCGGCGGCTCGGCCTGGTCCCAGGTGATCCACGACCACCTCGGCGGCCTGCCCCCGCGGGTGGACCTGGAGCGCGAGCGCCTGCTCGCCGAGATCCTGATCTCCGCCTCCCGCGACGGCATGATCGACTCCGCGCACGACCTGTCCGACGGCGGTCTGGTCCAGGCGGTCGTGGAGTCGGCGCTGCTCGGCGGCAAGGGCGCCCGCCTGGTCGTCCCCGACGGCCTGGACGCCTTCACCTTCCTGTTCTCCGAGTCGGCCGGCCGCGCGATCGTCGCCGTGCCGCGCTCGGAGGAGGTCCGCTTCACCGACATGTGCGGCGCGCGCGGCCTGCCGGCCACCCGCATCGGTGTCGTGGACGGTGACGCGGTCGAGGTGCAGGGCGAGTTCACCCTGCCCCTGGCCGAGCTGCGCAAGGCGCACGAGGAGACGATCCCGGCGCTGCTGGCGTAACCGGGACCCCGCGCGGCCGACGGCCCCGCCCGCTCCGGCGGGCGGGGCCGTCCCGCGTCCGTACGCGGGCGCCGCCGGACGCCCCCGGCAGGCCCTCGGCCTGCCCGAACGGGGCTGAGGGAGCACGCGGTCAGGGCATAGGCTCACCGCCATGCCACCGGCCAAGAAGCGCGCCCGCAGCTACGACCCCGCCAAGACCCGAGCCGCGGTCCTCGCCCAGCTCGCCCACGTCCGGGAGGCCGTCCGCGGCCTCGACCCCGGGCAGCTCGCCCTGCCCACCCGGCTCGGCGACTGGACCGTACGGGACCTGATCGCGCACATCGGCATGGCGGCCACCGCGGTCCACCGGGCCCTGGAGCTGCCCGCCCCGCCCCGGCAGACCGTCACCGTGGCCGAGTGGCCGTCCGCCACCGGGCCGGGCGCCGCCGACATCGACGACCGCACGCGGGGCGTCACCGCCGACCACCCGGACCTCGACGCCTACCTCACCGACGCCGACCACCGCCTGCGCGTCCTGCTGGACGCACACCCCGGCAGCCGGCTGCTGGAGACCAACGCGGGCGCCCTGCCGCTGGCCGACTACCTGGTCACCCGCACCGTCGAACTCGTCGTCCACACCGACGACCTGAACGCCGCCGTCCCGGGCCTGGACGTGCCGTACGACCGGCAGGCCCTGGCCGCCGCCACCCGGCTGCTCGCCGACGCCCTGGCGGTCAAGGCGCCCGGCGGCTCGACCGAGGTGCGGGTGCCGCCGTACGCCGTCGTGCAGTGCGTCGAGGGGCCCCGGCACACCCGCGGCACCCCGCCCAACGTCGTGGAGACCGACCCGCTGACCTGGATCCGGCTCGCCACCGGCCGTCTGGCCTGGGCGGACGCGCTGGCCGAGGCGAAGGTCAGCGCGAGCGGGGAGCGGGCGGACATCGGCGGGCTGCTGCCGGTCATGTCCTAGCGGAACCCGGAACCGCCGGGGCACGTCGAATCCGTATGAACCGGTACAAGCAGCGCGTGACTCTGGCGGTGGCCGCCGTGCTCGTCCCGTTCACGGTGGCCTGCGGCGGCGAGACGGGGGACAGTGAGGCGGTGAGCGTCCGGCAACCGGTGACCGGGATCGACTGGCGGGTCGACAGCATCACCGTCGGCGGCACGACCCGGCAGGCGCCCGCCACCGCCCGCCTGCGCATCGACGACGACAAGGCGTCCGGCAACCTGGGCTGCAACCGGTTCAGCGCCCGCGCGACCGTGCGCGGGGACCGGATCACCCTCGGCGACCTGCGGACGACCAGGATGGCCTGCGGCAAGGAGCGGATGGACTTCGAGCGCGCCTTCGCCCGCAGCCTGACCACCGGCACGCTCACCGCCGAGCGCGACGCCGCGAAACTGACCCTCACCAACGGCGACGGCGACCGCGTCCAGCTCAGCCGCAGCGCCCCCGAATGATGTGCGACACCTCACTCACGGATACGACGAAGAAGTCCGCGACCGGCCCGTACCGCGCGCCCGAAACCCTCGGTATCCGCAGACGAACCGCCGTGACCAGCACAAACGTAGAATCCACCAAGGTGATCGACACCGGCCGGACCGGCACCGCCGCGCATCCCCAATTCGGACCAGTGGTCGACCTCGCCTACACTCGGTGGCGTGCCACGTGGTGACGGTCGACTCAATCACGATCTGCTTCCCGGCGAGAAGGGCCCCCAGGACGCTTGCGGCGTCTTCGGCGTCTGGGCTCCGGGCGAAGAGGTCGCAAAGCTCACGTACTTCGGGCTCTACGCCCTCCAGCACCGGGGTCAGGAATCCGCGGGAATCGCGGTCAGCAACGGCTCCCAGATCCTCGTCTTCAAGGACATGGGCCTGGTCTCCCAGGTCTTCGACGAGACCTCGCTCGGTTCGCTCCAGGGTCACATCGCGGTCGGACACGCCCGCTACTCGACCACCGGTGCCTCCGTGTGGGAGAACGCCCAGCCGACGTTCCGCGCCACCGCGCACGGCTCGATCGCGCTCGGCCACAACGGCAACCTGGTCAACACGGCGCAGCTCGCCGAGATGGTCGCCGCCCTCCCGAACGACAACAACAGCCGCTCCACCCGGGTCGCGGCCACCAACGACACCGACCTGCTGACGGCCCTGCTGGCCGCCCAGGTCGACGAGGACGGCAAGCCGCTCACCATCGAGCAGGCGGCCCACCAGGTCCTCCCGAAGGTCCGGGGCGCCTTCTCCCTCGTCTTCATGGACGAGCACACCCTCTACGCCGGCCGTGACCCGCAGGGCATCCGCCCGCTGGTCCTCGGCCGCCTGGAGCGCGGCTGGGTGGTCGCCTCCGAGACCGCCGCCCTCGACATCGTCGGCGCCAGCTTCGTCCGGGAGATCGAGCCGGGCGAGTTCGTCGCCATCGACGAGAACGGTCTGCGCAGCTCGCGATTCGCGGAAGCGAAGCCCAAGGGCTGTGTCTTCGAGTACGTGTACCTGGCCCGCCCGGACACCGACATCGCCGGCCGGAACGTGTACCTCTCCCGCGTGGAGATGGGCCGCCGCCTGGCCAAGGAGGCCCCTGTCGAGGCCGATCTGGTCATAGCGACCCCGGAGTCCGGCACGCCGGCCGCCATCGGCTACGCGGAGGCCTCGGGCATCCCCTTCGGCGCGGGTCTGGTCAAGAACGCGTACGTGGGCCGTACGTTCATCCAGCCCTCGCAGACCATCCGCCAGCTGGGCATCCGCCTGAAGCTGAACCCGCTGAAGGAAGTCATCAAGGGCAAGCGCCTGGTCGTCGTGGACGACTCGATCGTGCGCGGCAACACCCAGCGCGCCCTGGTCCGCATGCTCCGCGAGGCCGGCGCCGCCGAGGTCCACATCCGGATCTCCTCCCCGCCCGTGAAGTGGCCCTGCTTCTTCGGCATCGACTTCGCCACGCGCGCGGAGCTGATCGCCAACGGCATGACGATCGAGGAGATCGGCACCAGCCTCGGCGCCGACTCCCTGGCCTACATCTCCCTCGACGGCATGATCGAGGCGACCACGATCGCCAAGCCGAACCTGTGCCGCGCCTGCTTCGACGGCGAGTACCCGATGGAGCTGCCGGACCCCGAGCTGCTCGGCAAGCAGCTCCTGGAGACCGAGCTGGCGGCCGGTCCGGCCGCGACCGCGGCGACCGACGCGATCCGCCGCCCGTAAGTTCTGCCGTACGACACGAAAGTTCTCACCCCATGTCTGAGACGACTGGTGCCAGCTACGCAGCCGCGGGCGTCGACATCGAAGCGGGAGACCGCGCCGTAGAACTGATGAAGGAGTGGGTGAAGAAGACCCAGCGCCCCGAGGTCCTCGGCGGCCTCGGCGGCTTCGCCGGGCTCTTCGACGCCTCCGCCCTCAAGCGCTACGAGCGCCCGCTGCTGGCCTCCGCCACGGACGGCGTCGGCACCAAGGTCGACATCGCGCGCCGGATGGGCGTCTACGACACCATCGGCCACGACCTGGTCGCCATGGTCATGGACGACATCGTGGTGTGCGGTGCCGAGCCGCTGTTCATGACCGACTACATCTGCGTCGGCAAGGTCCACCCCGAGCGCGTCGCCGCCATCGTCAAGGGCATCGCGGAAGGCTGTGTGCTGGCCGGATGCGCCCTGGTGGGCGGTGAGACGGCCGAACACCCGGGCCTGCTGGGCGAGGACGACTTCGACGTCGCCGGGGCCGGTACGGGCGTCGTGGAGGCCGACCGGCTGCTGGGCGCGGATCGCATCCGCACGGGTGACGCCGTGATCGCCATGGCGTCCTCCGGCCTTCACTCGAACGGGTACTCCCTGGTCCGCCACGTCCTGCTGGACCGCGCCGGGACGGCGCTGGAGACGGAGGTCGCGGAGCTGGGCCGGACCCTCGGCGAGGAGCTGCTGGAGCCCACCAAGATCTACTCGCTGGACTGCCTCGCGCTGACCCGCACCACCGAGGTGCACGCCTTCAGCCACATCACCGGTGGCGGTCTCGCCGCGAACCTGGCCCGGGTGATCCCGGACGGACTGCACGCCGTGGTCGACCGCTCCACCTGGACCCCGGGCGCGATCTTCGACCTGGTCGGGAAGACCGGGAACGTCGAGCGCCTGGAACTGGAGAAGACCCTCAACATGGGCGTCGGCATGATGGCGATCGTCCCGGCGGAGTCGACCGAGGTGGCCCTCGCGACCCTGGCCGACCGGGGGGTCGACGCGTGGGTCGCCGGCGAGATCACCGAGCGTGGCGCGAAGACGACCGGCGCGGAGCTGGTGGGCGACTACGCGAGCTGAGGACAGCACAGAAGCCGGTCGGTGGCTGTGCCACCGACCGGACTGGTGCTCAGTGCAAGGTCAAGCGCCTCGACGGTGCTGTGCGGGACCTTCGTCCTCGTCCTCGTCGTCGTCCTCATAGAGGTCGGCGTAGCGGGAGTACAGGTCGTCGTCGTCATGCTCATCGTCCGTGAAGCGGTCACCGTTCGGTGACTGATTCGACGTCGATGCGCCCAGCTCCTCGGCCAGGCGTGAGAGGTCCGTCCCGCCGCTGTTGTACTTCAGCTGGCGGGCGACCTTCGTCTGCTTGGCCTTGGCCCGGCCGCGCCCCATGGCTCGACCCCCTCAACGACGGGGCTCGACGGCCCCAGAGTCTGACACGCGTTCATGATCTGGAACGGACTCTCCGTGGAGAGGCCGGTCCGTAGGGCTTCCACGGTACCTGAGCCCGCGCCCATACGGTACGTCGCCCGCAGCACGCGCGTGTGCCCAGGACCTTCGAGGCGCCCCGTCCTCGCTGGTCAGTGGCGATTTTAACCACTTATCGGGGAACGACCCGCCGGTGGAAGTGAGAGTTCTCTCTAAGTTCCCGCCGACGGGTACCGCTCACCTGTGCGATCGGCTCAGCGTGCGACGCGGCTCGCGCGGGCCTCGGCCATCCGCTGCTCGGCGATCCGGTCGGCCGCGGCGGCCGGCGGAATCCCGTCCGTCTTCGCACGTGCGAATATGGCCAGCGTGGTGTCGAAGATCTTCGACGCCTTCGCCTTGCACCGGTCGAAGTCGAACCCGTGCAGCTCGTCGGCCACCTGGATCACCCCGCCGGCGTTCACCACGTAGTCCGGCGCGTAGAGGATCCCGCGGTCGGCGAGGTCCTTCTCCACACCCGGGTGGGCCAGCTGGTTGTTGGCCGCACCGCAGACCACCTTGGCGGTGAGCACCGGCACGGTGTCGTCGTTCAGCGCGCCGCCGAGGGCGCACGGGGCGTAGATGTCGAGTCCCTCGACCCGGATCAGCCGCTCGGTGTCGGCGACGGCCGTCACCCCTTCGGGATGCGCGTCGAGGATCCGCTGGACGGCGTCCGGGCGCACGTCCGTGATCACGACCTCGGCACCCTCGTCGCGCAGGTGCCGCACCAGGTGGTGGCCGACCTTGCCGACGCCGGCGATGCCGACCTTGCGACCGCGCAGCGAGGGGTCGCCCCACAGGTGCTGGGCGGAGGCGCGCATGCCCTGGTAGACGCCGAAGGCGGTGAGCACGGAGGAGTCGCCGGCGCCGCCGTTCTCGGGGGAGCGGCCGGTGGTCCAGCGGCACTCGCGGGCCACGACGTCCATGTCGGCGACGTAGGTGCCGACGTCGCACGCGGTCACGTAGCGACCGCCGAGCGAGGCGACCATACGGCCGTAGGCGAGGAGCAGTTCCTCGGTCTTGTCACGCTCCGGGTCGCCGATGATCACGGCCTTGCCGCCGCCGTGGTCGAGTCCGGCCATGGCGTTCTTGTACGACATCCCGCGCGCGAGGTTGAGGGCGTCGGCGACGGCCTCGGCCTCGGTCGCGTACGGGTAGAAGCGCGTGCCGCCGAGGGCCGGACCCAGGGCGGTGGAGTGGATGGCGATCACGGCCTTGAGGCCGCTGGCGCGGTCCTGGCAGAGCACGACCTGCTCATGGCCGCCCTGGTCCGAGTGGAACAGGGTGTGCAGGACATCAGCAGGCGCGCCGGTTACGTCGGTCACTGTGGTGACTCCTGTGTACTAGCGGCGAGTGGGGTCGGTCCCCGTACGGGTGGCGGGGAGCCGTGGCATGAGCGTAGAGCCTCGGCCCACTCACCATCCGCGCAGTGTTCAGGATCACTCTCCCGGGCCCGCTCCGCACGCATGAGCGTGGCACGATTTGCAGTGGTTTCGTGCCGGGTCCGATGGGGAGGGGAGCAGGCGTGCCGAAGGTGTCCTCCGTGGTCGTCCCCTATGCCGCCTACCTGCGTGTGTACGAGCCGCTGGGCGCCTTCCCGGAGCCGGAGCGCAGCCACTGGGCGCGCTACGCCCGCCGCCCCGACCGCCCCTCCTACCAGGACGAACTGCGCCGCTCCCTGGCCGACTTGCTGCCCATCCCGCCGGTCGCGGTACCCGTGCACGAGAGCAGCGACGCCTTCGTGCTGGAGATCGACGGGGTGGTCTGCGTGTGCCCCTGGCGGACCCGGCTGCGCGGCTGGCAGGCCCTGGGCGAGCTGGCCGAGGAGCTGCCCCCGCCGGTGCTGGACGCGGTGCTCCCGCCGGTGGTGCGCCGGCAGGCGGCCCAGGACTACGAGCGCTGGCTGGCCCGCAACCCCGACGCCCGGCCGTGGATCCGCACGGCCACCTGGCAGGTCCCGCTGAACTGGTTCGTGCTGGTCTCGGACGAGGAGCGGCGGTACGACAAGGGGACCGCCGAGGTGCCCCCGGTGCTGCGTTACCGCACGCCGATGGTGCAGGCCCGCCGCCGGGTGGCGCGGGCGCTGCGCACGCTGCGGGACACCGTCGAGGAGGGGCCGCTGGTCGACGGTGTGACGGACGTCGGCCGCTGGCTGGAGGAGTTCCACCCGCGCTCGCTGGTGGAGCTGGACTACGGCGGCCTGGTGCACGTGCTGCCGGCGGGCGAGCTGGAGGGCGACCACTCGGCGGCGGACGTGGCCGCCGGCATCGAGGCGCTGCGCCGGGGGGACGGGAGGGCCGCCGGGCAGGCGTACGGGCGGCTGGTGGAGCGGTGGCGGGCGGTACGGGACCGACGTTCTGCGAACTGAGTGACGTAGGTCACGGTCAAATACGTGCCGAAGGACGTACGTTCTACTCGCTTAGACCACCTGACGGGATGTTGGTCCCGATCTGGACTTTTGTCTCAAGGGTGATGGATGGCACTTACCCGGCCCTTGCGCCTCTTGCCATCCCTCGTGCCAAAATAGGACAAGGAGTCCGGGGAGGGCTCCGTCCGTCCAACTGTGCTCCATCATGGGCGGATTCTCGGCATTGCGCGCTTTGGGGGGTCTCGTGGCTCCTGATCGTCCTGTGACTGATCGTCACAGTGACGTGACTGTCCGCTATGGCATGGTCCATCGGCTTCCGTCGCTGATGAACACCTGGGAGGGCAATTCCATCGGTTTGGCCGACGCGGCTGGACAGATGGTGTAGTTGTAGTGCCGAGGACAAGCCGTTCGTCCTATAACCGACTCGACTCGCGTCCGCCATTTCGGGCAACGCGGGTCAAGGTGCAGAATTTAGAGGAAAGAACCGAGAAGGTTCGGTTCTCCCGAGGAGGCCGCTCATGACCGCTCGCACCCCTGATGCCGAGCCGCTGCTGACCCCGGCTGAGGTCGCCACCATGTTCCGCGTCGACCCCAAGACGGTCACGCGGTGGGCGAAGGCCGGCAAGCTCACGTCCATCCGCACGCTCGGCGGGCACCGCCGCTACCGCGAGGCCGAGGTTCGCGCTCTGCTCGCGGGCATCCCGCAGCAGCGCAGCGAGGCCTGAACAACTCCATAACCGGGCAAGACGGTCGATCCCCCAACCGGCCGAGGCGCTCGGAACCCTAGCTCCAAGCGACGCGGGACCTGCCCCAACAGGCCCCTCGCCCAGGCCGAAGAGCACGTCATAGGCAAGCGACACAGGGTGCGTCGTCGATCGCGCTGGACTCCGCCGGGTCCAGCGCGATCTTTTTTGTGTGCCCGCCTGTCGGAGTCTGGGGAGGTCTGACGGAACGGCTGCGGGCGGGCTCCGAGGCCGGTGCAATTGCACATATTAAATTGACCCGTTGTATGACGGGGGTAAGTTCCGCAGTTTCAAAAACTCATGCGGTGACTCCCGTCACATACCTGGCCGCTTGTTGCCAGCGGCCCGTGTGCGCTAGGGAGTTGAGCCGATCGCGGTGCGCGTCACGCGTCGCGCGGACGGTCGTCCTCGACGGCCACGGCCTCCCGCTCGTCCTCCTGCCCCTGCGGGCCGGCGTCCATGGCCAGCCGCAGCAGGTGGTGGCAGATGGGGCAGTGGCGGGTGAGGTGCCGGTAGGAGGAGGCGGCCGACAGATGCGCCCTCAGCAGCGCCCGCGTCTCGTGCCTGACCGACGTCGCCATACGCCACCTCCGGGGTGCGCACAGAGGAACGAGCCCTGCTCCCTGGGTACCGAGGGAATGTGACGCCGTCAAGGGCGCGGGCGGCTGCGCCGGGGCCCGGCGGAACGCGCGACGAGCCGTACGGGTACGGCGGAAGGGGCGCCGTGCAGGGGGGCGTGGGGCTCTTCCGATCGCGGCTTCGCCGCGGGCGCGGCCTCTGTTCTGCCCGGACACGACTGAGGCCCGCTCCCTCTCGGGGCGGGCCTCAGTCACTGATGCGGTCCTGACGGGATTTGAACCCGCGGCCTCCACCTTGACAGGGTGGCGAGCACTCCAAACTGCTCCACAGGACCAGGTTTCGCGGCGCTTGCCGTGCGTTGCGCTGCGAGAAGAGACTGTACAGGAGGGTGAGGCTCCTGGTCGAACTCACCCTCTGTACGGGGTCGATTACGGGACGGCCGCGTCGATCGCCTTCACGATCCGCTTGTCCGAGACCGGGTACGCCGTGCCCAGCGCGTGGGCGAAGTAGCTCACCCGCAGCTCCTCGATCATCCAGCGGATGTCCAGGACGGCGGCCGGTACCGGGCGGCCCTGCGGGAGCTGTTCCAGGAGCCAGGCGTATTCGTCCTGCATCTCGTGGACCTTCTCCATGCGCGTGGTGTCCCGCTGGACGTTGGTCGGCATCTGCTGCAGGCGCCGGTCGGCGGCCACCAGGTAGCGCATCAGGTCGGGCAGCCGGCGTATGCCCGCCCACGTCACGAAACCGGGCTTCACGAGGGCGTCCAGCTGCTTGCGGACGTCCGTGAGGTTCGCCAGCAGGGCGGGGCTCCGCACGGCCTTCAGGCGGCGCTCACAGGCCTGCCAGGCGGCCAGCACCTGCTGCACCTGGGCGACCGTACGGACCGTGGTGTCCACGATCTCCGCGCGCACCTTGTCGTACAGCTTGCGGTACGACTCCTCGTCCCACGCCGGCCCGCCGAAGTCCGCGATCAGCTTGTCCGCCGCGGCCATCGCGCAGTCGTCGAACAGGGCCTGGATCGAGCCGTGCGGATTGGCGGACAGGGCCAGCTTCTGGGCGTTCGTCAGCTTCTCGGACGCGAACTTCGCCGGGTTGACCGGGATGTTGCGCAGGATCAGGCGGCGGGTGCCCTTCCACATCGCCTCGGCCTGCTCCGCCTCGGTGTCGAAGAGGCGGACCGAGACCGTGTCCCCGTCGTCGACGAGCGCCGGGTACGCCTTGACCGGCTGGCCGGCCCGGCGCGTCTCGAAGACCCGGGTGAGGGTGCCGAGGGTCCAGTCGGTCAGACCCTTGCGCTCCAGGGACTCGCCGCCCTCCCGGGACGCGGTCGCCGCCGCGGCCTGGGACAGCGCCTTGCGCGCCTTGGGCTTCAGCCGCAGCTTCAGCGCCTCGAGGTCCTTGTCCTCGGCCAGCTTCCGGCGCCGCTCGTCGACGATCCGGAAGGTGATCTTCAGATGCTCGGGGACCTTCGCCCAGTCGAAGTCGTCCGCCTCGAACGGCACGCCGACCATCCGCTTCAGCTCGCGGGCCATCGTGACGGTCAGCGGCTCCTGGAGGGGCACCGCCTTCTCCAGGAACGCCTTCGCGTAGTTCGGCGCCGGTACGTAGTTGCGGCGGATCGGCTTCGGCAGGGAGCGGATCAGCTCCGTCACCAACTCCTCGCGCAGCCCCGGGATCTGCCAGTCGAAGCCCTCGTCCGTGACCTGGTTGAGGACCTGGAGCGGGATGTGGACCGTCACACCGTCGGCGTCCGCGCCGGGCTCGAACTGGTACGTCACCCGGAACTTCAGCTGCCCCTGGCGCCAGCTGTCGGGATAGTCGGCCTTGGTGACCGCCTCCGCCGACTCCCGGATGAGCATCTCCCGCTCGAAGTCCAGGTAGTCCGGCTGCTCCTGCCGCTTCCGCTTCCACCAGGAGTCGAAGTGGGCGCCGGAGACGACGTGTTCGGGCACCCGCTGGTCGTAGAAGTCGAAGAGGGTCTCGTCGTCCACGACGATGTCCCGGCGCCGGGCGCGGTGCTCCAGCTCCTCGACCTCGCTGAGCAGCTTGCGGTTGTCCGCGAAGAACTTGTGGTGCGTGCGCCAGTCGCCCTCCACGAGCGCGTTGCGGATGAACAGCTCGCGGCTGGTCTCCGGGTCGATGCGGCCGTAGTTCACCTTCCGCTGGGCGACGATCGGGACGCCGTACAGCGTGACCTTCTCGTACGCCATCACGGCCGCCTGGTCCTTCTCCCAGTGCGGTTCGCTGTACGTCCGCTTCAGGAGGTGTCCGGCCAGCGGCTCGACCCACTCCGGCTCGATCTTGGCGTTCACCCGCGCCCACAGGCGGCTGGTCTCCACCAGTTCGGCCGACATCAGGAACTTCGGCTGCTTCCGGAACAGCGCCGAGCCCGGGAAGATGGCGAACTTGGCGTTGCGGGCGCCCAGGTACTCGTTCTTGTTGCCGTCCTTCACGTCCTTCATCCCGATGTGGGAGAGGAGGCCGGCGAGCAGGGAGACGTGGACGCGGTCGGCGGGGGCGTCGTCCTCGTTGAGGTGGATGCCCAGCTGCTTGGCGACCGTGCGCAGCTGGGTGTAGATGTCCTGCCATTCGCGGATGCGCAGGAAGTTCAGGTACTCCTGCTTGCACATCCGGCGGAAGGAGCTGGAGCCGCGCTCCTTCTGCTGCTCGCGGACGTAGCGCCACAGGTTCAGATAGGCGAGGAAGTCGCTGGTCTCGTCCTTGAACCGGGCGTGCTGCTGGTCGGCCTGGGCCTGCTTGTCGGCGGGGCGCTCGCGCGGGTCCTGGATGGACAGGGCGGCGGCGATCACCATGACCTCGCGGACACAGCCGTTCTTGTCGGCCTCCAGGACCATCCGGGCCAGGCGGGGGTCGACGGGCAGCTGGGCGAGCTTGCGGCCGGTGTCGGTGAGCCGCTTGCGCGGGTCCTTCTGGGCGGGGTCGAGCGCGCCCAGCTCCTGGAGCAGCTGCACGCCGTCGCGGATGTTGCGGTGGTCCGGCGGGTCGATGAAGGGGAACTTCTCGATGTCGCCGAGGCCGGCCGCGGTCATCTGGAGGATGACGGAGGCCAGGTTGGTGCGCAGGATCTCCGCGTCGGTGAACTCCGGCCGGGCGAGGAAGTCCTCCTCGCTGTACAGCCGGATGCAGATGCCGTCGGAGGTACGGCCGCAGCGGCCCTTGCGCTGGTTGGCGCTGGCCTGCGAGACCGGTTCGATGGGCAGCCGCTGGACCTTGGTGCGGTGGCTGTAGCGGGAGATCCGGGCGAAGCCGGGATCGATGACGTACTTGATGCCCGGGACGGTGAGCGAGGTCTCGGCGACGTTGGTCGCCAGAACGATCCTGCGCCCGGTGTGCGGCTGGAAGACCCGGTGCTGCTCGGCGTGCGAGAGCCGGGCGTACAGCGGCAGGATCTCGGTGAACCGGTAGTTCTTCTTGGCGAGGGCGTCCGCGGTGTCCCGGATCTCCCGCTCGCCGGAGAGGAAGACCAGGATGTCGCCCTGGCCCTCCGCCATCAGCTCCTCGACGGCGTCGGTGATCGCGGTGATCTGGTCGCGGTCGGCGTCGTCGGAGTCCTCTTCGAGGAGCGGCCGGTAGCGCACCTCCACCGGGTACGTGCGCCCGCTGACCTCGATGATCGGGGCGTCGCCGAAGTGCCGGGAGAAGCGCTCGGGGTCGATGGTCGCCGAGGTGATGACGACCTTCAGGTCCGGGCGCTTCGGCAGCAGCTGGGCGAGGTAGCCCAGCAGGAAGTCGATGTTGAGGGACCGCTCGTGGGCCTCGTCGATGATGATCGTGTCGTAGGCGCGCAGCTCGCGGTCGGTCTGGATCTCGGCGAGCAGGATGCCGTCCGTCATCAGCTTGATGAAGGTGGCGTCCGGGTTCACCTGGTCGGTGAAGCGGACCTTCCAGCCGACGGCCTCGCCGAGGGGCGTCCGCAGCTCCTCCGCGACCCGCTCGGCGACGGTCCGGGCGGCGATCCGGCGCGGCTGGGTGTGCCCGATCATGCCACGCACGCCCCGGCCCAGCTCCAGACAGATCTTCGGGATCTGGGTGGTCTTGCCGGAACCGGTCTCACCGGCCACGATGACGACCTGGTGATCGCGGATGGCCGCCGCGATCTCGTCCTTCTTCTGGCTGACCGGCAGCTGCTCGGGGTAGGTGACGGCCGGCATGCGCGAGCGGCGCTCGGCCATCCGGTCCGCGGCGCGGCCGATCTCGGTCTCGATCTCGGCGAGGACGGCGGTGCGGGCCTCGGGCTTACGGATCTTGCGCGCGCCCTCCATCCGCCGCCCGAGCCGGTGCGCGTCGCGCAGCGACAGCTCGGTCAGGCGGGAGGCGAGGGTGCCGAGGGCGGGGGCGGGATGCGTAGACATACGCGATCCAGGATCTCACCTCGGCGGAAAATCACGCGAACGATTTGACCCGGGGCGGGATATCGTCACATGACCTAGCGTGGTCGATATGCCCGATTCCCCTCATGGAGAGCACGGCCGCCCCCCGACCCGCGCGGAACGCTGGGCGACATTCCGGGAATCCCCCTTCCTGCCCGCCACGGTCCTTCTCTTCATCCTCGCCGCCGCGGCCGGCCTCTTCGCCGGGTCCTACACGTACGCCATGGCCAACCCGACCCCGCACCGCATCCCCACGGCGGTGACCGGAGCCCCCGACCAGCCGGCGGCCCGGCGGTTCATCGACGGGATGGAGGAGGCGCTGGGCGCCTCGATGAAGCTGCACCCGTACGGGAGCCGCCGGGACGCGGTGCGGGCGGTGGACGAGCAGAAGGTGTTCGCGGCGCTGGACGCGCCGGCCGGCGGCCGGCCGATCACCCTGGACGTGTCCGGGGCGTCCGGGGCGACGGTCGCCCAGGTGCTCACGGAGACGGCGGTGGAGGTCGGGGAGGCCACCGGCACCAGCGTGGTGGTCCACGACCTCAAGCCGTTGCAGAAGGGCGATCCACGGGGCCTAGCGATCTTCTACATCTCCCTCGCCGCCGTGATCATCGGCTTCGTCGGCGCCATCCAGCTCAGCGTGCACGCGCGCGAGCTGAACCCGCTGGAGCGGATCGCCTTCATCACCGCCTACGCCGTGCTCGGCGGGTTCACCATCGCCGCGGTGGTGGACTGGTGGCTGGGCGCGCTGAGGCTGCCGTTCCTGGAGTCCTGGCTGATCCTCGCCCTGACGATGTTCACCTCGGGCATGGTGTTCACGATGTTCAACACCCTGGTGGGGCGCTGGGCGATGCTGCCGACCTGGGGCCTGATGGTGCTGCTGGGCAACCCCTCGTCCGGCGGTGCCGTCTCCTGGCCCCTGCTGCCGTCGCCGCTCGGCACCATCGGCCGCTGGCTGCCGCCGGGTGCCTCGGTGAACGCCCAGCACACCGCGGTGTACTTCTGCGGCCACCAGCACGCGTTCCCGTTCCTGGTGCTGGTGGGCTGGGCCCTCGTCTCCTGCGCGGTCTTCCTGATCTGGCGCCACCGCCACCCGGGCGGCAGGCCGGCCGGCGCGGCGCACGCGGCCTAGGGGGTGCGCTGCGCGGGCGGGGCGGCCGGGGCCGGCGGGGCGGACTCGGCGTGTCTGCGGGCCGGGCCGTCCCCGAGCGCGATCGACTTCGCGGTGTTGGAGACGGCCTTGATGCCCAGGTAGGCGGTGGTCGTGCTGCTGACGGCGGTGAACGCGGCGGTGAGAATGCCGACGATCACCGCGTCGTCCCCGTCGAGCTGCCACACGCCGAAGACCGCGACGGCGGCGATCGCGAGATTGCTGACGACGACCGCGAGCAGCCCGTACCGGGCCCGGTCCTTCTCCAGATCGTTCCCCCGGTCGGCTCTGCCCTCGTCCCGGCTCATGTCTCCCCCGCCCCCCGCGCGCCACGCGCGGCCAGCCCGAACGTAGCGCCGGCCGGCCGCGGTGCCAAGGCGGGCCCCCGCGAGCCCGCTAGTGCCCGTCGGGGCCGGCGTCGAGGAGGGCGGCGATCTCCTCCGGGGACCAGTGGTCGATGGCGCCGGGGCAGGACGCGACGTAGGAGGCGATCGCATCCTCGTCCCACGCGCCGGCCGAGAGCAGCCCTGCGGCCAGGAAGCGGATGTAGGCGGCGGAAGGGGGGACCCAGCGCACGTCGTGGATGCCCCAGGGCGCCGTGAAGGTCAGGACCGGCAGGCCGTCCACCTGTCCGGCGCAGACGAGCCTCTCGTAGCGGCCCTCGCCCAGCACGGCCCGCCCCTGGCTGAGGACGTCCGTCAGGTCCAGGTCCAGGTCCGGGCCCGGCGTCCGGTACATCTCCTGGGCGGCGATGTCGGCGAACTGGTCGGTGGTCACCAGATGCGCCCTGGCCAGCACGCGCCCGTCCACCTCCGGGTCGTAGAAGGCCCGCCCGCCTCCCCACACGGATGACTCGGTGGCGAAGTACATCGCGCCGGTCAGTTCCACGGGGATCGAACGGGCCGGCATGGCCGGGTTGCGGCACCCCGGGTACTCCCTGGCCGCGCCGGGCAGGCGCCCGCCCCTGAGGTAGGCGGCGAGCCGGTCCAGGTGGGTGTTGGACCCGTAGGACGTGTACCAGACGTGCTCGGGGTGCCAGTCGAGCGGCAGGGTCGGGTCGATGCTCGGTAAGGCCTTCACCGTGGTCTGGCTCCGTGGGCGTACCGGTGGACGGGGGTACGAAAGAGCCCCTCTCCGATCTCGGAGAGGGGCTCTGCCCTGGTCAGGGCGGCTGTGGCTGGGGCCGGGGTCGAACCGGCGACCTTCCGCTTTTCAGGCGGACGCTCGTACCAACTGAGCTACCCAGCCACGGTGTTTCACGTGAAACACCAGCGGTCCTGACGGGATTTGAACCCGCGGCCTCCACCTTGACAGGGTGGCGAGCACTCCAAACTGCTCCACAGGACCAAGCGTGTATGCAACAGTGTCGCACACGGTTTTGCGTGCCCCCAACGGGATTCGAACCCGTGCTACCGCCTTGAAAGGGCGGCGTCCTAGGCCGCTAGACGATGAGGGCTATCGGCCCGCCTGGGCGCTTCTCAGCGCGTCGGGGACGTGAGAAGCATATGGGATGGCGAGGGGTATCGCCAAAACGGTTTACGGCGAGGTGGTCTCGGCGGTCGGCGAAGGGGAGTCCGAGGCGCCCCTGCCGCCCGGTCGGTTCTCGTCCGCCAGGTGGCGGCTGACCTCTGCCTTGGTCAGCCCGAGCCCCCCCAGCTGGATCGCGTCCCAGGCCTGCAGCCTGCGGTTGTCCCGGTCGAAGTAGAGGATCGAGGCCTGGATCGGGGCGGGGTACTCGCGCTCGACGGCGCGCAGCCCGCTGCCGCCGGTCGACCCCTCCCTGCGCAGCCGGGTGCCGTACGGCAGCAGCTCCGTCCCCTCGTGGTGCAGGTGCCCGCACAGCACCAGCGGCACCAGGCCGTCGGTCTCCCGGGCGGCGACCGGCTCGTGCGCCACCGCGACGTCCACGGGGGTGCCGGCCGTCCGCTGATCGCGCAGGGCGCTGGCGAGCCGGGCGCCCGCCAGCTGCTCGGCGGCGTCCCCGCCGGGCACCGCCGTGCGGTCGGGGGTGAACTGCGGATCGCCCATGCCCGCGAACCGCAGGCCGGCCACCGTCTCCGCCCGGCCGTCGTCCAGGACGTGCACGTTCTTCATGCGCTCCAGGTAGCGCTGGGTGGTCCGGGAGTCATGGTTCCCGCGCACCCAGACGTACGGCACGCCCAGGTCCCGGATCGGGTCGAGGAAGCCGTTCTCCGCCGCCGTGCCGTGGTCCATGGTGTCGCCGGAGTCGACGATCACGTCCACCTGGTACTGCTCCACCAGCGAGCCGATGATCTTCCAGCTCGCCGGGTTGAGGTGGATGTCCGACACGTGCAGGACCCGGATGGTGGAGGGGTCCGGCCGGTAGGCGGGCAGGGTGGACGTGACGTCGTAGAGCTTCGTCACGTTCGTCACCAGGCGCGCCAGCTCCTTCTGGTAGACGTCGAACTCCGTGACGATGCTGCGGGCGTTGCCCACCACGGAGGGCGCGGAGCTGAGCAGCCCGGAGAACCTCGGCTCCAGGACCGACTTCGGGTTCCAGGTGGCGTACGCCGACGCGCCCGAGGCGGCCAGCAGGGCCAGGGCCAGTCCGCCGGCGGCCAGGGCCCGGCGCGGGCGGCGGTAGACGGCCAGGCCGAGGGCCGTGGCCCCGGAGACCACGGCGACACAGGAGCGCACCGCCAGGTCGAGCGTGCCGTGCTCGACGTCCCGGGCGACCTCGTCCTGCAGCCCCGAGATGCGCTCCGGGTGGTCGACCAGCGCCTGCGCGCGCAGCGGGTCCAGCTGGTCGACGTTCACGTCCAGGCGGACCGGCGCCGCGTGGCTGTCCAGGGTGAGCGCGCCCAGCGGGGACACATTGATCTTCGTCCCGCCGCTCAGGGAGGGGCGCAGCGCCATCGTCGTGTCCATCGGGCCGACCGGGGCCCGGACGTTGCCGACGATCAGCAGGCCCAGC
>NZ_MUMF01000273.1:1621-4800 GCF_002155905.1 Streptomyces tricolor | reverse complement strand
GGACAAGCCCTCGGCCTATTAGTACCGGTCACCTCCACACGTTACCGTGCTTCCAGATCCGGCCTATCAACCCAGTCGTCTACTGGGAGCCTTACCCCATCAAGTGGGTGGGAGTCCTCATCTCGAAGCAGGCTTCCCGCTTAGATGCTTTCAGCGGTTATCCCTCCCGAACGTAGCCAACCAGCCATGCCCTTGGCAGAACAACTGGCACACCAGAGGTTCGTCCGTCCCGGTCCTCTCGTACTAGGGACAGCCCTTCTCAAGACTCCTACGCGCACAGCGGATAGGGACCGAACTGTCTCACGACGTTCTAAACCCAGCTCGCGTACCGCTTTAATGGGCGAACAGCCCAACCCTTGGGACCGACTCCAGCCCCAGGATGCGACGAGCCGACATCGAGGTGCCAAACCATCCCGTCGATATGGACTCTTGGGGAAGATCAGCCTGTTATCCCCGGGGTACCTTTTATCCGTTGAGCGACGGCGCTTCCACAAGCCACCGCCGGATCACTAGTCCCGACTTTCGTCCCTGCTCGACCCGTCGGTCTCACAGTCAAGCTCCCTTGTGCACTTACACTCAACACCTGATTGCCAACCAGGCTGAGGGAACCTTTGGGCGCCTCCGTTACCCTTTAGGAGGCAACCGCCCCAGTTAAACTACCCATCAGACACTGTCCCTGATCCGGATCACGGACCCAGGTTAGACATCCAGCACGACCAGACTGGTATTTCAACGACGACTCCACAAACACTGGCGTGCCTGCTTCACAGTCTCCCAGCTATCCTACACAAGCCGAACCGAACACCAATATCAAACTGTAGTAAAGGTCCCGGGGTCTTTCCGTCCTGCTGCGCGAAACGAGCATCTTTACTCGTAGTGCAATTTCACCGGGCCTATGGTTGAGACAGTCGAGAAGTCGTTACGCCATTCGTGCAGGTCGGAACTTACCCGACAAGGAATTTCGCTACCTTAGGATGGTTATAGTTACCACCGCCGTTTACTGGCGCTTAAGTTCTCAGCTTCGCCCACCCGAAAGTGAGCTAACCGGTCCCCTTAACGTTCCAGCACCGGGCAGGCGTCAGTCCGTATACATCGCCTTACGGCTTCGCACGGACCTGTGTTTTTAGTAAACAGTCGCTTCTCGCTGGTCTCTGCGGCCACCCCCAGCTCAGAGCGCGAAGCTCATCACCGGATGTGGCCCCCCTTCTCCCGAAGTTACGGGGGCATTTTGCCGAGTTCCTTAACCATAGTTCACCCGAACGCCTCGGTATTCTCTACCTGACCACCTGAGTCGGTTTAGGGTACGGGCCGCCATGAAACTCGCTAGAGGCTTTTCTCGACAGCATAGGATCATCCACTTCACCACAATCGGCTCGGCATCAGGTCTCACCCTGCATGAGTGGCGGATTTGCCTACCACTCGGGCTACACCCTTACCCCGGGACAACCACCGCCCGGGATGGACTACCTTCCTGCGTCACCCCATCACTCACCTACTACCAGCTCGGGTCACCGGCTCCACCACTCCCACTGACGGCAAAGCCGGCAGCGGGCGGTTTCACGGGCTTAGCATCACTGGATTCGATGTTTGGCGCTTCACAGCGGGTACCGGAATATCAACCGGTTATCCATCGACTACGCCTGTCGGCCTCGCCTTAGGTCCCGACTTACCCTGGGCAGATCAGCTTGACCCAGGAACCCTTAGTCAATCGGCGCAAACGTTTCTCACGTTTGTATCGCTACTCATGCCTGCATTCTCACTCGTCAACCGTCCACGACTACCTTCCAGTGCCGCTTCACCCGGCAGACGACGCTCCCCTACCCATCACAGCACCCGTTGGGGCTTATTGCTGCAATGACACGACTTCGGCGGTACGCTTGAGCCCCGCTACATTGTCGGCGCGGAATCACTAGACCAGTGAGCTATTACGCACTCTTTCAAGGGTGGCTGCTTCTAAGCCAACCTCCTGGTTGTCTCTGCGACTCCACATCCTTTCCCACTTAGCGTACGCTTAGGGGCCTTAGTCGATGCTCTGGGCTGTTTCCCTCTCGACCATGGAGCTTATCCCCCACAGTCTCACTGCCGCGCTCTCACTTACCGGCATTCGGAGTTTGGCTAAGGTCAGTAACCCGGTAGGGCCCATCGCCTATCCAGTGCTCTACCTCCGGCAAGAAACACACGACGCTGCACCTAAATGCATTTCGGGGAGAACCAGCTATCACGGAGTTTGATTGGCCTTTCACCCCTAACCACAGGTCATCCCCCAGGTTTTCAACCCTGGTGGGTTCGGTCCTCCACGAAGTCTTACCTCCGCTTCAACCTGCCCATGGCTAGATCACTCCGCTTCGGGTCTTGAGCGTGCTACTACAGCGCCCTATTCGGACTCGCTTTCGCTACGGCTTCCCCACCCGGGTTAACCTCGCAACACACCGCAAACTCGCAGGCTCATTCTTCAAAAGGCACGCAGTCACGAGAACAGAGCAAGCTCTGTTCCGACGCTCCCACGGCTTGTAGGCACACGGTTTCAGGTACTATTTCACTCCCCTCCCGGGGTACTTTTCACCATTCCCTCACGGTACTATCCGCTATCGGTCACCAGGGAATATTTAGGCTTAGCGGGTGGTCCCGCCAGATTCACACGGGATTTCTCGGGCCCCGTGCTACTTGGGTGTCTCTCAAACGAGCCGCTGACGTTTCGACTACGGGGGTCTTACCCTCTACGCCGGACCTTTCGCATGTCCTTCGCCTACATCAACGGTTTCTGACTCGTCCCACGGCCGGCAGACCGTGGAAGAGAGATCCCACAACCCCCACGACGCAACCCCTGCCGGGTCTCACACGTCGTAGGTTTGGCCTCATCCAGTTTCGCTCGCCACTACTCCCGGAATCACGGTTGTTTTCTCTTCCTGCGGGTACTGAGATGTTTCACTTCCCCGCGTTCCCTCCACACTGCCTATGTGTTCAGCAGTGGGTGACAGCCCATGACGACTGCCGGGTTTCCCCATTCGGAAACCCCCGGATCAAAGCCTGGTTGACGACTCCCCGGGGACTATCGCGGCCTCCCACGTCCTTCATCGGTTCCTGGTGCCAAGGCATCCACCGTGCGCCCTTAAAAACTTGGCCACAGATGCTCGCGTCCACTGTGCAGTTCTCAAACAACGACCAGCCACCCATCACCC
>NZ_MUMF01000272.1:11431-11566 GCF_002155905.1 Streptomyces tricolor | reverse complement strand
GCACTCGGCTGAAGCGTCGCCCATGGGGCCTGGTCGCCGTCGGCGGGTGCGGGTTTGTCCGGTTCACGCGAGGGGATCCGTCATGTCGCTGTTCGTACCCAGGTTCGATGAGACCGTGCTGGTCCGGGACGCCGA
>NZ_MUMF01000272.1:0-11374 GCF_002155905.1 Streptomyces tricolor | reverse complement strand
TCGACGGCGAGGCCGAGGTCCTCTCCGGCGACGACGTGGTGACCGCCGCACGCGGCGACCTGATCATCGTCCCGCCGGACCGCCCCCACGCCTTCGCCGCCGCCCCCGGCAGCACCGCCGACCTGCTCATCGTCATCGCCCCGGGGGTCGAGCGCTTCGAGTACTTCCGCCACCTCCAGCGCATCCGCCTCGGCGAGGCCACCTCGGAGAGCCTGCTGGAGGTGCAGGAGCGATACGACAACCACTTCCTGAAGAGCCCGGCCTGGGAGGGGCGGCACCGGTGACGCGGAGGCCGGGGAGGCGGCCGGGGGGAAACCGTTTCACGGGCACCGGGCGCCGCCCCATAGGATTGGGCCCAAACCACACACACTCACCCCAGAGGATCGCTGCATGCCTGGCATCACGCGCGAGGAGGTCGCCCACCTCGCCCGGCTGGCGCGTCTGGAGCTGAAGCCCGAAGAGCTTGATCACTTCGCCGGCCAGCTGGACGACATCATCGGCGCGGTGGCCCGCGTCAGCGAGGTCGCCGACCAAGACGTACCGCCGACCTCGCACCCGCTGCCGCTGACGAACGTCATGCGCCCGGACGAGGTCCGTCCCTCGCTCACCCCCGAGCAGGCGCTCTCCGGCGCCCCGGCCCAGGAGCAGCAGCGTTTCAAGGTGCCGCAGATCCTGGGGGAGGACTGATCCCATGACGGACATCATCAAGCTCACGGCCGCCGAGACCGCCGCGAAGATCGCTTCCGGCGAGCTGACGGCCGTCGAGGTCACCGAGGCCCACCTCGCCCGCATCGAAGCGGTCGACGAGAAGGTGCACGCCTTCCTGTACGTCGACCGCGAGGGCGCCCTCGCCCAGGCCCGTGCCGTGGACGAGAAGCGCGAGCGCGGCGAGAAGCTCGGCCCGCTGGCCGGCGTCCCGCTCGCGCTCAAGGACATCTTCACCACCGAGGGCGTGCCCACGACCGTCGGCTCGAAGATCCTGGAGGGCTGGATCCCGCCGTACGACGCGACGCTCACCCAGCGGCTGAAGGCCGCCGACGTCGTCATCCTCGGCAAGACCAACATGGACGAGTTCGCCATGGGGTCCTCCACCGAGAACAGCGCCTACGGCCCGACCGGCAACCCGTGGGACCTCACCAAGATCCCCGGCGGCTCCGGCGGCGGCTCCTCCGCGGCGCTGGCCGCGCACATGGCCCCGCTCGCCATCGGCACCGACACCGGCGGCTCCATCCGCCAGCCCGCCGCCGTCACCGGCACGGTCGGCGTGAAGCCGACGTACGGCGCGGTGTCCCGCTACGGCATGGTCGCCTTCTCGTCCTCCCTCGACCAGGGCGGCCCCTGCGCCCGTACGGTCCTGGACGCCGCCCTGCTGCACGAGGTGATCGCCGGGCACGACCCGCTGGACTCCACCTCCATCGACGCCCCGGTCCCGCCGGTGGTCGAGGCCGCCCGCAACGGCAGCGTCGCCGGCATGCGCGTCGGCGTGGTCAAGCAGTTCCGCGGCGAGGGCTACCAGGCCGGTGTCATCCAGCGCTTCGACGAGTCGGTCGAGCTGCTCAAGGAGCTGGGCGCCGAGATCGTCGAGCTGGACTGCCCGTCCTTCGACCTCGCCCTGTCGGCGTACTACCTGATCGCCCCGTCCGAGTGCTCCTCCAACCTGGCCCGGTTCGACGGTCTGCGCTACGGCCTGCGCACCGGCGACGACGGCACGCACTCCGCCGAGGAGGTCACCTCCCTCACCCGTGAGGCGGGCTTCGGCCCCGAGGTGAAGCGCCGCATCATGCTCGGCACGTACGCCCTGTCGAGCGGCTACTACGACGCGTACTACGGCTCCGCGCAGAAGGTCCGTACGCTCATCAAGCGGGACTTCGACAAGGCGTTCGAGCAGGTCGACGTGATCGTCTCCCCGACGACCCCGACCACCGCCTTCGCGATCGGCGAGCGCGCCGACGACCCGATGGCGATGTACCTCGCGGACCTGTGCACCATCCCGACCAACCTGGCGGGCAACGCGGCCATGTCCCTGCCCTGCGGTCTCGCCCCGGAGGACAACCTCCCGGTGGGCCTCCAGATCATCGCCCCGGTGATGAAGGACGACCGGCTGTACAAGGTGGGCGCCGCCGTCGAGGCCGCCTTCGTGGAAAAGTGGGGTCACCCGCTGCTGGAGGAGGCACCGTCGCTGTGAGCGCACTGTCCAAGGCCAAGGGCTTCAAGAAGTCCAAGTCCGGTACGTACCTGTCCATGGCCGCCACCGCGTTCGGCGCGGTCGGTGCCATGAAGCAGATCAAGAAGGCCCGCGCCGAGAACGACACGCTGCGGCTGGTCGACGCGGTCGTGACCGCCGCCGGCATCGCCACCGGCCTCGCCATCCTCTACCGCGAGCTGAAGCGGCTGGGCGACGACGACGTCCTGCTGGGCTGAGAGGGAAGTTTTCACCGTGACCACCACGACCGACCTGGTGTCGTACGAGGACGCGCTGGCGTCGTACGACCCCGTCATGGGCCTTGAGGTCCATGTCGAACTCGGCACCAAGACCAAGATGTTCTGCGGCTGTTCGACCTCCCTCGGCGCCGCCCCGAACACCCAGACCTGCCCGGTCTGCCTCGGCCTGCCCGGCGCGCTCCCGGTCGTCAACGCGACCGGCGTCGAGTCCGCGATCAAGATCGGTCTCGCGCTGAACTGCGAGATCGCCGAGTGGTGCCGCTTCGCCCGGAAGAACTACTTCTATCCGGACATGCCGAAGAACTTCCAGACCTCCCAGTACGACGAGCCGATCGCCTTCAACGGCTACCTCGACGTGCAGCTGGAGGACGGCGAGGTCTTCCGCGTGGAGATCGAGCGCGCCCACATGGAGGAGGACACCGGCAAGTCGACGCACGTCGGCGGCGCCACCGGCCGTATCCACGGCGCGTCCCACTCCCTGCTGGACTACAACCGCGCCGGCATCCCGCTGATCGAGATCGTCACCAAGCCGATCGTGGGCGCCGGCGAGCGCGCCCCCGAGGTGGCGAAGGCGTACGTCCGCGAGCTGCGCGAGCTGATCCGCGCGCTCGGCGTGTCCGAGGCCCGCATGGAGATGGGCCAGATGCGCTGCGACGTGAACCTGTCGCTGATGCCCAAGGGCAGCGAGAAGTTCGGCACGCGCTCCGAGACGAAGAACGTCAACTCCCTGCGCTCGGTGGAGCGCGCGGTGCGCTTCGAGATCCAGCGGCACGCGGCCGTGCTCGGCGACGGCGGCACGATCGTGCAGGAGACCCGCCACTTCCACGAGGACACCGGGTCCACCACCTCGGGCCGGGTCAAGGAGGAGGCCGAGGACTACCGGTACTTCCCGGAGCCCGACCTGGTGCCGGTCGCCCCCTCCCGCGAGTGGGTCGAGGAGATCCGCGCGGCGCTGCCCGAGCTGCCGCTGGCCCGCCGCACCCGGCTGCTGGCCGAGTGGGGCATCTCCGCCACCGACATGCAGGCGATCCTCAACGCCGGCGCGCTGGACCCGATCGTCGCCACCATCGACGCCGGTGCCGACGCGGCCTCCGCCCGCAAGTGGTGGATGGGCGAACTGGCGCGCAGCGCCAACGAGTCCGGCAAGGCGCTGGACGAGCTGGCGATCACCCCCCAGCAGGTGGCCCGGGTCACCGAGCTGGTCGCGAAGGGCGACCTGAACGACAAGCTGGCCCGCCAGGTCATCGAGGGCGTCCTCGCGGGCGAGGGCACCCCGGACGAGGTCGTCGAGAAGCGCGGCCTGAAGGTCGTCTCCGACGAGGGCGCGCTCACCGCCGCCGTCGACGAGGCCATCACGGGCAACCCGGCCATCGCGGACAAGATCCGCGGCGGCAAGGTGGCCGCGGCCGGCGCCCTGGTCGGCGCGGTCATGAAGGCCACCCGCGGCCAGGCCGACGCGGCCCGCGTCAAGGAGCTGATCCTGGAGAAGCTGGGCGTCGCCGAGGGCTGATCCCGCACACGGTCGTACGGCCCCGGAGGCACGCCCTCCGGGGCCGTACGGCTGTCGCGGCGCCCCGCCACCCGGGTGAACCCGGGCGGGCCGGCCCGGCCACGGACCCGCTGCGGCCGAAGGCGCCGCCCCGCGCCAGGTCTTCCCACCCGGAGGCGGTACGCTCGCCCGCCATGAGTGGACGCACCGATTCCGACACCGACCCCGTGATAGCCGAGGACACCCAGGACGCCGACGACGCCCAGGACGGCGAGGACGGCGAGGAGTACGTCGGGGACGCCCGGCGCGCCCGGTGGATCGCCGCCGGCACCGGAGCCCTCCTCTGCCTCGCGGGGCTCGCCGCCTCCCTGCTGCGGCTCACCGGTTCCGCGCCGGCCCCCGTCCCCGCCGCCTACGCCCTCGGCGCCGCCGTCTGCGCCCTGGCGGCGGTGCTCGGCGCCAAGGGCCGGACCCGCAGGGCCCTGTGGCTGCTCATCGCCGGGACGATGGTCATGGCGCTCGGGGACCAGTTCGACTGAAGTCCCCGCCGGACGTGTGAAGAAGCCCACGATCACGGCAAACGATCATTTTCGCCTGTAAGAGTGTCATCTCGTCACTCACGCGTTCTTTGCGGGCTGTTCAGTTTTTGGGCGATCGTTCCCGGCTAAAGATCCACATATCGTCTTCTGGGAGCATGCCCGTGGCAGACCTCGCGCGTTGGTGTGTCCGGCACCGCCTGGCCGCCGTCCTGCTGTGGCTCCTCGCCTTCGGCGGGGTCACCGCGGGCGCGGCCCTGGCCGGTTCCGCGTACTCGAACGACTACGAGGTCCCCGGCACCGAGTCCGGCCGCGCGGCCCGGCTGCTCGCGGACGGCTTCCCGGGCCTGGGCGGGGACAGCGACACCGTCGTCTGGCACACCGTCACCGGCACGGTCCGCGCCCCCGACATCGAGCAGAGCATGACCCGCACGCTGCGCCGGATCGCCGCACTGCCCGGCGTGGCCTCGGTGGCCGGCCCCCACGGCGACCAGGGCACCCGCCGGATCAGCGCCGACGGCCGTACGGCCTACGCCACCGTCACCTTCGCGCGGCAGGCCGAGGACATCGGCCCGGCCGAGGCGCAGGCCGTCGTCCGCACCGCCAGGGCCGCCGCGGGCGAGGGGCTCCAGGTGGAGCTGGGCGGCAGCGCGATCGGGCTCACCGAGGCCCCGCGCGGGCACACCGCCGAGGTGGTCGGGGTGCTCGTCGCCGCCGTCGTGCTGTTCCTCGCCTTCGGTTCGCTCGCCGCCTCGCTGCTGCCGATCGCCACCGCGCTGGTCGGTGTCGGCACCGCGTACGCCGGGATCCGGCTGCTCGGGCACGTCATGACGGTCGCCGACTTCGCGCCCATGCTGGGCATGCTGATCGGGCTCGGTGTCGGCATCGACTACGCGCTGTTCATCGTGACCCGGCACCGGCGCGGCCTGAAACGCGGGCTGAGCGTCACGGAGGCCGCGGTGAGCGCCGTCGCCACCACCGGACGCGCGGTCGTCTTCGCGGGTGCGACGGTGTGCATCGCCCTGCTGGGGATGCTGATACTGCGGCTGGGCTTCCTCAACGGGGTCGCCGTCGCCGCCTGTCTGACGGTCGTGCTCACCGTCGCCGCCTCGGTGACCCTGCTGCCCGCCCTGCTGTCGTACCTCGGCCCGCGCGCCCTCAGCCGCCGCGAGCGGCGCCGGCTCGCCGAGAACGGGCCGCGCCCCGAGCTGCCCACCGGCCTCGCCGCCCGCTGGTCGGCGCTGGTCGAGCGCCGGCCCAAGCTGCTCGGCGCGCTCGCCCTCGTGGTCGTCGCGGTGCTCGCCCTGCCGACCCTCTCGCTCCGCCTCGGCACCTCCGACCAGGGCAACGACCCCCGCACCGCCACCACCCGCAAGGCCTACGACCTGCTCGCCGAGGGCTTCGGGCCCGGCGTGAACGGGCCGCTGACGCTGGTGACGCGGGTGGACGGCGGCGACGACAAACTCGCCCTGGACAACCTCGATGCCACCCTGCGCGCCACCCCCGGCGTCGCCGCGGTCACCCCGGCCGTCTACGCCACCGGCGGGGACATCGCGTACCTCACCGTCGTCCCCGCCTCCGCGCCGCAGTCGCAGCACACCAGCGACCTGGTGGACCGGCTGCGCAGCCGTGTGCTCCCGCGCGCGGAGCGCGGCACCTCGCTCGACGTGCAGGTGGGCGGAGTCACCGCCGGCTACGACGACTTCGCGGATGTGATCGTCGGCAAACTGCCGCTGTTCGTCGGCGCGGTCGTCGGGCTCGGCTGCCTCCTGCTGCTGCTCGCGTTCCGCTCGCTCGGCATCCCGTTGAAGGCCGCCGCGATGAACATCGCCGCCGTCGCCGCCGCGTTCGGCATCGTCGTCGCCGTCTTCCAGTGGGGCTGGGGCAGCGAACCGCTCGGCCTCGGCCGCGCGGGCCCCATCGAACCCTTCCTGCCCGTGATCATGGTCGCGGTGCTCTTCGGGCTCTCCATGGACTACCAGGTCTTCCTGGTCGGCCGGATGTACGAGGAGTGGCTGGAGACCGGCGACAACCGGCGCGCCGTCCGGGTGGGGCTCGCCGAGACCAGCCGGGTGATCAACTCCGCCGCGGTCATCATGATCTCGGTGTTCCTCGCCTTCGTGCTCAGCGGGGACCGCGTCATCGCCATGTTCGGCATCGCGCTCGCCGCCGCCGTCGCCCTCGACGCCTTCGTCCTGCGTACCCTGCTCGTGCCCGCCCTGATGCATCTGCTCGGCGCCGCCAACTGGTGGCTGCCCGGCTGGCTGGAGCGCCGTCTGCCGCGCGTCAGCATCGAACCGCCCGAGTGCCGCGCCGCGCATGAGAGGCTCGGCCGGGTCCCGGTGGACGAACTGCGGAAGGAAGAACGGCACGATGTACGCGATATCGCTCGGTGACGACGGCGCCGAACTGCGGCCCCTGGAGGTCTGGCACGCGGAGGAGCTGCTCGCCAGCATGGACCGCGGCCGGGAGTTCATCGGCCGGCACATCGGCCTGGCGGACGCGGTGTCCGACCTGGACGGCGCCCGGGCCTGGCTGAAGTCGTACGCCGACAAGCGCGGCGCCGACGCCGGCAGCGTGCACGGGATCTGGCTGGACGGCAAGCTCGTCGGCGGGCTGCTGTTCCGGGTCTGGGACACCCCGGGCGGCGTCTGCGAGGCCGGCTGCTGGCTGGAGCCGGCGGCGGCCGGGCGGGGACTGGTCACGCGCGGGATGCGGGTGCTGCTCGACTGGGCCTTCGAGGAGCGCGGCATGCACCGGGTGGAGTGGTACGCCTCCTCGGCCAACGAGCCGAGCATCAACGTGGCCCGGCGGCTCGGCATGACCCGCGAGGGCGTGCTCCGCGAGAACTTCCGGCACCGGGGGGTCCGCGCGAGCACCGAGATCTGGGCGCTGCTCGCGCCCGAGTGGCGCGCGGCACGCGCGCGTACCGCGCACAACGATCATTAAGGGACCTCTCAGACAGCGTCCGTACGGTGCCGGGCATGGCAACGAAGACAACAGAAGGCACCGAGACCGGCACCGCGGCCGGCACCGGGGCGCGCAAGGACGACGAGACGACGGCGGCGGCCGGCGCCCCGGAGGAACGGGCCGTGGACGCGGCACAGCCCGACGAGGACGCCGTGGCGAGCGCCGCGGAAGGGGAGGGGGAAGGGGACCCGGAGGAGGCCGCCGGTGACAAGGCGCCCTCCGGGGTCGGCCAGGGCGCCGGTGCCGTCGTCTCCGCCGCGCTGGGCCTGGTCTCGCTCAGCGGCGGCTGGATCGGCACCGTCGCCTCCGCGCGCGAGCAGCTCGTCGGCCAGCTCCGGACGTCCTCCACCGCCAGCGTCGCCACGCAGGTCAAGGAGGTCTACGGCGACGCCTGGCACACCACCGCCCTGTGGGCGGGCCTGTTCGCCCTGGCCGCGCTGATCACCGGCGTCGTCGTGCTGGCCCGGCCCGCGTTCGGCGTCCCCGGCCGCCCGCAGGCGCCCTGGATCAAGTCGGTCGCCTGGGCGGGTGTCTCGCTCGGCGTCATCGGACTGCTCCTGGCCGTCCTGAAGTACTCCGACGCACTGCTCGGCCTGCCCTCGACCGGCTGACGGCCCGCAGGCTCCAGGGGCCTCAGGGCGTCCGTGCGCTCCGACCGGACGCCCTAAGGCCCCTTATCCGCGCGTGCGGCGCGCCGGCCGCCCGAAGATGCGGAACTCTCCCGATGCGGCGGACCCGCCTGGGAGACGAAGGTGGAGGACATCGCCGACAGCGGCGTCCCCCACCGTCTCTCCCGAAGGATCCGCCATGCACCAGCTCGAACTCCACCGGTTCCGGTCCGCCGAACTGCGCCGCGAGGCCCAGCAGGAGCGCCTGGCCCGCGAGGTCCTGCGGCACCGCCGCGCCGCCCGCCGCGCCGAGTCCGCCGGCCACGGCGCCCCGGCCGCCGAGTCGCATACCGACGGGCCCCGCCGGCACGGGCAGCCGCGCACCGCATGACCCGCTCGCCCGCCGGTGCCCACCGTCTGCCCCGTTCGTCCGCACGTACGGCTCTCCCGGCGACCGGTACGACGATCACACGGGACCTGTGGAAAACCGGTGCCGGGGCATCCCGGCCGCGTGCGATGCTCGGGCCCGTGGAGAACAGGTCCGTCAGTCCCGTGTTCGTCGGCCGCACCGACGAGTTGGACACGCTGAACGACGCGCTCGCCCGTGCCGCCGCGGCCGAGCCGCAGGCGCTGCTGCTCGGCGGCGAGGCGGGCGTCGGCAAGACCCGGCTGGTGGAGGAGTTCGCCACAGTCGCCGCCGGGCGCGAGGCCGTCGTCGCCGTCGGCGGCTGCGTGGAGATCGGCGCCGACGGGCTGCCCTTCGCCCCCTTCTCCACCGCGCTGCGCGCCCTCCGGGACGCCCTGCCCGAGCAGTTCGCCGCTGCGGCGGCCGGCCAGGAGGAGGAACTGGCCCGGCTGCTGCCCGACCTCGGCGAGGCCGGCGCCGGCCGCCACGACGAACAGGGCATGGCCCGCCTGTTCGAGATCACCGTCCGGCTGCTGGAGCGGGTCGCCGCCGCGCGCACCGTCGTCCTCGTCCTGGAGGACCTGCACTGGGCCGACGCCTCCACCCGCCATCTCCTCGCCTATCTCTTCCGCACCCTGCGCACCGGCCGCCTCCTCGTCCTGGCCACCTACCGCTCCGACGACATCCACCGCCGCCACCCGCTGCGCCCCCTGCTCGCCGAACTGGACCGGCTGCGCACCGTCCGCCGCATCGAACTCGCCCGCTTCACCCGGGAGGAGGCCGGCCGCCAGATCGCCGGCATCCTCGCCGCCGAACCCGACCCCGCCCAGGTGGACGAGATCTACGCACGCTCCGACGGCAACGCCTTCTTCATCGAGGAACTCGCGGTCGCCGGCGCCGAGGGCAACTGCACCGGCCTCAGCGACTCCCTGCGCGACCTGCTCCTGGTCCGGGTGGAGGCCCTGCCCGAGAGCGCCCAGCGGGTCGCCCGCATCGTCGCCGAGGGCGGCTCCACGGTGGAGTACCGGCTGATCGCCGCCGTCGCCCAGCTCGCCGAGGACGACCTCATCGAGGCGCTCCGGGCCGCCGTCGGTGCCAACCTCCTCACCGTCACCCGGGCCGGCGACGGCTACCGCTTCCGGCACTCCCTGGTCCGCGAGGCCGTCGCCGACGACCTGCTGCCCGGCGAACGCTCGCGGCTCAACCGCCGCTACGCCGAGGCCCTGGAGGCCGACCCGACCCTCGTCCCCGCCGACGCCCGCGTGATGCGCCTGGCCAGCTACTGGTACCACGCCCACGACGCCGCGAAGGCCCTGCCCGCCGTGCTGGCCGCCGCCGTCGTCGCCCGCCGCCGGCACGCCTACAGCGAGCAGCTCGGACTGCTGGAACGGGCGATGGAGCTGTGGGACGCCGCCCCGCGGGAGGTGCGCTCCGCCCTCCGCCCGGTCGACTGCACCGACGTCTACCCCCCGTGCGGCGGCGACCCGGCCACCACCCCGCTGCGCTACCTCGACCTGATGGCCGAGGCCGCCGTCGCCGGCCGCTTCGGCGGGGAGCGCGAACGCGCCCTGAAGATCACCAAGCGCGCCCTGCGCCTGCTGGAGGAGGACCCCGACCCGCTGCGCGCCGCCTGGTTCTGGGTGCAGCGCTCCCGGCTGGTCCAGGCCCTGGCCCGCGGCGACGGCCGGCAGGAACTGGGCACCGCCCAGGACCTGGTGCGCGGCCTGCCGCCGTCCGAGGTGCACGCCGAGGTGCTGGCCGTCGCCGCCAACTGGTCCATGCAGCGCCGGCCCGGACCCGAGGCCCTCGCCGCCGCCGAGCGGGCCGTGGAGTACGCGCGGATGGTGGGCGCCCGGGAGACCGAACTGCACGCCCGCCTCACCCTGGGCGGCCTGACGGTGGAGTCCGGCGACCCGGAGACCGGCCTCGCGCAGATGCGGCAGGTGCTGCACGACACCCGCGCCGAAGGCCTGCACCATGTCGCGGGCCGCGCCTATGTGAATCTGCCGTCCGCGCTGCAGAGCGTCGGCCGGGACCGGGAGGCCGTCCCGCTGCTGCGCGAGGGCATCGAGTTCTCGCGCGGGCACGGGCTGCTGGACTCCGAGGCCTGGGTGTGGGGCAACCTCTCCGAGGCGCTGTACTCGCTCGGCCAGTGGGCCGAGGCCGCCGAGGCCGCCGCGCACGCGACCCGGGTCGGCCACAGCGCCAAGCCCCGCGGCATGGGCGCCCTGCGCCTGGCCCACCTCGCCCTGGGCCGCGGCGATCTGGCCGAGGCCGCCCGGCAGCTCGCCGCCGCCCGCGCCCGGTACGGCACGCACGACCCGATGCCCCAGCAGTCCCTGCCGCTGGCCCGCATCACCCTCGGGATCGCCGCCGCCGAGGGCCGGATCACCGACGCCCGCGCGGCCCTGCTCCCGGCTCTGGACGCCGGGTTCCCGCCCGGCACCCACCGCCACGGCTGGCCGCTGCTGCTGGCCGCCGCCACCGCGGAGGCCGACGCCCGCACCCTGCCCGCCGCCCGGCCCGGCCGGGCCGAGATCCTCGACCGCCTCTCGGCCGCCGTGCGGACCCTGACCACCGGCGTCCCGCTCTGGCACGCCTACGGCCAGTGGACCCGGGCCGAACTGCTGCGCGCGCAGGGCCGGGACACCACCGGCACCTGGTCCCCGGTCGTCACCGCCTTCGAGTGCCTGGACCGCCCCTACGACCTGGCTCGGGTCCGCCACCGCCTCGCCGGGGCGCTGCTGGCCGAGGGCGGCGACGACGAGCGCGACCGGGCGGTGGAGCTGCTGCGGCTGGCCGCGGCGGTCGCCGACCACCTCCGGGCCCGCCCCCTGGCCGACGCCGTCGCCCGGCTCGCCCAGCGGGCCCGGCTCACCCTGGGCCGCGCCGCCCGGCAGGCCCCCGCCGACCCGGCCGCGGC
>NZ_MUMF01000271.1 GCF_002155905.1 Streptomyces tricolor | reverse complement strand
GCGGCGCGGCCCAGGTGTGGACCGAGCGCATACGCGGCCGGCTCGCCGCGGCCGGCGGAGCCACCCCCGCCCTGGAGCGGGCCGGCTACGACCTCGCGCTGTCGCGGTCCGTGGACGACATCGAGATGGCCGCGCTGCTGCTGGAACGGGTCGCCGGGTCCGCCGACGAGGCCGGGGACCGGCCCGCCGGCGACCTGTGGGCGGCGGCCCAGGCACGCAGCACGGCGAAGGCGGCCGAACTGCTGCTCAGCTCCGTGGACCGGCTCCTGCGGGCGGCCGGCACCGAGTGCCTGGCGGCGGAGGACGAGCTGCAACGGCGGTGGCGCGACCTGCGGACGGTGGCGAGCCACGGCACGCTCCGCTACGCCACGAAGGCCGCCGCCTACGCGGAATGCATCTGGTCGTCCGGTCTCCCGGACGACACCGGAAACCGAAGGAGCAAGCATGCCTGACGTCGCTGTGGTCACGGGAGCCAGCCGGGGCATCGGCCGCGCCATCGCGGCGCGGCTCGCCAAGTCCGGGTACGACCTCGCGCTCGTCGCCCGGTCCGAGGGCCCGCTCGCGGAGACGGCCGCGCTCGTCGAGGGGTTCGGCCGCCGTGCCCTGACGGTCGCGGCGGACATCACCCGACGCGACGACGTGGAGCGGGTCCGTACGACGGTCCTCGACGCGTTCGGGCACGTCGACGTGCTCGTCAACAACGCGGGCTACGCCAGCCGGCCGCAGCCCTTCGCCGAGTGGGACCCCGACGACTGGTGGCAGGTGATCGAGACGAACCTGCGGGGACCCGCGCTGCTGTGCCGGGCCCTGCTGCCCGGGATGCTCGCCCGCCGCAGCGGTTACATCGTCAACATCAACTCGCTGCAGGGGTCCAAGGTGTCCGGCGCCGGCTCGGCCTACGGCGTCTCCAAGGCCGGCCTGATGCGTCTCACCGACGCCCTGGCCGACGAGGTCCGCGGCTCCGGGGTGACCCTGTTCGACCTGAGCCCCGGGCTGGTGCGCACCGAGATGACCTCGGGACGGCCCGACCTCGACGCCCTGCCCGAGAGCGCCTGGTCACCGCCGGAGGCCGCAGCGGAGAAGCTGGCGCACCTGCTCTCCGGCCGCTACGACGCCCTGCACGGGCGCTTCGTCCACCTCACCGACGACCTCGACGACCTGGTGGGGCGGCTGGCGGGAGACGCGCGGCTGCTGCGCATGCGGCCACCCGCCGACCCCGCCGACACGACCGCCACGACCGACAAGAACGCCTAGGATCCCGGAACCTCCGTGAGCGCATCGATACTGATCGTCGGACTGCCCTGGAGCCAGGACGAGCTGACCCTCGCCGTGGAGGCGGTCCGCGCACTCGGCGGCCGGCCGGTCGTCGCCGACACCGAGCGGGCGCTCGGCGCCATCCGGCGGCCCGAGGGCTGCACCTACCTCCCGGTGGCGGAGCTGAGCGTGTCCGCGGTCCTCGCCGCCTGCGGCGACACGCGGCCCGACCACGTCGTCTCCATCACCGAACTGACCACCGTGCTCGCCGCGCGGGTCCGCGAGGCCTTCGCTCTGCCGGGCACCTCGGCGGAGACGGAAGCCGCCGTCACGGACAAGTTCCGCACCCGCTCGCTGCTGCGCGCCGCCGGACTCACCGCGGTGGACTGCCGGGAGACGTCCCTGCGAGACCTGCCCGCGGTGCTCGCGTCGGTGGATCTCCCGGTCGTGGTGAAGCCCGTGGCCTTCACCGGCAGCCACGGCGTCCGGCACATCGCCGTCCCCTCGGACGCGGACGCCCTGAGGGACTTCTACGACGCCGACGCCGCCGCGGAGTCCGGGCGCGACCGCCTCATCGTGGAGTCGGTGATCCCGGGCGACGAGATCAGCGCCGAGGCGGTCTGTGTGAACGGCGAGGTCCGGATCCTCGGCCTGACCGACAAGTTCAACACCGGTGTCCCCCACTACTACGAGGTCGGCCATGTCATGCCGAGCGGCCACACCGCGCGGTGGCTGGACCCGGTGCGGGCCTACCTGCAGGACGTCGTCTCCGCCCTGAAGATCCGGACCTCGGCGCTGCACGCGGAACTGATGCTGCACGACGGCCGGGTCGAACTGGTGGAACTGCACACCCGGTTCGGCGGGGGCAGCATCGTGCAGCTGCTGGCCGAGGCGTACGGCGTCCGCGCCTACGACGTGTACTTCACGGCACTCCTGCGCGGCGAGCTGCCCGAGGTGCCGCGCGCCACGGGCACCGCCGGGGTGGCGTTCTTCGGCGGCTGGGCGGGCGCGCCGTTCCGCTGGCACTCGTACGACTTCCCCTGCGCCGACGCCGTCCTGGCGCTCAGTCTGGACGCGCGGGCCCAGCCGAAGGTGCGGCAGCACGAGGGCATCCGCCTCGGCTACTGGCGTACCGGGCGGGCCGTCTTCCGGGCGAGCGGCGCGGACGGCTACGCGCGGGTGGCCGCCAACGTGGCCTTCGTACGGGACCAGTTCCAGCGCCTCGACCCGGCCGCCCGCCCGCAGGACAGGCCATCGCACCACGAAGGGACCCACCGGTGACGCACGTTCTCATGGTCGGCTTCGGCTCCGTCTTCCTGGACGCCGTGGAGGGGGCCGTCGCCGACGGCAGCATCGTGGTGCTGGAGGAGCCCGACAACATCCGGCACCGGGGCCTGGAGGGGGAGGCGGAGCGCCGGGCCTGTCTGCGCGCGGTGCTCCCGGCCACCTACCAGCAGGGCGGCGACTGCGTCGACATCGCGACCGAACTGCACCGGTCCTGGCCGATCGAGGCGGTGGTACCGGCCCTGGAGTACGCGGTGCCGGCCGCCGCGGCGATCGCGGAGAAGCTCGGTCTGCCGGGCGCCACCTCCCGGGCCGCCGCCGTCCTCCGGGACAAGCTGCTGCTGCGGGAGGCGACCGGCAGGGCCGGGATGCCGACGCCCCGCTGGCGGGAGATCCGCGGCCCCGAGGACATCGTCGCGTTCGCCCAGGCCGGTCCCGTGGTCGTCAAGCCCGCCGACCGGCAGGCGAGCGTCGGCGTCCAGCTGCTCGACCACTGCGATCCCGCCGAGGCCGAACGGGCCTGGCAGGCGCTGCTGGAGGCGGCCGAACCCGGCCACGCGCCCGACCGTCCGCTGGACCGGCGCTTCCTCGCCGAGGAGCGGGTGTACGGCACCGAGTACAGCGTCGAGGCCCTGGTGCGCGAGGGCGGCGTCGAGTTCTTCAACGTCACGGAGAAGTCGGTGATCGGCGGCCGGCATCCGGTGGAGTCCGGCCATGTCCTGCCGGCCCCGGTCAGCGCCGAGACCGAGCAGGACATGCGGACCGCGATGCGCCGGCTCGTCGAGGCGACCGGGTTCGGGTCCGGGATCCTGCACGCGGAGTGGATCATGACGGGGAGCGAGCTGGTCCTGATCGAGTGCGCCGGCCGGTGTCCGGGCGACCGCCTGACCGATCTGCTCGACCTGGCCTACGCGACCGCGATCCGGCCGGCCCTGATCGAGATCCTGGCCGGGCGGCGCCCGCGGCTGCCGCAGCGGGCCGCGGGAGCGGCGGCCATCCGGTTCATGTCCGCGCCGCCCGGCGAGGTGGTGTCCGTGGAGGGCGTGGCGGAGGCCCGGGAGCGTCCGGGGGTGCACAGTCTCCAGGTGACGGTCGCCGAGGGCGACCGGATCCGGCCGTGGTCGTCCTCCTGGGACCGGTACGGCTACGCCCTGGCCACCGGCCGGAACCCCGAGGAGGCAAACAGCCGGGCGGTCGCCGCCGCCGCCTCGGTCCGCGTGCGGACCCGGTGACGGCCATGGCGCGCAAGAACACCTCGGCCGAGCCGACCGGAGCGGGGGGCGGTGCCGGCGCGCCGGGCGGCCCGGCCGCGCCGACGCCGTGGGCGCGGCTCGGCCGGCGGCTGGCGGCCCTGTGGCCGCCCGGACGGGCCGAACGCGGCCTGGTGGCGATGGCCCTGGCCGACGCCACCGGGACCGGAGCGTTCCTCTCCGTCTCGGTGGTCTTCCTCACCCGCAGCGTCGGGCTGTCCGCCTCCCAGGTCGCCGTCGGCCTCAGCCTGGCGGCCGGCGTGGGGCTCGTGACGACGGTGCCGGTCGCGATGGTCGCCGACCGGTTCGGGCCGCGACGGCTTCTGGTGCTGGTGACCCTGTGGCGGGCGGCGTGCTTCGTCGTCTACCCGTTCGTTCCGGACTTCACCTCCTTCGTGGTGCTCATGGTGCTCATGGGCCTGGTCGACAAGGCCGCCGCGCCGCTCGGGCAGGTGCTGGTCGGCATGGCCGTGCCGGAGGACGCCCGGGTGCGCACCATGGCGGTCATGGGCGCGGTGCGCAACTGCGGTTATGCGGGCGGCGCGCTGCTGGGCAGCCTCGCGCTCCTGGTGGACCACTGGTCGGGCTACGCCGCGGTCATCCTGGCCAACGCCGCCTCGTTCGTGGGGCTGGCCGTCATCGCCGGGCGGCTGCCGCTGCGGCCGGGGGCGACGGCCGACGCCTCCCGGCTGCGCCGGACGCTGTCCTTCGACGTCTTCAAGGACCGCCCGTACGTCGTCCTCGCGCTGCTGAACGGGGCGTTGACGATGCACATCACCCTGCTGAGCGTCGGCATACCGATGTGGGTGACCCAGGAATCGCAGGCGCCCCGGTCGACGGTCTCCGCGGTGGTGGTCCTCAACGCCGTGCTGGCCGTCCTGTTCCAGGTGCGGGCGAGCCGAGGGGCCGAGGAACTGCCGACCGCGGCGCGGCTGATGCGGACCGCGGGGCTCGCCCTGGCCGGGTGCTGTGTACTGCTCGCCGCGGTGCCCCGGTTGCCGGCCGTGCCGGCCGTCGCGGTACTGCTCGCCTCGGCCGTCGCTCTGACGGCGGGTGAGCTGCTGCAGTCCGCCGGCGGCTGGGGGGTGTCCTACGGCCTGGCCCGCAAGGGCCAGGAGTCCGCCTACGTCTCCCTGTTCTGGCTCAGCGTGGGCCTGCAGCAGGTCATCGCTCCCTTGGTCGTGGCCCTGGTGGTCAGTCGCGGTGCCCTCGCCTGGCTGCTGGTCGGCGCCGTGCTGGCGGCCGCGGGGGCGGTGGCGCCCCGCAGCGTCGGGTGGGCCGTGCGCGACCGGGAGACCCAACGACACCGGCACGACGAGGAGAACTGAGATGTCCTTCTTCAACACGCCGACGGACAAGAACCTGGCCCTGCTCCTGGATGTCCTACCGGCCGTGCTGCTGGTGCTGGCGGCGTCCGGGCTGTGCGGCCGGCTGGCCGTGGCGCTGAAACAGCCGCGCGTGCTCGGCGAGATGGTCGCCGGTGTCCTGCTGGGCCCCACGGTGCTGGGGAAGCTCTGGCCGCAGAGCCAGACGTCCCTGTTCTCGGCCGACGTCAAGTCGGTCCTCTACGTGTGGAGCACGGTGGGTCTCACGCTCTTCATGTTCCTCGTGGGGTCGGGCTTCAGCCACAAGGCCGCCGACGCGCGGGAGGGCGGCAGAGCCGCCGTCCTGGCCCTGTCGGGCATAGGCGCGCCGCTGGTCCTTGGGGTGGGCGTGGGCGCGGTGCTGCACGGCGAGATGTCGCTGTCCGACGTGGGCATGGGCGAGTTCTGCCTCTTCCTGGGCGGGGCGCTGTCGATCACGGCCTTCCCGATGCTCGCCCGCATTCTGTACGAGCGGAACCTGCAGAACTCCCGCCTGGGCCGGCTGTCCCTCCTGGGCGCCTCCCTGGACGACGCCGCCGCCTGGTGCTTCCTGGCGGTCCTGACGGCGCTGCACGGGAACCAGGGCCTGGGCAAGGCGCTGGGGACGATCGTCCTCGCCGCCCTGTTCTCCGTGGTGATGCTGGTGTTCGTGGCGCGGGCCCTGAAGCCGCTGGGCGAGCGGGTGGAGCGGACCGGCCGGTTCGGGTTCGACCACCTGTACATCGTCCTCCTCATCGTCCTGGCCGCCGGCTGGTTCACGGACCTGATCGGCGTCTACTCGGTCTTCGGCGGGTTCATCGCCGGGCTGTCCATGCCGAAGAACCCGGCGTTCGTCGCGGCGCTGCACCACCGCATGATGGACCTGGTCTGCGTGCTGATGCTCCCGGCCTTCTTCACCTTCTCCGGACTCAACACCCAGCTCGACGGGATCGCCGGGTGGACGATGCTGCTCGCCTTCCTGCTGATGCTGGCGGCGGCGGTGGCCGGGAAGTACACCGGGTGCGCGCTCGCCATGCGGAGCATCGGTTTCAGCTGGCGGGAGTCATGGGCCGTCGGTGGCCTGATGAACGCCCGGGGACTGATGATCCTGATCTTCATCAACGTCGGTCTGGCCGAGCGGATCATCTCGCGGGACGTCTTCTCCCTGCTGGTGCTGGTCGCCGTGGTGACGACCGGCATGGCCCTGCCGCTCTTCCGGTGGGCCATCCCCGAGGCGAGCGAGCGGCAGCTGATCGCCGCCGCTGCCGACCCGTCCGACACCCTCGGCACGTCCGTCGGCGCGTCCGTCCGGGGGTGACGGCCGGGGCGCCCGGCACCGCGAACCCGCCGCCCGCTCGCCGGGGTGAGGGGGGTGTCAGAGCAGGCGGCGGATGTCGCCGCGGACGCGGTAGAAGCCGCCCGCCGCCGGGTGCAGGGCGTCGACGACGTACCGGGCGCCGGGTTCCCGTATCGCGCGCGGGAACTGGACGTTCCACGAGGAGTCGTAGCCGTCGGAGACCACATGCACCCGCAGCCGGCCGCTCTCCTGGACGCACTCGACCACCACCGCTCCGGCGGGCGCCCGGTCGACCGTGGACACCGCGGCCGCGGCCGTGGCCGGGGCGTAGGTCGGCAGGGCGGCGGCGAGCTTGACGTCGCGCACCACCGGCACCGTGCCCTGCTGGGCCGCCGAGATGGCCGCCTCGCTCGCGTCGACGCAGACCAGCGAGCCGTCGGTGGTGACCAGGTACAGCCGCTCGTCGCGGTACTGCATCGACAGCGCCGAGCCGCTGCCCGTGCCGAGCTTCCACAGGCGCCGGCCGTCCCGGTCGAAGCAGTAGACGGAGGAGGCCGCGTCCCCGGCGAAGACGAACCGGCCGCCGGGCGAGGTGGCGCACGAGTACACGGGGGCGTCGCAGGCGTACGTCGCCTCGACGGCGCCGGTGTGCTTGGACAGCCGCTGGACCACGCGGTGCGCGGTGCCGGCGTACACCGCGTCCTGTTCCTGCCAGCCGAACAGCACGCCGCCCTTGGTGGGGGTGTGCCACAGCTCGCCGCCGCCGTCCGGTGCGTAGGCGGTCACGCCCCGGTGGTGGCCGTGGTAGACGGCGCGGTCGTCGGCGCGGACCATCCAGGCGTGCTCGCCCTGGCTGCGGCGGGACCACTGGTGTTCGTCCTCGTGGTCGATGACCGTGAGCCGGCCGTCGCGGTCGGAGACGTCCAGGACGCCCTCGTGGATGTCCAGCCAGAAGATGTCGACGTCGGCGGCGATGTCGTAGGCGGCGAAGGGGAGTTTGGAGGAGAGGTCGTAGACCTTCCCGTCGTCGCAGCCGGCGTAGATCCAGAAGTCGTCGGCGACCAGGCACTTCACCCCGTCCGGCAGGCTGAAGCGGGCCAGTACGGCGCCCTCGTGGTCCAGGGTGTAGACGTCACCGGCCTGGTTGCCCACCCAGCAGCGGTCGTCGTCGACGTGGATGCCGAACGCGGCGGAACCGGTGCGGAACCGCCACAGCATCGGTGCCACGGCCCGGGCGGTGGACGGGGCGGAGCTGACCTGCCGGCGGGTCACCTGGCGCGGAGCGCGCTGTCCCTGGACGGCCGGGGCGTATCCCTTGCGGACCTTCTCCCCCACCTTCTTGGCGGCTGCGGCCCGGGCCTTCTCCACGGTCGGGAACGTCGTGGTCTGGGTCTGCCCGGCGGCGCCGATCCTGCCGTACCGCACCGTCACCGTCTGCCCGTCGACGGTCACTTCGTAGAACTTGTGGGCGCCGCCGCCCTCCTGCGACAGCTCCAGATACGTCGTCGACACCGTGGACGCCGTGGACATGGCACACCCCTCCCCAGGACGGACCCGCAGCCGTTCCAGCAGGTCCTCAACTGCTCCTCACCGTAAGGGGACCCACTGACAATCACCCGCGCCCCGGCGACCAGCCCATCCCGCCCAGGAGCTGACGCAGGCACCGCAGGGCCAGGGCCGCCGGGGAGCCCTCGCCCGTGACGCCGGCCTCCGTGGCGGCCCAGGTCTCCAGCGCGATGCGGATCGCGTCCGTGGCAGCCGTCGCGACCAGGCGTACCCGCAATGCTTCCGGACGCCCGTCGTCGGGCCGGGCGGCGACCGGGGCGAGCCGTTCCCCGGACGGGATGACCGACGGCAGCGGCGTCGGCGGGCAGAGCCGGGGGCCGGGGCTGCTCGCCGACGCCGGCATGAGTCTGTTCGCGAAGCTCTCCCCCGCCCTCGGCCGCGGATGCGCCGGCCGGAGACGGTGGCGTCCGTCGTCGCGATGCTCGGCTCACGGGACGGCGGGTTCGTCACCGGCACCGAGATCCGTGTCGACGGCGGCACCCATTTCTGATCCCTCGCGGACAACGGGCTGCTCATCAGCGCGCGGTGACCCTCGGCGCTCGGGACTCCCCCACCGGCCCGGCCCCCGCGGCGGAGGCCGGGCCGGGCGGGATCCGGTGTCAGGCCAGGGCGATCAGGTCCCGGTAGTCCTCGTTCCACAGGTCCTCGGCCGCGTCCGGCAGGAGCAGGACCCGGTCCGGTCGCAGCGCGTCGACGGCGCCCTCGTCGTGCGTGACCATCACGAGGGCGCCGGGGTAGGAGCCGACCGCGGCCAGCACCTCGTCGCGGGAGGCCGGATCGAGGTTGTTGGTGGGCTCGTCCAGCAGCAGGACGTTCGCCCCGGAGTGGACCAGACCGGCCAGGGCCAGCCGGGTCTTCTCCCCGCCGGACAGCACACCGGCGGGCTTGTCGGCGTCGTCACCGGTGAACAGGAAGGCGCCCAGGACGCGCCGCGCCTCCCCCGGGCTCAGGTGCGGTGCGGCCAAGGCGAGGTTCTCCAGCACCGTGCGCCCGGTGTCGAGCGTGTCGTGCTCCTGGGCGAAGTAGCCCAGGCGCAGCCCGTGCCCGTGCACCACGCGTCCGCCGTCGGGCCGTTCGGCGCCGGCGAGGATGCGCAGCAGGGTGGTCTTGCCGGCGCCGTTGAGGCCGAGCACGACCAGCCGGCTGCCCCGGTCGACCGCCAGGTCCACCCCGTCGAGGACGCGGTGGCCGCCGTAGGACTTGGCGAGGCTGATCGCGCCGAGCGGGGTGCGTCCGCAGGGGGCGGGCTCGGGCAGCCGGATCCGGGCGGTCTTCTCGGTGCGCCGGGCCGGCTCCAGTTCGGCCAGCATCCGGTCGGCCCGCCGGACCATGCTCCGGGCCATGGTGGCGGTGGCGGAGCGGGCCTTCATCCGGTCGGCCTGGGCGTGCAGGGCGGCGGCCTTGCGTTCCGCGCTGGCCCGCTCCCGGGTGCGGCGCCGCTCGTCCGCGTCCCGCCGGCTCAGGTACGTCCGCCAGTCCGTGTTGTGGATGTCGATGGTGGCCCGGGTGGCGTCCAGGTGGAAGACGCGGTTGACAACGTCGGCGAGCAGGGCCGTGTCGTGGCTGATCACCACCAGGCCGCCCTGGTGGGTCTGGAGGAAGCCGCGCAGCCAGGTGAGCGAGTCGGCGTCGAGGTGGTTGGTCGGCTCGTCGAGCAGCAGGGTGCGGTCGGTGCCGGCGAAGAGGATGCGGGCGAGCTCCACGCGGCGCTTCTGCCCGCCGGAGAGGGCGCCCACCGGCTCGCCCAGCACGCGTTCGGGCAGGCCGAGGCCGGCGGCGACGCGGGCCGCCTCGGCCTCGGCGGCGTAGCCTCCGCCTGCCTGGAAGGCGGCCTCGGCGCGGGCGTAGGCGCGCATGGCCCGTTCCAGCGAGGCCGCGTCGGCGGCGTCGGCCATCGCCGCCTCGGCCGTGCGCAGGGTGCGCAGCGCGCTGTCGAGACCGCGGGCGGACAGGATCCGGTCGGTGACGGTCACGGCCGGGTCGGCGGCGCGCGAGTCCTGGGCCAGGAAGCCGACCGGGCCGGTGCGGGTGACGACGCCGGCGGCAGGCCTGGACTGCCCGGCGAGGGCGGTCATGAGGGTGGTCTTGCCGGCGCCGTTGCGGCCCACGAGGCCGATCCGGTCTCCCGGGGAGACGGTGAAGGAGACGCCGGAGAGCAGGAGGCGGGCGCCGGCGCGCAGCTCGGCATCACGGACGGTGATCATTGTTGAACGCTCCGAAAAAGCAAAAGGACACACTTCTGGCGGGGAAGCGGGTCCTCAGCTAAGAAATTCGGGGCGTAGACATGCGGTCACGGTAACGCGGTCACCCGCGCCGGCGCATGCCATTTTTCTCCCGAGGCGCTCACGAGCCGGTCTCCCGGGCCACCACGTCCGTGAGCAGGGGGCCGCCGCAGCCGGCCCGGGGGCCCGGCGTGAAGCGCAGCCCGGTGTCCGGGCCGGTGGGCGTGAAGTCGTACGTCCAGGTGCGCCAGTCGTCGGTGACGATGACGGTGGCCAGGGGGTGCCCCTCGGCCTGACACCGAAAATCCTTCCCGGGGTGGCGGGTTCGCCGCAGGCCACAGTCGCCCGCGAGGGTGCTGGCACGGGCGCGGAAGGTGACGCGGACCGGGCGGCCGGCGGTGGTGGCGAGCCGGGTGGAGATGCCGAGGAATCCGGCGCCGGTGAAGAGGCCCACCGCGTGGGAGCCGTTGTCGGGACCGGCGAGACGCCCGTGACAGGCGTTCACCCCTTGGTTCGTCCAACCCGGGAAGTAGCCGGGAGCGTTGCCGCGGGCCTGCTGGACGGCGTCCGAGAGCCATGGGGTCTGTGCAGGTGCGGGTTGCTGGTGAGGATCGGCCCGGCCGTGGGGGCGGGCAGCCGGGCGTGGAGGGCGTGCCGCCGGACGGCCGCCGTCTTGGCGTACCCCTGGTCGTGGGGTGGACGAGGTCGGAGAGGTCGTCGCCGCCCTGCGGCGAGGCGTGGAGCGCGGGGCCATGTCCACGAAGAAAACCAGGGTCCCGCCCCCGGTTTCCTCGGCGATCCGGCGCACGTGGCGGTTGTAGTCGTCGATGTGCGCCGGCCGCTCGGGCACCCGGGAGGGAATGATCGAGGCGAGCAGGATGCGGGCCGAGGGAGCCAGACTCAGCGGCTCTCGACGAAGGAGCACTGGTGGCTCGGGGCGGCGATGTGGTCGGGACCGTACATGTTGTTCGCGCCGATGTGGAGGAGCACCCAGTCCGGGCGGGCGGCCGGGACCCACTGCGGCAGCAGCGCGGCGAGCCCCTGGACGGTGATGCCGGAGATCGCGGCGTAGCCGGGATCCCCTTGCTGTTCGAAGGCGTTGACGATCGGTCCGAAGAAGTCGATGTCGTGGCCGAGGCGGTGGAGACCACCGAGGAGTCCGGCGCGGTACCCGGCCACGCCGGTGCCGTTCACGCCCACGGTGATCGAGTCGCCGAGCGGCATGATCCGCACGGTACGGGGCGGGGTGTCCGAGGCTCCCCCGCCGAGCGGACCGTCCGCTGCCGTCGCCGCCCGGGCCTCGGGGACCCGGGCGGCGTCCTATTTGGTGCTCCCTCGCGGTGCGGGGCGGGGTTCCATGACGTCTCCCGACGGACGTGGGCCCCCACGGACGTGGGACCCCCACGGGCGTGGGGCGGCGCGGCGCTGTCACCGACGGGCATGCCCGTCGCTGCCACCGCTTCCGCACCGGGCCGCGGCGGTCCACACGGACGGAGGGCGCGGCGGTCCCCCGTTCGATCCGACCGCCAGGAGGCCCCAGGAGCAGCGCACATACGCGCCCTCCCGCACCGCCGCCGCCGAGCCGGGTCGCCGCCCGGCTCGCAGGGGTCCGCCCCGGGCGCCTAGGCCGCCAGCTGCGGATACAGCGCCGTCAGCTCCCCGGAGAGCCCCGCCTTGACCTGTCGGCTGAAGTCGTCCGCCAGCACCTCGTGCGCCCCGGACTCGACGCCGTCGAGCGCGAGCGCGGCGACGTCCCGCGGGGCGGACTTGGGAGCGTCCACGTGTGCGGCCATGTCGGTGTCGACGTAGCCGACGTGCAGCCCGGTGACCCCGATGCCACGCGGCTTCAGCTCCAGGCGCAGCGAGTTGGTCTGGGACCACAGGGCCGCCTTGGTGGCGCTGTAGGAGCCGGCGACACCGAGCCAGGAGAGCACGGAGTGGACGTTCAGGAGGTGCCCGCCTCCGTTGCGCTCGATGACCGGCACGAAGGCCCTGGTGACGAGCAGCGGCCCGAAGAAGTTCGTCTCGAACTCCCGGCGTACGTCGTCCACCTCCGCGTCGAGGAAGGAGTGCGCGCCGAGCAGGATGCCGGCGTTGTTGACCAGGACGGTGACGTCCTGGGCCTGTGCCGCCGCGGCCTCGACGGACCGGGGGTCGGTGACCTCCAGGGCGAGGGGTACGGCGTCGGGGTGCGTGACGCTGCGCGGGTCGCGGGCCGTGGCGTACACCTTCGCGGCGCCGCGTGCGTACAGCTCTTCCACCAGCGCCTTGCCCAGGCCGCGGCTGCCGCCCGTGACCAGCGCGACGGAGTTCTTGATCGACGTCATGTCCATCTCCAGAGGGGAAACCGATCGGTTTCCC
>NZ_MUMF01000270.1 GCF_002155905.1 Streptomyces tricolor | reverse complement strand
TGCCTGGCCGGCGGCACCGGCGTGCTCACCGGTGCCGCCGGCCAGGCAGGACCCGGCAAGACCGTCTTCGCGTTCCCCGGACAGGGCACCCAGTGGGCGGGCATGGGACGCGAACTGCTCGACACCTCTCCCGTCTTCGCCGCCCGCATCGCGGAGTGCGAGGAGGAGTTCGACCGGTGGGTCGACTGGTCGCTGACCGAGGTGCTCCGCGGCGACGGCAGCGAACTGGAGCGCGTCGACGTCGTCCAGCCCGTGTGCTTCGCGGTCATGGTCGCCCTCGCCGAGGTCTGGAAGTCCGCGGGCGTGGTCCCGGACGCGGTGATCGGCCACTCGCAGGGCGAGATCGCCGCGGCCTGCGTGGCCGGCGCGCTGTCCCTCGCCGACGCCGCGCGGGTCGTGACCCTGCGCAGCCAGGCCATCGCCCACGTGCTGCCGCGCGGCGGCGGAATGGCCTCCGTCGGGCTGCCCGTGGACGAGGTGCGCGCACGGATCGCACCGTGGGCCGAACGGCTCCAGGTCGCCGCGGTCAACGGTCCGTCCACGGTGGTCGTGGCCGGCGAGGCCGACGCCCTGGACGAACTCGCCGCGCAGGCGGCGGAACAGGGCTTCCGGTTCCGCCGCATCCCCGTCGACTACGCCTCGCACAGCCACTACGTCGAGAGCATCAGGTCCACCCTGGAGGCCGACCTCGCCGGGCTGGCGACGGCGCCGCCCCGCATCCCCTTCTACTCCACGGTGGAGAGCCGGTGGCTCGGCAAGGAGGACCGGCTCGACGCCGGCTACTGGTACCGCAACCTGCGGCAGACGGTCCTGTTCGATCCGGCCGTACGGGAGCTGATCGCCGAAGGACACCGGGTCTTCGTCGAACTCGGCGCCCACCCCGTCCTGACGCCGGCCGTCACCGACATCGCCGAGGAACTCGACGCCGACGTCCTCGCCGTCGGCTCGACGCGCCGCGACGAAGGCGGCCTGGACCGGATGCTCACCTCGATGGCCGAGGCGTTCGTGCGCGGGGTGACGGTCGACTGGACGACGGCCGTCCCCGAGCGCGGGCCCGCCCCGCTGGACCTGCCCACCTACCCGTTCGAACACCAGCGGTACTGGATCACCATGCCCGGCACCAGGGCCGGCGCCGAGTCCCTGGGCCAGACCACCAGCGACCACCCGCTCCTGGGCGCGGTGGTGGAACTCCCGCAGACCGACGGCCTGGTCTTCACCTCCCGGCTGTCGCTCGCCACCCACCCCTGGCTGGCCGGCCACCGCATCCAGAACACCGTGCTGGTCCCCGGAACCGCCTACGTCGACCTGGCCATCCGGGCCGGCGACCAGTTCGGCCACGGAGTCCTCGACGAACTCGTGATCGAGGCACCCCTCGTGCTCCCCGCCGAAGGCGCCGTCCGGGTGCAGGTCGCGGTCGGCGGCACGGACACGACGGGACGCCGCCCGGTCGAGGTGTACAGCTCCCGGGACGGGGAGGGCTGGACCCGCCACGCGGCGGGCACGCTGTCCGACTCCTCCGCCGACACCGGCGGCAGCGGATTCGACTTCGGCCAGTGGCCGCCGCCCGGCGCACACCGGGAGGACGTCGACGACTTCTACGCCCGCCTCGCCGACCGCGGATACGACTACGGGCCGGCCTTCGCCGGACTGACCGCCGTCTGGCGGCGCGGCGAGGAGATCTTCGCCGAAGCCGTACTGCCCGCCGAACACCGCGAGGACGTCGACAAGTTCGGCATCCACCCCGCGCTCCTGGACGCCGCGCTGCACGCCAACGCCTTCCACCGGCGCGACGACGACCGCAACGTCCTGCCGTTCGCCTGGAACGGCGTCCGGCTGCACGCGACGGGCGCCGGCGCGCTGCGCGTCAGGGTCGCGCCGGCGGGCCCCGACGCGCTGTCCTTCGACGCCGCGGACGAGACCGGGGCCCTGGTCCTGACCATGCAGTCCCTGGTCTCCCTGCCCCTGTCCGACCTGGGGACCGAGCCCGCCCGGCAGGCCCCCGACACGCTGTGGCAGGTCGACTGGACGCGGGTGCCGCCGGCCGCCGGGCGGCCGGCGGACCACCAGGCCCTCGTCGCCACCTCCGGTGACGTGGCGCGGATCGCGCTCGCCGAGGAACTGGGCGAGCCGGTACCCGACCTCGCCGTGCTCGACCTGACCGCGCACCCCGACGCCGGCACCCCCGCCGCGGACGACCCGCTGCCGCTGCTGTGCCGGGTGCTCGGCGTGCTCCAGGCCTGGCTGGAGGAACCGCTCCTCGCCACAGTGCCGCTGGTCGTGGCGACCCGGGGCGCGGTCCCCGCACCCGGCCCGGTCACCGACCCGGCCGCCGCCGCGGTATGGGGACTGCTGCGCGCGGCACAGGCCGAGAACCCCGGCCGGTTCGTCCTGGTCGACCTCGAGCCCGGAGCCGACCGGGACCGGGCGATCGAGGCGGCCCTCGCGACGGGCGAGCCGCAGACCGCCGTACGCGACGACGCCGTACTCGCCCCGCGACTCGGCCGCGCCCGGCTCACCGAACCCGGCACACCCACGGGGTTCGCCGAGGACGGCACCGTGCTGATCACCGGCGGCACCGGAGTGCTCGGCGCGCTGCTGGCCCGCCACCTGGTGACCGAGCACGGGGTGCGCCACCTGGTGCTGGCGAGCCGGCGCGGCCCGGCCGCCGAGGGCGTGACCGCCCTCGTGGACGAACTGACCGCGCAGGGCGCGTCCGTCGCCGTCACCGCGTGCGACGTGTCGGACCGCGACGCGCTCGCGGCGCTGCTCGCCGCCATCCCCGCCGAGCACCCGCTGACCGGCGTCGTCCACGCCGCGGGTGTCCTGGACGACGGCGTCATCGCCGGCCTCGACCCGCACCGCATGGCCGGCGTCTTCGCGCCGAAGGCCGGCGCGCTGCGCCTGCTGGACGAGCTGACCCGCGACCGGCCGCCCCAGGTCTTCGCCGCGTTCTCCTCCGCCGCGAGCGTCTTCGGCTCGGCGGGCCAGGGCAACTACGCGGCGGCCAACGCCTACGTCGACGCCGTCGTCTCGGCCCGGCGAGCGGCGGGACTGCCCGCCGTGTCCCTGGCCTGGGGCCTGTGGAGCCCGGCCACCGGGATGACGGGAGGACTCGCCGAGGTCGACCGCACCCGGATGAGCCGGGGCGGCGTCCGCCCGATGCCGACGGCCGAGGCACTCGCCCTCTTCGACCTCGGCATCCGGTGCGGCGACCCGCTCCTCGTACCGATCCGGCTCGATCTCGCCGCCGTACGCGCCGAGTCGGCCGCGGACGGGACCGTCCCGCCGCTCTTCCGCGCCCTCGTGCGCCCGGCGCGGCGGACGGCCCAGGCCGGTGCCGACGCCCAGGGCGCACTGGCCCGCCGGCTCGCCGGACTCTCCGACCAGGAGCAGACCGAGCTGGTGCTCGACCTCATCCGCACCGAGGTGGCGGTCGTCCTCGGCCTCGGGCAGGCCGATCCCGCCATGGACGCCGAGCGGTTCGGCGACATCGGCTTCGACTCGCTGACCGCCGTGGAACTGCGCAACCGGCTGTCCGCGGCCACCGCCGTCAAGCTGCCCGCCACGCTCATCTTCGACTACCCCACCCCCCGGGCCCTCGCCCGGCACCTGCTCGCACAGGTGGGCGGCACGCTCGGCACCGTCACACCCGAGCGCCCGGCCGCGCCGGCCGAAGCCCCGGACGACGACCCCGTCGTGATCGTCGGCATGGCCTGCCGGCTGCCCGGCGGGGTCACCTCGCCCGCCGAGCTGTGGCAGCTCGTCGCCGACGGCCGCGACGGCATCTCGCAGTTCCCGGACGACCGCGGCTGGAACCTCGACCGTCTCTTCGACTCCGACCCCGACCGCGCCGGCACCGCCTACACCCGGCAGGGCGGATTCCTGCACGACGCCGGGTACTTCGACGCCGCCCTGTTCGGGATCTCCCCGCGCGAGGCGCTCGCCATGGACCCGCAGCAGCGGCTGCTGCTGGAGACCACCTGGCAGGTGCTGGAGAGCGCCGGCATCGACCCGCTGTCGCTGCGCGGGCAGGACGTCGGCGTCTACACCGGCATGTCGATCCACGACTACCTCGGCTCACTCGCCGACGTGCCCTCCGAACTGGAGGGCTTCACCACCACCGCCACCGCCGGCAGCGTCGCCTCCGGCCGGGTGTCCTACGTGTTCGGGCTGGAGGGACCGGCCATGACGGTGGACACCGCCTGCTCCTCGTCCCTCGTGGCGATCCACCTCGCGGCACAGGCGCTGCGCCAGGGCGAGTGCGCGCTGGCCCTCGCCGGCGGCGTCGCCGTCATGGGCTCCCCGGTCGGCGTCACCGGCTTCTCCCGCGCCCGCGGACTGGCCGCGGACGGCCGGTGCAAGGCCTTCTCCGCGGCGGCCGACGGCACCGTGCTGTCCGAGGGCGTGGGCGTCGTCCTCCTGGAACGGCTGTCCGACGCCCGGCGCAACGGCCACCGCGTCCTCGCGGTGATCCGCGGCTCCGCCGTGAACCAGGACGGTGCCTCCAACGGACTCACCGCGCCGAACGGCCCCTCGCAGCAACGGGTGATCCGCGCGGCGCTGGCCGCCGCCGGAATCGCACCGGACGAGGTCGACGCGCTGGAGGCGCACGGCACCGGCACCACGCTCGGCGATCCGAGCGAGGCCGAGGCGATCATCGCCACCTACGGGCGGGACCGCTCGCCCGACCGGCCGCTGTGGCTGGGCTCGGTCAAGTCCAACCTCGGCCACACCCAGGCCGCGGCCGGCGTGACCTCGGTGATCAAGATGGTCGGCGCCCTGGCCCACGGCACGCTGCCCGCCACCCTCTTCGTGGACGAGCCGACCCCGCACGTCGACTGGTCCGCCGGCACCGTCTCCCTGCTCACCGAAAGCCGCCCCTGGCCCGAGACCGGCAGGCCCCGCCGGGCCGGCATCTCCTCCTTCGGCATCAGCGGCACCAACGCGCACCTGATCCTCGAACAGGCCCCGGCCGAACCCGCCGTGCCCGCCTCCGAAGCCGTCGCGTCCGAGCCGGCAGCCACCGCGGCCGAGCCGCCGGAAAGCGGAGCAGACGCCGTACTGCCCTTCGTCGTCTCGGCGCACACCCCCGCCGCCCTGGCGGGCCAGGCGGAGCGGCTGCGCGCGGCCGTCGCGACCGGCCTGTCCCTGCCGGGCACGGCACGGACCCTGCTCGACGGCCGCGCCCTGCTCGCCCACCGGGCCGTCGTCGCCGCGGCGGACCGGGCGACCCTGCTGAAACGGCTCGACGCGATCGCCGCCGGCGAGACCGTCCCCGGCACCACCGTCGGGACGGCCGCGGCCGGCGCCGCCACCTCCGCGGTGTTCGTGTTCCCGGGGCAGGGAGCGCAGCGGCCCGGCATGGGACGCGAACTGTACGCCCGCTTCCCGGTGTACGCGGCGGCCTTCGACGAGGCCTGCGCCCGCCTGGACGACAGGCTCGGCGGCGCGGCGGGCACCTCCGTGCGGGACGTCGTCCTCGCCGCACCCGACACTCCGCAGGCCGCGCTGCTGGACCAGACCGTCTACACCCAGGCGGGACTGTTCGCGGTCGAGACCGCGCTGTTCCGCCTGGCCGAGTCGTGGGGCATCCGCCCGCGGCTGCTGCTCGGCCACTCCATCGGCGAGATCACCGCGGCGCACGTCGCCGGCATGCTCTCGCTGGACGACGCGGCGACCGTGGTCGCCGCCCGCGGCCGGCTCATGCAGGCGCTGCCCGCCGGCGGGGCCATGGCCGCCGTGGCCGCCACCGAGGACGAGGTCCGCCCCTTCCTCGGCTCCGGTGTCGACATCGCCGCCGTGAACCAGCCCTCCTCGGTGGTGCTGTCCGGCGACGAGGACGCCGTGCTCGCCGCCGCCGACGCGCTGCGCGCACAGGGCCGCAAGGTCAAGCGGCTGAAGGTCTCGCACGCCTTCCACTCCGCCCGGATGGATCCGATGCTCGCCGAGTTCCGCGCGGCGATCGCCGGTGTCGCCTGGCAGCCGCCGCGGATCCGCGTCGTCGCCCACCAGGACGGCGACATGACCAGCCCCGACTACTGGGTCGAGCACGTACGCCGCACGGTGCGGTTCGCCGACGGCGTGGCCGCCGCGCTCCAGCAGGGCGGAAAGCTGTTCGTGGAGATGGGACCGGGCGCGGCCCTGGCCACGGCGGTGCTGGAGACGGCCGCCGCCGCGGGCGCGGAGCCGGTGTGCGCGCCGATGCTGCGCGACGGGCACGACGAGGCGCAGACCGCGATCGGCGCGCTCGCCGAGCTGTTCGTGCGGGGTGTACCGGCCGACTGGCAGGCGCTGCTCCCGGCCGACGCGCCCGCCGTCGAACTGCCGACGTACGCCTTCGACCGCGCGCACTACTGGGTGAAGACGGCCGACGGGCGCACCGACGCGACCGGCCTCGGCCAGGTGGCCGCCGGTCACCCGCTGCTGTCCGCCGTCGTCCCCGTGCCGGACACCGGGGGACTGGTCGGCACGGTCCGGCTGTCGTCGGCCACCCACCCCTGGCTGGACGGGCACCGGGTGCACGGGGCGACCGTGGTGAACTCCGCGGCACTCCTGGACCTGGCCGTGCGGGCCGGCGACGAGGTCGGCTGCGGCGTGGTCGCGCGCCTCGCCGTCGAGACCCCGCTCGTCGTACCGCCGGACACCGGGGTGCGGGTGGAGATCACGGTGGGCGCGGCCGACGAGCAGGGCTGCCGCCCCTTCGCGATCCACGGCGCCCGGGACGGCTCCACCGCCTGGGTCCGGCACGCCGACGGTCAGCTGTCCGCACGCACTCCCGCCGCCCCCGACCCGGTGCCGCGGGCGTGGCCGCCGGCCGGCGCCGAGCCGGTCGAGACACCGGAGGACAGCCCCGTCCTGCTGGGCCTGTGGCGGCGCGGCGAGGAGACGTACGCCGAGGTCGCGCTCGGCGACGACGGCACGGAGCCCGGCGACGCCCCGGAGTTCGGCTGCGATCCGGCCCTGCTGGAGACGGTGACGCGGGCTGTGACGGCCGGCGCCGCTGTCGCCACCGTGTGGGAGGAGGTCGTGCTGCACGCGAGCGGCGCGCGCCGCCTGCGCGCCCGGCTGACCCCGCTCGGCGCGGACCGGTGGACCCTGGAGGCGACCGACGAGTCCGGGATGCCGGTGGTGTCCGCCCGGTCCTGGACGGCGGCGCCGGTCCGGCCGGAGGACGTGGGCGCCGGCGCCGCCGCGGACGCGATGTACCGGGTCGTCTGGACCGCCGCGGAGCCGTCCGAGACACCGCCCGGACGGACGGCGATGGCTCCGGTGGCGAGCCCCGAGGACGTGACGGCGTTCGCCGGGCGGACCGCCGCACCGGCCGCCGCGGGCACGCACACCGGCGCGGAGGAGACCGGACCCGACGGACGGCGGCACAGCCGGCCGGCCACGGCCGTGCTCGACGTCGCCGCCGGCCGCGCCGCACAGCCGCTGCTCGCGCGGGTGCTCGCCGTGCTCCAGGCCTGGCAGCACGAGGCTCCGGCCGACGCCCGGCTCGTCGTCGTGACCCGCGGCGCCGTGCCCGCCGGCACCACCACCGTCACCGACGTCCCCTCGGCCGCCGTCTGGGGCCTGGTCCGCGCCGCCCAGGCCGAGATGCCGGACCGGATCCTGCTGCTCGACCTCGACCCGGCGACGGCCACCGATGCGGCGACGGCCATCGAGGTGGCTGGCACCGATCCTGCGACGGTCACTGATCTAGCAACGGTCACCGATCCGGCGGCCATCGAGGCGGCGGGCGCCGACCCGGGGGCGGCCACCGGCCCGGGGCCGGACACCGAGGTGGCGGCGGACGTCGAGGCGGCGGTCGCGGCGGCCCTGGCCACCGGTGAACCGCAGGTGGCGGTGCGGGGCACCGCCCTCCTCCTGCCGCGCCTGGCACCCGCCGGGCCGCTCGCGGAGCGGAACCCCGAACAGCCCGCCCTGGACCCCGACGGCACCGTCCTGATCACCGGCGGCACCGGCTCCCTCGGCGCCCTCGTGGCCCGCCACCTGGTCCGCGCCCGCGGGGTCCGGCACCTGCTGCTGGCCGGGCGGCGCGGACCGGCCGCCGAAGGCGCCGAAGACCTCGTGGCCGAGCTGTCCGGCCTGGGCGCCACGGTGACCGTGGCCGGCTGCGACGTCTCGGACCGCGACGCCGTGGCCGCGCTCCTCGCCACCGTCCCGGCCGCCCATCCGCTCACCGCCGTCGTGCACACCGCCGGCGTCCTCGACGACGGGCTGCTCGGCGCGCTGGACCCGGCCCGCCTCGCCACCGTCCTCGGCCCGAAGGCGGAGGGCGCGCGGCACCTGGACGAGCTGACCCGGGACTCCCGTCTCGCCGCGTTCGTGGCGTTCTCCTCGGCCGCCGGCCTGCTCGGCTCCGCCGGACAGGCCAACTACTCCGCCGCCAACGCCTACGTGGACGGGCTCATGGCGGCGCGCCGCGCGGCCGGCCGGCCGGGCCTCGCCCTCTCCTGGGGCCTGTGGGAGCAGACCGGCGGCATGACCGGGCACCTGGACGCCGCGGACCGGGCACGGATGAGCCGCGGTGGCGTACTGCCGCTGCGTCCGGAGGAAGGACTCGCCCTGCTCGACGCCGCTCTCGACAGCGGCGAGGCACACGTGGTGCCGATCAGGCTGGATCTGGCCGCCGCCCGTGCCGACGCGGCCTCCGGCGGCCCGGTGCAGCCGCTGCTGAGGGATCTCGTCCGGGTGCGCCGGCGGGCCGGCCGCACCACCGGGGCCGGCGATCTGCTCGCCGCGCTCGTCGGACTGTCCCCGGCCGAGCAGGAGGCGCGGCTGCTGACCCTGGTCCGCTCCCGGGCCGCCCTGGTCCTGGGGCACACGTCCGCCGACGGCATCGAGCCGGACAGCGCCTTCAAGGGCGCCGGCATGGACTCCCTCGGCGCGGTGGAACTGCGCAACCGCCTGGCCGCCGCCACCGGGCTGACCCTGCCCGCCACCCTCGTCTACGACTACCCGACCCCCCGGCAGCTGGCCGGGTTCCTGCGCGCGGAACTGGCCGGCACCGCCGCCGCACCCACCGAGCCGGCGCCCGCGGCGGCCGCCGGAACGCACGACGACATCGCCGTCGTCGGACTCGGCTGCCGGCTGGCGGGCGGGGTGCGGGGGCCGGACGACTTCTGGGAGCTGCTGGTCCGCCGCGGGGAGGGACGATCGCCGTTCCCGACCGACCGCGGCTGGGACCTGTCCGCCGTCCCGGTGGAGGCGGGCAGCTTCCTCACGGACGCCGCGGAGTTCGACGCCGGCTTCTTCGGCATCTCCCCGCGCGAGGCGGTGGCCATGGACCCGCAGCAGCGTCTGCTGCTGGAGGTGGTGTGGGAGGCGCTGGAGGACGGTGGCCTCGACCCGGCCGCCCTGCGCGGCACCGACGTGGGCGTCTTCGTCGGCGTGATGGGCCAGGGCTACGGCATGTTCGGCGGCGACGCGCAGTCCGACGGCCTGCGCGGCACCGGCGGCGCGGTCTCCGTGGTCTCCGGCCGGGTGTCCTACGTGTACGGCTTCACCGGCCCGGCGGTGTCCGTGGACACCGCCTGCTCCTCCTCCCTGGTCGCGATGCACCTGGCCATCCAGGCACTGCGCAACGGGGAGTGCTCGCTGGCCGTGGTCGGCGGCGTCACCGTGATGGCCACGCCGGGCGCGTACGTGGAGTTCGCCAAGAACGGCGGGCTCGCGGCCGACGGCCGCTGCAAGGCGTTCGCCGCCTCGGCCGACGGCACCGGCAACGGCGAGGGCGTCGGCGTGGTGCTGCTGGAACGCCTGGCCGACGCCCACGCCAACGGACATGCCGTCAGCGCCGTGGTCCGCGGCTCCGCGATCAGCCAGGACGGCGCCTCCAACGGGCTCACCGCGCCCAACGGACCGGCCCAGCAGCGGGTGATCCGGCGCGCCCTCGCGGTCGCCGGGGTGGCACCCGCCGACGTGGACGCCGTGGAGGCGCACGGAACGGGCACCCGGCTCGGCGACCCCATCGAGGCCCAGGCACTGCTGGCCACCTACGGCCGGCGCGACCCCGAACAGCCCCTGTGGCTCGGCTCGGTGAAGTCCAACATCGGCCACACCCAGGCCGCCGCGGGCGTGGCGAGCGTGATCAAGATGGTGCTGGCCCTGCGCCACCAGGCCCTGCCCGCCACCTTGCACGTGGACGCCCCCACCCCCGAGGTGGACTGGTCCAGCGGCACGATCCAGCTGCTGACCGACGCCCGGCCGTGGCCGTCCCGGCCCGGCCGCACCCGCCGCGCGGGCGTCTCCGCGTTCGGCCTGAGCGGCACCAACGCCCACCTCATCCTGGAGGAGCCGCCGCGGCGGCCTGACGAGACCCTCCAGGAGCCGCCGCGGCACGGGGACGAGACCCCCCAGGAGTCGTTGCGGCGGCCGGACGAGACCCTCCGGGAGCCGTCGCCGCGAGCGGACGAGATCCTCCGGGAGCCGTCGCCGCGAGCGGACCGGATACTCCGGGACCCGTCGCCGCGAGTGGACGAGCCGGGGGAGAGCCCCGCCGAGAACACCCCCCTGCCGTTCGTCGTGACGGCCGGGAACCCGGCCCGGCTGGCCGCGCTCGCGGACCGGCTGGCCGACTTCGCCGAGCGCGGCACCGCACCCCTGCCGACCCTGGCCGCGGCCCTGGCCCACGGGCGTACCCACCACGAGACACGGGCCACCGTGATCGCGGCCGACCGCGCCGAACTCGTCGGCAAGCTGCGGGCACTGGCCGCCGGCGGCGCCGACCAGGCCGTGACCGGCCGACCGTCCGCCGCGGGCACCGAGGTGGTCTTCGTCTTCCCCGGCCAGGGCGGCCACTGGGCCGGCATGGGCCGCGCACTGATGGACCACGAGCCCGAGTTCCGCGCCTGGGTACGGCGATGCGACGCGCTGCTCGCCGAGTACGACCTCGACTGGACCCTGGAACAGGCGCTCGGCGGGGAGAACGACCTCTCCCGGGTGGACGTGATCCAGCCGGCCTCGTTCGTCATGATGACCGGCCTGGCCCAGCTCTGGGCATCCGCCGGCGTGGTGCCGGACGTGGTGCTCGGCGCGTCCCAGGGCGAGATCGCCGCGGCCTGCGTCGCGGGCCTGCTGTCCGTGGAGGACGGGCTGCGCGCGATCGTGCTGCGCTCCCGCATGGCCGCGGCGCTCCCGTCCACCGGCGGGATGCTCGTGGTCGGCGTGAGCCGCGCCCGGATGACGGAGATGCTCGCCGACTACGCGGGCCGGGTGGAGATCGCCGCCGTCAACGGTCCGGCGACCGTGGCCGTCTCCGGCGAACGCGCCGCCATCGAGGAGCTGGCCGCCGCCGCGGCCGACCAGCAGCTGTGGTTCCGCAGGATCCGGGCGGACTACGCCTCCCACTCGTTCCTCGTCGACGAACTCCGCGAGCCGATGCTGGCCGCCCTGGACGGCATCGGGAAACGGCCGGCACAGGGGCTGGTGCCCGGCTGCCGGTTCTACTCCACCGTCGACGGCCGCTGGATCGGCCCCGATGAACTCCTGGACGCCGGCTACTGGTTCCGCAACCTGCGCCGGCCGGTCGAACTGGACTCCGCCGTCCGCGCCGTGAGCGCCGACGCGCGCGCCCTGGTCGAGGTCTCCGCCCACCCGGGGCTGGTCCCCTCCCTCCTCGACATCATCCAGGACACCGGCCGTAGCACACCGGTGCTCGCCACCCTGCGGCGCGGCGAGGGCGGCCGGGAGCGGCTGACGACCGCCTTCGCGGAGGCCTTCGCCGCCGGTCTGCCGGTCTCCTGGGCGACGACCCTGCCGGCCGAACCGACCGCCTGGCGGGAACTCTGCCGCGACCTGCCGACCTATCCCTTCGACCACCGGCGCTACTGGCTGCGCAGCGCTCCGACGACCGACACCGGCGCTCTGGGGCTGGCCCGCACCGAGCACCCGCTGCTCGCCACGATGGTCGAACTGCCCGCGTCGGACGGGCTGACGGCCATGGCGCGGCTCTCGGCGCACGACCAGCCCTGGCTCACCGCCGGCACCGACGGCGGTCCGGCCGAGGTGCCCTGCGCGGTCTGGGTCGAACTGGCCGTCCGGGCCGGGGACGAGGTCGACTGCGGCACCCTGGACCAGCTGGAGCTGCGGACGCCCCTGGTCCTCGGCCCCGGGGACGCCGTACGCCTCCAGGTCAGCGTCGACGGCGCCGACGCCGCCGGCCGCCGCCCCGTGACCGTACGGTCGGCGCCCGCGGCACAGGACCGGCGCCGACCGGTGTGGACCGTGCACGCGGAAGGAGTGCTGTCACCCACGGCCATGGCCACGCCTGCCGCGCCCGAGCCGGACCCGGCTCCCTGGCCGCCGCCGGGCGCCGAACCCGTCGCCCTCGACGAACTGCCCGCGGCGACCGGCGCCGCCTCGCCGCCGGCCCTGCGCGCACTTTGGCGGCGCGGCGAGGACACCTACGCCGACGTGGCCCTGCCCGCCGACCAGGCCGACACGGCCGCCCAGTTCGGCGTGCACCCGCTGCTGCTGGAGGCCGCGGCGCACGCGGCGGGCTTCCCGGCGGGTCACCGTCCGTCGGCCTGGCAGCGGGTCGTGCTGCACGCGACCGGCGCCTCGGCGCTGCGCGTCCGGCTGCGGCGGACCGGTGACGGGGTCGGCCTGGAGGCCGCCGACCACGCGGGCCTGCCGGTACTCACCGCGGCCCGCGTCACGGCCCGGCCGGCGACCGCCGTCCCCGCGGGACGGCACGGCCGTGCGCTGCGCACCGAGTGGGTCCCGCTCGACACCGCGCCGACGTGCGGTGCCGTCGAGGTGGCCGCCGTCGACGGCGACACGGACGTGTACGCACTCGCCGCCGCCCCGCCCACCGTGGCCGCCGCCGTGTTCGACGTCGGCACCGGCCGGGAGCCCGGGGACGCGTGCCGTCGCGCGCTCGCCGTCGCGCAGGCATGGCTGGACGAACCGGACCTGGAGGGCCGCCGCCTGGTGGTGCGCACCCGCGCCGCCGTGCCGGCCGGTCCCGAGGGCACCGGTGCCGCAGCGCTCGACCCGGCCGCGGCGGCGGTGTGGGAGATGATCGCCGCGATCCAGGCCGAGTACCCGGGACGGTTCGTGCTGCTCGACACCGCGCCGGAGGACGCGGGCGCCTCGCCCGCGGACCCCGGACAGTCGGCCCTCGGCCGTGTCCTGGCCGCGGACGCACCGCAGGCCGCCGTGCGGGCCGGACGGGTGCACGTGCCGCGGCTGGTGCCGGCCGACGCGACGGACGCGACGGCCCGGGCCCTCGACCCGGACGGCACCGTCCTGATCGTCGGCGGCACCGGGACGGCCGGCGCCCGGCTGGCGCGGCACCTGGTCGCCGAGCACGGGGTGCGCCACCTTCTCCTCGCCGGCCGGGGCGGACCCGGCACCGAGGGCGCCGCCGCACTGGCCGCCGACATCACCGCACTCGGCGCGTCGGTGACCGTCCGCGCCTGCGACGCCGGCGACCGGGACGCGCTGCGCCGGCTGCTGGACGGCATCCCGGACGACCACCCGCTCACCGGGGTGGTGCACGCCGTGGGGCTGCCGGACGACACCCGGCTCGCCGAACTGGACGCGGACCGGCTCACCGAGGTGATCGCCGCGCGCACCGAGTCGCTGCGGCACCTCGACGACCTCACCGCCGCTGCCGGCCCGGCCCTGTTCCTGGTCGTCACCTCGGCAGCGGCCCTGCTGGGACCGGTGCACCACCCGGCGAACGCCGCGGCCGACGGCCTCGCCCGGGCGGTCGTCGCCCGGCGCCGGACGGCGGGACTCGCCGGCTGCGCCCCGGTGCTGCTGCCCGCGGAGGCCGTGACCGGGGCCGACGGCACGACGGACCAGGACGTGACGCTCTCGGCGGTGTCCGAGGCGCTGCGCTCCGGCGAACCGTTCGCGGTGCCCGGCCGGCCCGAGCAGTGGGCCGCCCCGGCGGCGGGCCGTCCCGTACCGCCGCTGCTGCGCGGGCTGGTCCGGATGCGCCGGCGGTCGGCCGCCCACGCGGCGCAGTCCGGCGCGACCGCCGAGAACGGATGGACGGACCTGCTGAGCGGGCAGAGCCCGAAGGAGCGGGAGCGGACCGTACTGGACCTGGTGCAGGCGCAGCTGACCGAGGTGCTCGAACTGGATCCGGCCGAACCGGTCGACGCCGAGCGCGGGTTCTTCGAACTGGGCCTGGACTCGGTGCTGGCGATCGAGCTGTCCCGGCGGCTCGGCGGCCGTACCGGCACCGCGCTGACCCCCGCGGCCGTCTTCGCCCATCCGACCCCGGCGGCGCTCACCGGCTACCTGCTGGCACACCTGGAGGGCTCGAAGGCCGATGCCTGACGCAGCCCCGCCCCGGGCGGCGACCGGACGCACAGCGCGACTCACCGGAGCAGAGAGGCAGTGACCGTGTTCGACACCGACATCTACCTGCGGCGGCTGGGCCACGACAGCGAGCGGGCCGGCCGCCCCGCCCCGGATCTGGCCACTCTCGTCCGGCTCCACAAGCGGCACATGGAGGCCGTGCCGTTCAGCAGCACCGGTTCGCTGGCCGTGCCGACCGCGAGCGGCGCGGTGGTCGATCTGGTCGACTTCGACCAGGACGCCACCTTCGACGCCGTCGTCGCGGCGGGGCGGGGCGGCGGCTGCGTCCAGATGACCCGGCTGTTCCAGCGCCTGCTGCGCGAACTGGGCTACGAGGCCGACCTGATCGCCGGCACCACGGCCGAGGGGGAGGCGGAGTACGGCGTCGATGTCGAGCACATGCTGCTGGTGGTCCGGGTCGACGGCGTGCGCCGGCTCGTCGACGTCGGGTACGCCGGACCGTCGTTCCTCGAACCGCTGCGTCTCGACGGTGCCACGGACGGGCGGGAGCAGGTCCAGTACGGCTGCCGGTACCGCCTGGTGGAGGAGGGCGACGGCGTCCTCCTTCAGCGCAGGCCGCGACTCGGGCGCTGGAGCACGGTCTACCGCTTCACCCCGAAGGTCCGCGAGCCGGACGAGTGGCACGCCTTCCAGGACCTGGCGAACGTGAAACTGGCCGCGGTGACGCTGGAGAGCGCGCCCCAGCTGTACAGCCGGGCCGTCGCCGACGGGCAGGTGGTGCTCAAGGGGCGGCGCCTGCTGACGGTGCGGGCCGGCATCGAGAAGTCCCGGACCCTCACCGACGACGGGGAAGTGCGTGCGGTCCGGGACGCGATCCTCGACGGCACGCTCGGCTGAAGCCCGGCACACCGTTGTCCTCGCGCCATGCGGCCCCCGCCGCCCCTCTCGTCACCCTCGCCCCACCGTCTCGTCACCGTCGACAGAACAGGATGGACATGCGTCGCAACCTATCCCGCTCGGAGAACCTGTACGCCGGGGAGATGAGAACGCAAGCCGTGCGGATGTGCATGGTGCGCGGCGGCGTCGACCCCGACGCGCTCGACGCGGCGTTCACCGCGGTGCTGGCCGACCACCCCTCGCTGCGCAGCCGCCTCGAACAGGACGCCGAGGGCAGTTTCCTCAGCCCTTTGAAGCCCGACGAACTGCCGCGCCTCACCGTGCGTCCCGACGGCCCGGACGCGCTGGTCCAGGAGTGGAACACGCCGCTGCCGCTGGGCGGCCCGCTGGTCCGTGCGGTGCTGCTGACCGGTGCGGACGAGGACACGGTGCTCCTGGGCGCCGACCACGCGATCTGCGACGGCCGCAGCGCGACGGCCCTGTTGTTCCGCATCTGGCAGTACTACACCGAGATCAAGGCCGGCACGCACCCGGCCGGCCGGCCGGTCCGGGAGGACTGGCCGGCGGCGATCGACGACCGCCTGGCACCCGTCACCGAGGCGGACGTGGCCGCCTACGTCCAGGCGCGGCGCGACCGGGCCGAGGGCGCCCCGGTCGCCGCCCTCCCGTTCCTCGCGGCCCGGTCCGGTGAGGTGGCGCCCGAGCAGGGCCGGACCCAGTCACGCCGTCTCCGGCTGACCGCCGCCGAGACCGCGGGCCTCCTGGCGTTCGCCCGGACCGCCGAGGTGTCGGTGCACGGACTGGTCGGCGCGGCGGTGCTCGCGGCCGTACGCTCCGGGCTGCCCGCCGAGTACGCCGGCCACCGGCTGGCCTGCGTCTCCACGGTGGACCTGCGCGAGCGGGTGGAGCCCCCGCTGAGCCGCGAGGTCATGGTCCCCGCCGCCTCCTGGTACCAGGACCTGGTCGACGTACCCGCCGGGGCCGACCTCGTCGTGCTCGGCCGTCGTCTCGCCGCGGGCCTGAGCGCCGCGGTCGACCGGGGCGACCCGGCCCTGGAACTGCAGTCGCTGGACCGGCTGCTGGCCACCCCGCAGCTGCTGGCGGCGAGCGTGGTGATGACCAACATCGGACGCGTCACCCTCCCGCCGTGCCCGCCCGGACTGGAGATCGTCGACATGCGAGGGTTCGCGGTGTCCAGCAAGGCGCCGTCGTTCCTCCAGTCCGGCCCGGTGCTCGCCTCGCTGACGACGGTCCGCGACCGCTTCCGCGTCGAGCTGCCCTACAGCACCGAGTGCTTCACGGAAGCGCAGATGGACGCGGTCCACGCCCAGGTCCGGGCGACCCTGCGGGAGTTCGCGGCCCGGGCGCCCGTTCCGGCCGGATGAGGTACCGCGACGCCGGCATGATCCGAACGACAGGCCCTAGTCGCCCGCGCGGGTCCCGACGACGACCGTGCAGTACATCTCGTCGTTCGTCGACACGCGCGGGAGGAGGCCGTGGTCGGCCATCGCCCGCGCGGTGAGCGGCGCCTGCTCCTCGCTGGTCTCGATCAGCAGGCTGCCGCCCGGCGCCAGCCACTGCGCGGCACCGGCGGCGACCCGCCGGTGCACCCCGACACCGTCGGCGCCGCCGTCGAGCGCGTGCTGCGGCTCGTGGTCGCGTGCCTCGGGCGGCATCATCGCGATCTCGTCCGTCGGCACGTACGGCGCGTTGACGACCAGGACGTCCACCCGGCCGCGCAGCGCGTCGGGCAGCGCCTGGTAGAGGTCGCCCTCGTACACGCGGGCTTCGGGGCCGACGTTCAGCCGGGCACAGCGGACCGCGGCGGGGTCGATGTCGGCGCACGCCAGCTCGATCCCCGGAACCCGCGCGGCGACGGCGGCACCGATCGCTCCCGTTCCGCAGCACAGGTCGACGACGACCGCGCCGGGGCGGGCCAGCTCCGCCGCGAGGTCGACCAGGAACCGGGTGCGCTGACGCGGGACGAACACACCGGCGTCCACCCGGATGCGCAGGCCGCAGAACTCGGCCCAGCCGAGGATGACTTCCAGGGGTTCGCCGACGACCCGGCGGTGCACCAGCGCGTCCAGCTCGGCGGGGGTCGCGGCGGCCTCCAGGAGCAACTGCGCCTCCTCCTCCGCGAACACGCATCCGGCGCCTCGCAGCGTGGCCACCGTGCGCAGCAGCACCTCATCGGCGGGAGTGATCGACATCGAAGCCTTTCGAGGAAGAACCCCGGCCGGCCGCGCCGATGCACCGGCCGCGGACGCGTCACCGTCAGACCGGGGGATGTGGGGTGCGGGAGAGCAACTTACGGTGACCAACAGACAGTTCAGCCAGCTTAGCAGGAGAGGTCAATGAACTTTGCACAAGGGGAAGTTGGCGTCGACTGCGGGGCGGCGGCCGTGCGGGCCGCCCGCCGGCGGCCGGCCGGGCGATCATGAGTACGGCCATCGGCCCCGACCGGGCCCCTGCGGTCGCCGCCCCCGACACCCCCGGGCCGCGCACGACGGCAGGCAAACTGGCCGACCTCCACCAGCGCGTCGACGCCGCACTGCACGCCGGCAGCGCCGCTGCGGTGGAACGCCAGCGGGCGAAGGGGCGCAGGACCGCCCGCGAGCGCATCGACGCCCTGCTCGACCCCGGCTCCTTCGTCGAACTCGACGCCCTGGCCCGGCACTCGCCGGCTCCCGGCACACCCGAGCGTGCCGTCATGGGGGACGGCGTGGTCACCGGCACCGGCACGATCGACGGCCGCCCGGTGGCGGTCTACAGCCAGGACGCCACCGTGTTCGGCGGAACGCTCGGCGAGGTGCACGGCGACAAGATCGTGAAACTGATGGACCTGGCGGCCAAGGTCGGCTGCCCGCTCGTGGGCATCAACGACGGCGGAGGCGCGCGCATCCAGGAGGGCGTCGGCACGCTCGGCCGCTACGGCGAGATCTTCTACCGCAACGTGCGCTGCTCCGGCGTCGTCCCGCAGATCTCGCTGATCATGGGCGCGTGCGCCGGAGGCGCGGTGTACTCGCCGGCGCTCACCGACTTCACCGTCATGGTCGACCGGACCAGCCACATGTTCATCACCGGACCCGAGGTCATCAGGACCGTCACCGGCGAGGAGGTCGACTTCGAGACCCTCGGCGGTGGCCGCCCGCACAACACCCGTTCCGGCGTGGCGCACTACCTGGCCTCCGACGAGGACGACGCGTTGTCCTACGTCAAGGACCTGCTCAGCTATCTGCCGAGCAACAACCTCTCCATGCCGCCGGTCTTCTCCCCGTCCCCGCGGGCGAGTTCGAGCGCCGCCGGGCTCACCGCCACCGATCTCGAACTCGACACGATCGTCCCGGACTCGCCCCACCAGGCCTACGACATGTGCGAGGTCATCACCCGGGTGCTCGACGACGGCGAGTTCCTGGAGGTGCAGCGGCTGTTCGCGCCGAACATCGTCGTCGGCTTCGGCCGGGTCGACGGGCGCAGCGTCGGGGTCGTCGCCAACCAGCCCACCCAGGTCGCGGGGTGCCTGGACATCGACGCCTCGGAGAAGGCGGCGCGGTTCGTGCGGACCTGCGACGCGTTCAACGTGCCCGTCCTGACGTTCGTGGACGTGCCCGGCTTCCTGCCCGGCGTCGACCAGGAGTGGGACGGGATCATCCGGCGGGGCGCCAAACTGATCTACGCCTACGCGGAGGCGGTCGTCCCCAAGATCACGGTGATCACACGCAAAGCGTACGGCGGTGCCTACGGCGCCATGGGCTCCAAGCACCTCGGCGCCGACATCAACCTGGCCTGGCCCACCGCACAGATCGCCGTCACGGGCGCCGCGGGAGCCGTCGGCATCCTCTACCGCAAGGAACTGGCGGGACTCGAGGGCGACGAACTGGAGGAGCGGCGCGCCCGGTTGGTGCGCGAGTACGAGGACCGGGCCACCCCCTACGCCGCGGCCGACCGGGGTTACGTCGACGCGGTCATCCAGCCGTCGCACACCCGCGCACAGATCGGGTGGGCACTGCGGCTGCTGGCGACCAAGCGCGCCGAAGGGCCGCCCCGCAGGCACGGCAACATCCCGCTCTGAGCAGGCTCCAGGCCCCGTGACGGGGCGCGACGGCACGAGCGGGAACACAGCGGCACCCCACCTGACAGTTGACGGACCGAGAAGGGCGAAGCACGTGACTCTCCCCGGAAGCGCCACCCAGTCCCCGCCGGCGCAGGCACCCGATCCCCATGACTTCCTGGCCCTGGACGACGAGCTGGACGCCACCGAGCGGGACGTGCGCGACACCGTGCGCGCCTACGCGACGACCGAGCTGCTGCCGCACATCGCCGACTGGTACGAGCGCGCGGAGCTGCCCCGTTCGATCGCCAAGGAACTCGGCGCGCTCGGGCTGCTCGGGATGCAACTGGACGGCTACGGCTGCGCCGGGCTCTCCGCCACCGCCTACGGCCTCGCCTGCCGCGAACTGGAAGCCGTGGACTCGGGCCTGCGCAGCTTCGTGTCCGTGCAGGGCTGCCTCGCCATGTGCGCCATCCACCGCTGGGGCAGTGAGGAGCAGCGGCGGGAATGGCTGCCCCGCATGGCCGCGGGCGAGGTGCTCGGCTGCTTCGGCCTGACCGAACCGGAGTCGGGCTCCGACCCGGGCTCCATGCGCACGTTCGCCCGGCGCGACGGGGACGACTGGGTGCTGAACGGCACCAAGGCGTGGATCAACAACGGCTCCCTCGCGGACGTCGCCGTGATCTGGGCGCACACGGAGGACGGCGTGCGCGCCTTCCTCGTCCCCACCGACACGCCGGGATTCACCGCCCGGCAGATCACCCGCAAGCTCGCCCTGCGGGCCTCGAACACCGCCGGGCTCACCCTGGACGAGGTGCGGGTCCCCGCCGCGGCGGCCCTCCCCGGTGCCCACGGACTGAAAACGGCGCTCTCCTGTCTGAACGAGGCCCGGTTCGGCATCATCTGGGGCGTGGTCGGCGCCGCCCGCACCTGCTACGCCAGCGCGCTCGACTACGCCGCCGGCCGTGAGCAGTTCGGCCGCTCGCTCGCCTCCTTCCAGCTCTCCCAGCGCAAGCTCGCGGACATGGTGGTGGACATCACCCACGCCGGGATGACCGCGCTCCGGCTGGCCCGGCTGAAGGAGTCCGGCCGGCTGGTGCCCACCCACCTCAGCCTCGGCAAGCTCGCCAACGTACGCGCCGCGACCGAGGTCGCCCGCACCGCCCGCAGCATCCTCGGCGCCAACGGCATCACCCTCGACTACCCGGTGATGCGGCACATGTCCAACCTGGAGGCCGTGCTCACCGTCGAGGGCACCGAAGAAGTCCACACCCTCAGCATCGGCCGGGCGGTCACCGGCATCCAGGCATTCCGCTGAAGCTCCTGCCACCTCAACTCCCTCCGCACCCCAAGGAGTCCCCATGCAACGTCACGACATCCCCCCGCCCCCGAACGCCACGGACCACCGCCCGCGGGGCATGAGCCGGGGCGGAGGGACGAGCCGGTGAAGGCTGTCTACGCGGCACGTCCCGACGCGGAGGACCCGCTCGCCGCACTGGTGATCGGCGACCGCCCCGACCCCCAAGTCCCCGACGGGTGGCTGCGCGTGCGGACCAGGTCGGTCTCCCTCAACCACAAGGACCTGTGGACCCTGAGGGGCGTCGGCCTCAACCACGACAAGTACCCGCGGATCCTGGGCTGCGAGGCGGCGGGGGAGGACCCCGACGGCCGGCGCGTGGCGCTCTACCCCGTGCTGGAGTCCCCGCCGGGCACCGCGGACGAGACCCTGCTCCTGCCGGCCGCGCAACTCGTCGGCGCCCGGCCCGGCACGCTGGCCGAGTACATCGCCGCGCCCGCGGCCAGCCTGCTGCCCGTCCCGGACCAGCTGACCTGGGAAGAGGCGGCCTGCCTGATCTGCACCTGGCTGCCGGCCTACCGCATGCTGTTCACCAAGGCCAGGCTGCAACCGGGCGACTCGGTGCTCGTCCAGGGCGCCGCCGGCGGACTCTCCACCGCATTGATCACACTGGGCGCGGCCGGCGGACTCCGGGTGTACGCCACCAGCCGTACCCCCGACAAGCGCGAGCTGGCCCGCCGCCTGGGGGCCCACGCGGCGTTCGAACCCAAGACGCGCCTGCCCGAACAGGTGGACGCCGTCATCGACAGCGTGGGCCGGGCGACGTGGACGCACTCCCTGCACAGCGTGCGCACCGGAGGAACGGTCGTCGTCGCCGGCGCCACCTCCGGCGATGTCTCACCGGCCCGGCTGCACCGGGTCTACTTCCACCAGATCAACATCGTCGGGTCGTTCAGCGGCACACGGGACGAGTACGCGCGGATGCTCGCCCTGATGCACACCACCGGAATCCGCCCCCTCGTGGACGACGTGATGCCGCCCCAGGACGCACGCGCGGCGTTCAAGCGCCTGCTGGACGGCGACGTCCGGGGCAACCTCGTACTGAGCTGGCCGTAGGACGCGAAGCGCGAGCCCCGGCACGCGCTGAACGTTCCGGCACCGCCTGCCCCGGGTGAACGCCCGGCGGCAGCGTGCCGGCACCACACCCCACGGAGAAGCGCCGCAACCCCGCCGGTCCCCTCCGGCGGGCCCGGCGCCGCGGACCCCCGTCACACAGGGTGCCTCCGTCCGCCGTCGGGTTCGGCCGCGACAGCCGTGTGGGCGACCCGCTCGGCGAGGAACTGCCGGCGGGCGAGATTGCCGTCCTGCCTGCTGCCGGGCGTCCCTCCCGGGGGGCTTCACGCGTGCTCGTCCGCCGTCTGGCCGTTCCCCGGAACCAGACCTCCCGGACCGCCTGCCGTTCGGCGTGCCGTGTTATCCCGCCACTCCCGGCCGATCGATCGCATCAGGGCCGGGTACACCCCCAGGTACCGGAAGGGTTTGATGCCGAGCATGTACAGCGAGCCGAAGCGGCCGTTGGGCTTCACCAGGACGGCCATCTGGCCGCGGTAGCCGCCGTTCCCGTCGGGGACCCAGCCGATGTGCATCACCCCGTGCATGGTCTTGTTGGCGTACTCGGCGGCCCACTCGTCGTGCGTCTGGAAGACCGAGGTGAAGGGCGCCGCGGTGAGGTCGGGCCCCCGCGGCCCCTCACGCAGGTCGTCCGGCAGCCGGTCGCGCAGCGTCGCCACCCGGCCGCCGACGCCCGAGTCCGGCTTGTCCCAGCCGAGCAGCGCGCCGAGCTTCCAGCGCACGGCGAAGAGGAAGCGGCCCACGGGGTTGCCGCCGTGCGGACCCTCTTTGCCGTCCGCCATCTGCTGGACCAAGTGGTGCAGGTCGTCCGGGCCGCCCGGCGTCGGCAGCGCCCACAGGTCCTCGAGCCGGAAGTCGCCGGCGATCTCGTGGATCCGCCAGGGGCGGGACGTGTGGTCGGTCGAGGGAAGGCGCAGATCGCTCATGGCAGGCCCCTGTCTATACGGTGGCGTATAGATGGAGCATAGACCCATCTATACGGCTCCGTATACTTGGTCGGGCCATGTGACAGGAGACACGGCAGAGCCGCGGCCGAGCGGCGGTCGGCGACGCGATGCCGTGGTGCTGGGGCCGCGGCTGGTGGGAGGCGGCCACGTACGCGTGGCCGGCTGCGGGGCTCCCGGCGGTCAGGTTCTGCCCGGTGGCCCGACGGTGTGGCCCCGACTGCCCCGCTCCCCTGAAGAGTCCTTACCCGGCCGGAACTTTGTCCGTGAGGTCGTAGCCGCCCTTGACCACCTTGGAGTCGGCGGCCGGCGCCATGCACCTGCTCAGCAGCGGCTCGTGCTCCTCGGTGCCCCCGGAGAGCCCGATGCGGCTGGGACCGCTGCCCTTGCCTTCTGCGACGTAGAAACTGACCCCCATGCGGATGTGCCGCTTCAGATAGTCGTCCCAGGCCCCGGCGTTACCCCCGGTGCGCACGATGCGCCCCGTCACGGTGGCGGTGGGGCCGCCGCTGGTCAGGCAGTCGACCGTGAAGTCGCCCCAATTGACCTGCTCGGGCTCCCCGTTGGCGGCCGGTATCCGGTGGTAGATGCGGAAGGTGCCCCAGGCTCTGTCGGGCTTGGCCCAGCCCACGCCCTTGAAGGTGGCGTGGGCGTCGACGGTGACCTGGATGTCGTGACCGGCATCGGGATAGTCCATACGGCCCCAGCCCTTGAGACTGGAGGTGAGGCTCCCGGAAGGGGCGGACGCCCGCACGGCCTTGCCGGGCTCGGACGCGGGTGCCGTCGACGCAGAGGCGACCCCCGCAGTGGTTGCCACCACGGCGGTCGCGGCGAGGAACGCGACGGCGCGGTCGGACAGCTTGAATCCGGGCATGGTGGAACTCCGTTCGGGGTGGTGGAACCGAAGGGCCGGAGTGAGAGAACCTCCGCTCTGCCACGACCGATCCTGCTCAACATCCGCTCCCCGCACGTCAGTCACCGGTCGCTACCCCTTTCCGCCGTGAGGCTGAGCCCACCGACGAAGCGATCCTCCTCACGGCGTACGCGACGACGACCAGGGCGCCGAACCACGGGCTGCCCGGCAGGTCCTCACCGCAGCCACAGCCGGGTCGCGGCGAGAGCGACGACCCCGAAACGCCCCATCGGCATCGACCTGGCCCCCTTGCAGGACCTCACGATCGCCGGGTCGGCCGCGAACTCCTCGGCGGCCGGACGGTCGGACGCCCCTCGTGCCCGGCGATCGAGTCCTTCTCAGGTCCTCCCTCGGCGGATGGGCCCTCATGCCCAGGGCGGATTCGGTCCGCCGTGACGGACGACGCGCGGCCACCCCGTCCAGGGCCAGCATGCCCATCATGACGACAGCGACCGCCCCGCTCCCCGCCCCCGCGCCCGTCTGGGCTGGGGCGGGGAGCGGGGCGGTCGCTGTCGCCATGATGGGCATGCTGGCCCTGGACGGGGTGGCCGCGCGTCGTCCGTCACGGCGGACCGAATCCGCCCTGGGCATGAGGGCCCATCCGCCGAGGGAGGACCTGAGAAGGACTCGATCGCCGGGCACGAGGGGCGTCCGACCGTCCGGCCGCCGAGGAGTTCGCGGCCGACCTGGCGATC
>NZ_MUMF01000269.1 GCF_002155905.1 Streptomyces tricolor | reverse complement strand
GGCGGCTCCGCCGGGCTCGGTGAAGCCGCCCTCCTGCGGCGGGAACGGATCGAGACCGGCGCCCAGCATGGCATCCCGGTAGCCGCGGTACCGGGCGCGCCCGACCTCGGTGTCCAGACGCCCGCAGACCGCGGCCACACGCCTCCGGCCGCGCGAGACCAGGTACTCGGTCGCCTCGCGCGCCCCGCCGACGTTGTCGACGTCCACGTACCACCGGGGAGCCGGACCGACCGGGCGTCCGCCGAACACGACCGGCATGTGCGCCTCCTCGGCCGCGCGGGTCAGGGGATCGTCCTCGCGCAGCGCCATGAGCATCACGCCGTCCGCGCCCCTGGACCGCAGGAGTTCCCCGACCCGCTTGCGGCCCCGGTCGGAAGCGGCCAGGCACAGCATCAGATGCAGGTCGGCCTCCTCCAGAGCGGCCGACGCCCCCACGATCACCTGGGCGAAGAACGGATCCGCGAAGATCGACGGATCCTCGCCCGAGACGACCAGGGCGGCCGCTCCGGTCTGCCGGGTGGCCAGCGCCCGGGCGGTGGGATGGGGAACGTAACCGAGTTGCCGGACGGCCCGTTCGACCGCCTCACGCTTGGCGCGGCTGACGTGCGGAGCGTTGTTGAGGGCGCGGGAGGCCACGGAGCGGGAGACACCGGCGCGTTCGGCCACCTCGTCGAGCGTCGGCTGTCGCCGCGGCGCATCTTCTGCCATGACCCGTGAGTTTTTCACAGGCGGGGAGCGCCCAGCGGCGTCGATGTCCTTGGAAGCGCTTCCAGTTGCATCGCGGAGAGCCCCCACCGAGCACGTCGCTCCCACCCAATTCCGTTACTGGCATTGACAGTCCAGCCCGTCGGTCACACGATTGGGACCGCTTCCAGTGGGAGCGCTCCCATCCTTGCGGATCCCGACCAGGAAACCGAGGTACCGTCATGCACCGCAGACTCCGCGTCCTGGTGGCAGCGCTCAGCGCTCTGCCGCTGGCGTTCGCCGCCGCGCCGTCCGCCCACGCGGCCGACCCGACCACCATGACCAGTGGCTTCTACGTCGACCCCGACTCCAGCGCGAAGCGGTGGGTGGCCGCCAACCCCGGTGACGGACGGGCCGCGGCGATCAACGCCTCCCTCGCCAACACCCCGATGGCCCGCTGGTTCGGCTCCTGGAGCGGCACCATCGGCACCGCCACGGGTGCCTACGTCGGGGCGGCGGACCAGCGGGACAAGCTGCCCATCCTGGTCGCCTACAACATCTACAACCGCGACTACTGCGGCGGGCACTCCGCCGGCGGAGCCTCCTCGCCGTCCGCCTACGCCGGCTGGATCTCCCAGTTCGCCGGCGGGATCGCGAGCCGCCCGGCCGTCGTCGTCCTCGAACCGGACTCCCTCGGGGACTACGGCTGCATGACCCAGGCGCAGATCGACGAACGCGAGGCCATGCTCACCGGCGCCCTCGCCGAGTTCAACCGCCAGGCCCCCAACACCTGGGTCTACCTGGACGCCGGCAACCCGGGCTGGGCCGACGCGGCGACCATGGCCCGGCGCCTCCACGAAGCCGGCCTCCGGCAGGCTCACGGGTTCTCGCTGAACATCTCCAACTACTTCACCACCGCCGAGAACACCGCCTACGGCAACGCCGTCAACCGGGAGCTGAGCGCCCGCTACGGCTACACCAAGCCGTTCGTCGTGGACACCAGCCGCAACGGCAACGGCTCCAACGGCCAGTGGTGCAACCCCGCGGGCCGCCGCATCGGCACCCCCACCCGGACGGGCGGAGGCGCCGAGATGCTCCTGTGGATCAAGGCCCCGGGCGAGTCGGACGGCAACTGCGGCGTCGGAGCCGGCTCCACGGCCGGACAGTTCCTCCCCGAGGTCGCCTACAAGATGATCTACGGCTACTGACCCGACGCTCCCGCCGCCCGTACCGGCGATCGGCAGCCCGCTCGGGCGGCGGGCGTCTGCCCCGAACACCTCGTCGACCAGGAAGCAGTCATGGAACCACGCAGACCGCGGCGCCGCGCCGCCGCCGCCGTCGCCGCGGCCCTCACCGCCTTTGCCGCTCTCACCGCGACACAGGCGCAGGCCGCCCCCACGCGGAACACGCTCACGCCGGCCACGAGGTTCTACGTGGATCCGCACGGCAAGGCCGCGCGGCAGGCCCTCGTGGACTTCCGGAACGGCGACATCGACAACGGCGTGAACATGGCCCGGCTCGCGAGCTGGCCGCAGGCCGAGTGGTTCACCGAGGGCACGCCCGACGAGGTGCGCGCGAAGGTGGGCACGCTCGTCCGCCGGGCCCGGGCCGTGGGCCGGACGCCCGTCCTGGTCGCCTACAACGTCCCGGGCCGGGACTGCACGCAGTACTCCAGCGGCGGAGCAGCGTCCTCCGCCGCCTACCGGCAGTGGATCGACGCCTTCGCCGCCGGCATCGGCACCGGCGAGGCGGTGGTCGTCGTCGAACCCGACGGCACGGCCCTCCTCCCCGAGGACTGCGGACCCGCCGCGGACCCGACCGGCGCACTCACGGACGCCCGGATCGCCGACCTCGCCTACGCCGTGAAGACTCTGAAGGCCAAGCCGCGTACCACCGTCTACCTGGACGCGGGGAACGTCCAGTGGCGCCCGGTCGGCGAGATGGCACAGCGGCTGCTGGACGCCGGGGTCCGGTACGGCGACGGCTTCGCCCTGAACGTGTCCAACACCCACCCCACCGACCACAACGCCAGGTACGGCACCTGGATCGCGAAGTGCATGTGGTTCGCCACCGAGGGCCCCGAGGAGGCCCGCGGTCACGCCGAGCGGTGCGCCGACCAGTACTACTCGTCCGCCGCTCCCAACGACGGCGCTCCCGGCAACGCCGTCTCGGCCGCCGACCCCAGCACCTGGCGGTGGACCGACGCCTGGTTCGACCAGAACACGGGCACCCCACCGGCCGACGAGCTGCGCCACTTCGTGATCGACACCAGCCGCAACGGTCTGGGCGCCTGGACCCCGGAGCCCGGCAAGTACACCGGGGACCCGGAGGCCTGGTGCAACGCCCCCGGCCGCGGCCTCGGCCCGCGCCCCACCGCCGACACCGGCGTGCCTCTCGTCGACGCCTTTCTGTGGATCAAGGTCCCCGGTGAGTCCGACGACAGCTGCACGCGCAACACCGGCGGCACGATCGACCCCGAGTACGGCATCGTCGACCCGCCCGCCGGCGCATGGTGGCCGGACCAGGCCCACACCCTCGCCCGCAATGGGGCACCGCGCCTGACGTTCAACCGGTGAGTCCGGCCGGGGATCCGGTACGCGGGTCGTCCAGCCAGGGGCAGTGGCCGGCGCGGTCCGGCCACGCGCCCCCCGGTCACGCGCGGCCGGACGCGGTCACCCGCGGGGATGGGGCGGCGGTGGCGGCGTGGGGTGGGGAGCAGGTGTGCCGTCGCGGCGGCGGTGACCTGCGGCGGTGTGCGGCGGGCCCCGCCCTTCGGCCGTCCGGTCGTCGCCGACCTGCACGCGCCGAGTTGCGCCGGGTCCGAGTCGGTCATGGCCGGCGTGTCCACCGGGGGCCGGCGGCCACGGCCGGGGAAGGCTGCCTCAGCCGGCCGACGGGCGGCGGGTGGTCCAGGGGTGTGCCAGTTCGAGGATGCGGGACGCCTGGAGCAGGAGGTCCTCCCGCCAGGGTGCGGCGACGAGCTGGACGCCGACGGGCAGGCCGGTGGCCTCGTCGTGGTGGACGGGGACGGAGACCGCCGGCTGGCCGGTCACGTTGAACACCGAGGTGAACACCCCCATCGGGTAGCTGTTCACCAGTGCCCTCAGCGGATCGTCGTCGGTCCCCGCCCGCCAGGCACCGACGAGCGGCGGGAGGCAGGCCATCGTCGGCGTGACGAGGAGGTCGAAGCCGGCGAGGAAGCCTTCGACGATACGTCGCGACAACTCCTGGGTCCTGCGCAGCCCTTCCGCGTACGCCCACGAGTCGATCGCCCGTGCCGCGTCGCGCAGGGCGCGGTTGTGCGGCTCGATCCGGTCCGGCTCCGCGAGCGGGACGCCGGCGCCGCCGACGTTCCACAGGGTCGTGAACGCGGCGACCAGTTCGTCGGCCGGCGGCAGCGGGAACAGGGTGTCCACGAGGTGCCCGCCGGTCGACTCGAACGCCCGGAGAGCGGTGTCGACGGCCGCGACGCACGCCGGGTGGACGGGTATCCCGTCGATCGGGGAGTCGATGAGCGCACCGATCCGCAGCCCGGCCGGCAGCTCCGTCTCCAGCGCCGCGGCGAAGGACGTACGCGGCGTCGGGGGCGACCACCACGCGCCCGGATCGTGGCGCGCCAGCACGTCGAGGGCCGCCGCGGTGTCCGCCACCGAGCGGGTCAGCACGCCGCCGGTGCCGAGCCCCTCGACCTCCACGACAGCGTTGGTGACCAGGCCGCGGGTGGGTTTGAGGCCGACGAGGCCGGTGCACGACGCCGGGATCCGTATCGACCCGCCGCCGTCCTCGGCGTGCGCGAGGGGCGCCATCCCGGCGGCGACGGCGACACCTGCTCCGCTGGAGGAACCGCCCGGCGTGCGGTCCGGGTCCCACGGGTTGCGCGAGACGCCCAGGGCGTCGCTCTCGGTGAAGGGCAGGCTGCCGAACTCGGAGGTGGTGGTCTTGCCGAGCAGGACGAAACCCGCGTCCACGAACCGCCGTACCACCGGGTCCGATGCCGCGGCCGGTGCCCGCCCGGCACCGGCCGACCCATGGGTGGTGGGCCACCCGGCGACGTCGACGAGGTCCTTGACCGGCAGCGGGACGCCGTGGAACGGCGGGAGGTCCTCGGGGGACTTGGCCCGTGCCACGGCGTCGGCCGCGGCGGACGCGGCCTTGCGGACGTCGTCGTCGGCCCGGTGGCAGAAGGCGTTCAGGCGGGGGTCCAGCTCGTCCATCCGCGCCAGGTAGCAGTCGGCCACCTCCACCGGACTCACCTCCTTCCGGCGGATGGCCGCGGCGAGTTCGACGGCCGGCGTGAACGGGTCGATCGGTGCGTGCGTCACAGACGGTCCTTTCCGGTACGGGACTGGCAGGAGCCGTCAGTCTCGGCGCGCCCGTGCCGTCGCGTCTTGTACGAATGTCCCGTAGCTTGACGGCATGCGATCCGCCGAACAGAGCCGTGACGCCGCGTCGGTGTGGGACATCGCCACCCCGTCGCGGCGCGGCCGGCTGCCGGGCGTCAGCATGGCCGGGTTCCGGGCCCGTACGACCGGCCTCGTCGACCTCGGCGTGGTCCCGTACCCGGCTGTCACGGTGGCCGTCGACCTCGGCGAGGGGACGCTCACCGTCGCCGACGCCGACGGCCGGCGGCGCAGCGGCGGTGTCGTCGTGGGGCTCGGGTCCGTCGGGGTTCGAGGGCGCGGCCGGGACATCGCGTGTCTGCAGGTGCGGCTGTCGCCGCCGGTCGCGCACGCGTTGCTGGGCGCCTGCGCGGAGCCGGGGGCCGCGGTGGTCTCGCTGGAGGACCTGTGGGGCCGCGACGCCGCGCGCGTCCAGGAGCGACTGCGCGCGGCCGGGTCGTGGGAGGAACGGTTCGCGAGGGCGGAGGCCGCGCTCGTCCGGCGATACGAGGCGGGACGGGCCGTCGAGCCCGAGGTGGCCTTCGTCTGGGGGCGGATGGTGGCGAGCCGCGGAGGGGTGCGGGTCGAGCGGCTGGCGGCCGAGGTCGGCTGGAGCCGCAAGCGTCTGTGGTCCCGGTTCCGGGCCCGGATCGGGCTCACCCCGAAGCGCGCCGCCCAGCTGGTCCGTTTCGACCACGCGGCCCACCGCCTGGCGGCCGGTCACAGCGCCGCTCGGGTGGCGGCGGAGACCGGGTACGCCGACCAGTCCCATCTGCACCGGGAGGTCATGGCCTTCACGGGGGCGACGCCCACGGCGGTCGGCGGCGCGCCCTGGCTCGCGGTCGACGACGTCGCGTGGGCCGCCGCCGCGTACCTGTCGGACGACGGAACCCGGACCGCGCCGGCGTGAAGCGGCGGCCTCCCGCACCGAGCCGTGTGACCCGGCAGCCACCCGCACCGCGTCGTGCGGCCCGGCGATCTCCCGGGGCGAGCCGGTCTCACACGGCAGCCACCCGCACCAAGTCGGAGTGACCCGGAAGCCACCCAGACCGCGTCGGTCTCACACGGCAGCCACCCGCACCAAGTCGGAGTGACCCGGAAGCCACCCAGACCGCGTCGGTCTCACACGGCGGCCACCCGCACCGAGCCGTGTGACCCGGCAGCCACCCGCACCGCGTCGTGCGGCCCGGCGACTTCCCGGGGCGAGCCGGTCTCACACGACAGCCACCCGCACCAAGTCGTGTGACCCGGCAGCCACCCGCACCGCGTCGTGCGGCCCGGCGATCTCCCGGGGCGAGTCGGCCTCACACGACAGCCACCCGCACCAAGTCGGAGTGACCCGGAAGCCACCCGCACCAAGCCGGTGTGACCCGGCAGCCACCCGCACCGAGCCGGTGTCACGCGGTGGCTTCCCGGAGGGACGGGGTGCCGGCGCCCGGCCCGGCCCGGAGGGCTTCGGGTCAGTGCGGGGCGAGGATGCAGAACTCGTGGCCTTCGGGGTCGGTCAGGCACGTCCACGGGACGTCGCCCTGGCCGATGTCGAGGCCGGTGGCGCCGAGGGCCCGCAGCCGGGCCGCCTCCGCCGCCGGGTCGTCACCGGGGTACGGCAGCAGGTCGAGATGGACGCGGTCCGGCACGGTCTTCACGTCGGGCGTGCGGAGGAACGCGAGGTACGTGCCGACGCCCTTGGCGGAGCGCAGCACCGCGTGCTCGTCGGTCACCTCGTGCACAGTCCAGTCCATCGCCTCGCCCCAGAACCGGGCCATGGCCCGCGGATCCGCGCAGTCGACCACCACCCGGGCGATCGGCCCGGTGTCCCGGTGGCTCTCCCGGGGCTCCAGCACGCAGAACTCGTTGCCCTCCGGGTCGGCGAGGACCGTCCACGGCACGTCGCCCTGGCCCACCCGGGCGGGGGTCGCGCCGAGTGCCGTGAGGCGCGCGACCAGCTCGGCCTGGTGGGACGCGGAGGTGGTGGCGAGGTCGAGGTGCATCCGGTTCTTCGTCGCCGTCTTGGGTCCCGGGACGGGGACGACGTCGACGCAGACGGCGGCGGGGTGCGGCCAGACGAGGCCGCCGTCGGGTGCGACGTAGGTGGTCACGCCGGGGCTGTAGGCAGGCCAGCCGAGCGCCTCCGCCCAGAACCGGCCGACCGCCGGGGCATCGAGGGCCTTTATGTTCACCATCACAGGTCGCAGTGCCATGCCGGCGATCCTATGCACCCGCTTTCGTCACTCTCCGTTTCGGCATAGGATCTCAACTCCGAAGCCGACCAAGGAAGTTCACTCAGAGTTTCGACGACGGGCCGCCCGTCGGCTACACCGAGTTCCGCATCCGGCCGCATTTGCGCTGGTCACAGCTTTGACACAGGTGCCCGGCAACCCTGGTGTTCGCCTCGGGTTCTCTCGACAACATCGCCGTCCAAGCTTGATCATGACGTCACCTCGGCGGAAGCCGAGGCGTTTTCGCGGCGTGCGGGTCCCATGAAGTCCCGCACAGGCGTGATGGTTCGAAACGGCACCCAGCGAACACAAAAACCGTCACTCCTCTCGCCGGACGCGTATGGGAAAAATGGGGAATCATGCAGCAAGCGGACGCCAAAGGGCCCGGGAGCACGTCTGTCGCCTCCGCACCGGCGGAGGCAGACGCACACACGGCTGCCGGAGCGGACGCAGCGTCCGTTCCGGTCCGCGAGTTGTTGCCCGGTGAGTCCCCGCGGCTCGACGGGGTGGACGAGGAGTACGCCGCCCGGCTGGCCGCACTGGAGACACCGCTGCCCCCGATCCTGGTCCGGCGCTCCGACATGACCGTGATCGACGGCCGGCACCGTCTCCTGGCCGCACTGCTGCGCGGCCAGGAGCGGATCGGGGTCGAGTTCTTCGAGGGCTCCGACGCCGACGCCTTCCTCCGCGCCGTCGAGGTCAACGTGACACACGGCCGGCCCCTGTCGCTCGCCGACCGGCGGGCCGCGGCCGCCCGCATCATCGCCTCGCACCCGCACCTGTCCACGCGGGCCATCGCCCGCGCCTCGGGGCTGAGCGCGAAGGCCGTGGGGGCGCTCCGCCGGTGTTCAACCGATGCCGAGCAGCAGTTGGACAAGCGCGTCGGCCAGGACGGCCGGGCCCGGCCGGTGAACGTGATGGAGGGCCGCTGGCGGGCGGCCCAGGTGATGGCCGAGAACCCGAACGCGTCGCTGCGCGAGATCGCCCGCCTCGCGGGCATCTCCCCCGCCACCGCCAGCGACGTACGCAAACGCATCCTGGCCGGTGAGCCGCCCGTGGCCGGGTCCGTGCGGGCGGACGCGACCCGCACCGCCGAACCGGAGGCGACCCGGCTGACCTCCGTCCACAGCCCGCCGTCCGCCCCGGAGCCGGGACAGCCCAGCCCCGTCCGGGAATTCCCGGACCACACCCGCCCGGAATCGCTGCTGGGCAAGCTGAGCAAGGATCCCGCCCTGCGGCTGCGCGAGGAGGGACGCGGTCTGCTGCGCCTTCTGCAATACAACGCCCTGGCGGAATGGCAGGAACTGAGTGCCGTGGTGCCGCAGCATTGCGAACCCCTCGTGGGCCGGCTGGCGCGCCAGTACGCGGCGCAGTGGTTGGAATTCGCCCAGGATTTGGAGAAACGCGGCGTCACGGCCGCGCAGCGGAAGACCGGTTGACGCCCCGCACCGGTGAACTCTTCCCCGACAGCACGATGATTGCTACGGTCATGGCGAATTTTCGGCGTGCAGATCGGATCCTGGAACACCAATGATCAACCCTGAATTCTCCATCAGCGACGAAGACGTAGCGAGCTTCCGGGAGCACGGCTTCCTGAAGCTGAACAAAATCTTCTCCGACGATCTCGTCGAGCACATGAAGAAGCTCAGCACCGCGGAGATCGCTCCGCCCGCCGACAACTACGGCTCCGGCTTCAGCAAGCTGAAGTACGACATCGGCAACGACGACGCGACCATTCTCTCCGCGATGGGCGACCCGGACTTCGGCACCGCCATGGCGAAGCTCATCGGAGAGCCGCTGTTCTTCACCCAGGGCCTGGGATTCGAGCTGGAGAAGAACAAGAGCACCGGCTTCCCGTGGCACGTCGGCACCCAGAGCTTCGGCTTCCAGCGCCGCGAGGACGCGGGCTTCACCATCTGGACGCCGCTGACCCCGATCGACGCCGGCGGCCAGCGCGGCGGCATGAAGTACGTGTCGAAGAAGCTGCTGTCCGGTGAGTTCGTGTACCAGCACATCAACCTGCTGCCGGGGTACATGCAGGCCCAGATCGCCGCGGGCCGGGAGCTGACGTACGACGACTTCAGCGTCCTGAAGAACAGCCTGCTGAACTCCCCGCAGATGAAGGAGCTGCTGGACCACTTCGCGGTGGAGGACTCCTTCGAGCCGGGCGACGCGCTCATCTTCGACAAGTACGTCCTGCACCGCAGCGTCCAGCTCGGCGAGGGCCCGGTCCCCTCCCGGCTCGCCTACGCGCTGCGCTTCTCCTCGGTCGGCGCCCGGTACGACAAGAAGCGCGTCGAGGCGCTGGCCTTCCCGCGGGTCACGTTCAACTACGACGTCGGCAGCGACTTCAACGAGAAGGTCGCGTCCGAGGACGGCGAGCAGGTGTACGCGGGCTCGTACTTCGAGGGCAGCCGCGAAGCCCGGACGCTGCGCTTCGGCCACGCGTCGCAGGGCGCCTGACCCGAAGGCCGGACGGCTCCCTCGGGAACCGCTCAGAACGGGACACACATGGCGAGTAACGCGAAGGGCACCCGGCCGGTGACGCGCCCGGCCGTGGCGGCCGACAGCACGGAACTGGCGGAGATCGCCCGCGAGGCCTACGGGAAATACCTCGACCTGGTCGACGAACCGCCGGCGCCCCTGCTGCTCGACTACGACCGGGTGGCCGCCTCCGGGCGCACCCACGTCGCCGAAGCCGACGGCCGGATCCTGGGCATGGTGACGGTGGAACCGGACGACCCCTATCTGATCCTGCGCAATCTGGCGGTGCGGCCCTCCTGCCAGGGGCAGGGAATAGGCAAGGCGCTCGTCGCACTGGTGGAATCCATGGCGCGGTCGGCCGGCCTGAAAGGCGTACGGCTGTGGACCCGGGCGGAGATGACCGACAACATCTCCTTCTATCAGGCTCTCCAGTACGAGCTGACTCACTCCGAGAAGAACGAGCGATCGCACCGTGTCTTCTTCTGCCGGGAATTCCGCTGAGCGCGTTGCAGGCCCACACAGCCTCCGATCGACAACAGCTGGACTGAAAAGGAAATAAAGTGGCTGCTGATTCTGCGGTCGTCGCGGACCGCGTCGCAGAGACCTTCGCCGCCGAGGTGAAAGGCCTTGATCTCACCCCCGAGGTGATCGACGAACTGGGCCGCGCGATCTTCGAGACCTACCTGGACCACAAGGTTCTGGTCTTCCGCGCCCAGGACATATCGGCGGGTACGTTCGCCAAGTTCGGCACCGTCTTCGGGCGCCCCGAGGAGCACCACGTCCTCAAACTGCGCCACCCCGACGAGCCGACCCTCACCTACCTCTCCAACCAGAACGAGCCGGGCCGCAACAAGGAGATGAAGACCTCCGGCCAGGGCTGGCACTCCGACTACTCCTACAAGCTCGTACCGGGCAGCGCGACGATGCTGCACGGCCTGGAGATCCCGCAGGCCGGCGGCGACACCCTGTTCGCCGACGCCGAGTCCGCCTTCGCGGCGCTGCCCGAGGAGCGCAAGGCCTACCTGCGGACCCTGCGCGTGCGTCACCAGTACCGCTGGTCGCCGGACCGCGAGGACCCGTGGGCCCGCTGGAAGTACATCGGTCCCGAGGAGCGCAGGAAGACCCCGGAGATCACCCACCCGCTCGTGCGCCGGCACCCGGACACCGGCCGGGAGACCCTGTTCATCCAGCCGCGCGTGATCGGCAGCGTCATCGGCATCGAGGGCATGCCCGAGGACGAGAGCACGGCGCTGATCGAGGAGCTGATCGCGCACATCACCAGCGATCGCTTCGTCTACCGGCACAAGTGGAGCCCGCTCGACGTCGTGGTCTGGGACAACCGCTGCGTCCTGCACTCGGCGACGACGAAGGACCTGGACGAGCAGCACGTGCGCCGGCTGCTGCGTCTGACGACGGCCGGTCAGCCGGTGACGCCGTCGCTCCCGGAGGTCGGTCACAGCAGGCTGTCCGCCACGTCCGCGCCCTGATCCCCCGCCCGGCCGACCGGAGACGGAAGGCCGGGCCCGGAACCCGCGAGCGCCCGGAGACATCCCCCGGCCGGGCGCTCGCGCCCCTCGGCCGACCGCCCACCCTCGATCCGTCAGCGAGCCATCATGTCCTCTGGTATCCCCGTCCGCTGCTCCGACAGCGAGCTGTACGCCCACATGCTCGACATCCTCGGGCGTCTGGTGGGCTTCGACACCACCAGCCACAAGTCGAACCTCGAACTGATCCACTACGTCCAGGAGCTGCTGGCCGGCAACGGCATCGACAGCGAGCTGCACTGGAACGAGGCGAGGACCAAGGCCAACCTGGTGGCGACCGCGGGTCCCGGCGACGGCGGCGCGCGCGGTGTCGTCTGGTCGGGGCACACCGACGTGGTCCCGGTCGACGGCCAGTCGTGGTCGGCGGACCCCTTCACGCTGCGGCTCACGCAGGACGCGGCGATCGGCCGCGGCACCGCCGACATGAAGGGCTTCATCGCCTGCTGCCTGGCGATCCTCTCCATGACGGACCACGCGCGGCTCACCACGCCCGTCACACTCATGCTCACCTACGAGGAGGAGATCGGCTGCGTCGGAGCCCGTCACCTCGTCGAGGAAATGCGCACCTGGCAGGGACGGGTGACCGGCTGCATCGTCGGCGAGCCGACCGGGCTGGACGTCGTCGTCGGCCACAAGGGCAAGCAGAACCACCGCATCACCTTCACCGGCGAGCCCCGGCACGCCGCGCTCGCCCCGCAGCTGCCGAACCCGATCGTGGCCGCCGCCGCGCTGGCCGGCCACGCCGGGTCGCGCAACGAGGAGTTCCGCACCGAGGGCCCCCACGACGACCGGTTCGACATCGGGCACTCGTGGATCAACATCGGCCGGATCGACGGCGGCGTGAAGCCCAACATCGTCCCCGAGAGCTGCGTCGTGGACCTGGAGATCAGGAACATCCCCGCGCACGCCTGCGACGACATCGCCGCGGACCTGCACGGCCACGCGACCGGCGCGCTGCGCGACGGCATGCGGGCCCTGTCGGACGTCGCGGAGGTCACCGTCGAGCAGCTGTCCGACACCCCGTCCTTCGCGATCGAGCCGGACCATGCGTTCGTCACCTTCGTCCGCGAGGCCTTCGGCGCCACGGAGGACCCCTGCTACGTCCCGTTCGGCACGGAGGCGGGGCTCATCTGCGGACACGCGGGCATCCCCACCGTCGTCTGCGGTCCCGGCTTCATCACCGAGGCGCACACGGCGGACGAGTTCGTCGCCCTCGACCAGCTGCGCGGCTGCCTGGACCGCCTGACGTCGCTGCCCCTGGGCTGACGCCAGGACGCCGGCGCCGGGACCCGGTCCGCGGGCGCCGGCCATCGCTTCACCAGCACGAAGGAACGCGGGACAGCCCCGGTTCAGAAGGAGAGCACGTGACGAGCGACGCATCGCTGAGCACGGAGCCCGGGGTCGACGCCGCTCCCCGGAGCCCCGGGCTGGGCCGGCAGTTCGCCAGACTGTGGGGCGCCTCGGCCGCCTCGGCCATCGGCGAGGGGGTGTCCCTGGCCGCCGCGCCCCTGCTGGCCAGCACCCTGACGGACGACCCCCGGCTCATCGCGGGCGTGAGCGTGGCCCTGACCCTGCCGTACGCCCTGTTCGGGATCCCGGCGGGGGTCCTGGTCGACCGGGCCGACCGGCGCCGGACGATGACGTACATCGACCTGTTCCGGGGCTGTCTCGTCACCCTGTTCGTGCTGTCGGTCGCGTTCGGCCTGGGCAACCTGTGGGCGCTGTACCTGTGCTTCTTCCTCATCGGCACCTGTGAGACCTTCTTCCGCAACGCGGCGCAGATCCTGGTGCCGTCCGTCGTCCGCGAGGAGCACCTCGTCACGGCGAACGGGCGCATCATGAGTTCGGAGACGGTGGGCAGCCAGTTCGTGGGGCCGCTCATCGGGTCGTCCCTCTTCGTGCTCGCCCCCGCCGTGCCGTTCGCGGTGAACGCGGCGACGTTCTTCACCTCCGCCACTCTGCTGAGCCGGCTGAGGACGCTGCCGGGCGAGTCGGAGAGCACGCCGGCGGTGAAGGAACGCCCGCGGCTGCTCACCGACATGGCGACCGGGCTGCGCTGGCTGTTCCGGCACCGGTTGCTGCGCAGCCTGTCGCTGACCGCCGGAGCCATCAACGTCGTGTACACCGGCGCGCTGGCCGTGCTCGTCGTCCACGCCCACCGCACGCTGGGCCTGTCCGACTTCGGGTACGGCGTGCTGGTCGCCTGCCAGGCCGTCGGTGCGGTCACCGCCGCCCGGCTGTCGGCCCCGCTGGTGGCACGGATCGGCAAGGGCTGGGCGCTGGTCTGCGTCGTCACCGCGATCGGTTGCAGCAACCTGGTCATCTGGCTGGTGCCCTCGGCCTGGGCCGTCGGGCTCGCCCTCGCCCTCGGCGCCTGCGCCACCGTGACGTGGAACGTGGTGACCGTGGTGCTGCGCCAGACGCTGGTCCCGAAGGACCTTCAGGGCCGGGTCAACAGCATCTACCGGCTCTTCGCCTGGGGCGCGCTGCCCATCGGGGCGGCGCTGGCCGGAGTGGTCTCCAAGAGCCAGGGGACGCCGGCGGTGTACGCGCTCGGCGTCGGCGTGATGGCGCTCGTCGCCCTCCGCCTGGCCTTCGGCGTCCGCAAGCAGTTCGACACCGTCCAGGCCCCCTGACCCCGCGGGCCCGCGCAGGGCCGTCCAGCCGCCCCCGGCGGTGCCCCGCCGTACGGCCCAGCCCCGCACACATCCGCACCGACCGAAAGAGAACCACCCATGACCCAGCTCCCGCACGCCCCCCGGTCGGGTCTCGGCACGCAGTACCTGGAGCTGCTGGCCCGGCAGGGCGTCGACCCCGTCGAACTGACCCGGCAGGTGGTGGCCGACGATCTCGTCACGGTCGCCTACCAGGGCCGCTTCCTCGCCTCCCCGGTCTTTCTCTCCGCCGCCGAGCGCCGCTCCGTCGCCGCCGACCTGTACCAGGTCCACCAGCTGCTCACCCAGCTCCCGGACCGGCTGTTCGGCGGTGACACCGGTGCCCTGGCCCGGGAGGTCGGCATGACCGACACCCAGGCCGACGTGGTCCAGCGGGCCGCGAAGGCGGGCCCGCCGCTGATGGCGCTGGCGCGCTCCGACCTCTACCGGGGCGCCGACGGCTTCAAGCTGCTGGAGCTGAACATCACCAGCGCCCTCGGCGGCTTCGAGAACACCGGCATCAACCGGGCCATGCTCCAGCACCCGGTGCTCGCCTCCTTCGTGGCGGAGCACGGCCTCGGCCACGTGGACACCTTCCAGGGCATCGTGGACACGCTGTACGCCGAGTGCGCCGCCCACATGGACTCCGGCCGCCGTCCGGTGGTGGCCCTCGTGGACTGGCCGGAGAGCTTCACGACGTACGAGCCCCGGCTGAAGGTGATGGCGGCGCTCTTCGACTCCGTGGGCATCGACGCCGTGCCCTGCCATGTCGGCCAGGTCACCGAGCGCGACGGCCGGCTGGAGGCGCACGGGCGGGTCATCGACGTGGTGTACCGCTTCTTCCTCGTGGAGGAGATCGCCACCCCCGCCGACCTGGCGCTGGCCGAGCCGCTGCTGCGTGCCTTCGAAGAGGGCCGGGTGGGCATGTTCAGCCGCCTGGACGCCGAGCTGTACGGCAACAAGGGCGCCCTCGCCATGCTCTCCGACGACCGCAACCGCGCCGCGTTCTCCCCGGCCGAACGCGCCTGCATCGACCGGTTCCTGCCGTGGACCCGGCATGTGCGCACCACGGCGACGGACGCCGCGGGCGAGCGGATCGACCTCCTCGCCCACGCCGTCGCCCACCAGCAGGACCTGATCCTCAAGCCGACCCTGCTGCACGGCGGCAGCGGCATCGTGCCCGGCTGGACGGTCGGCCCGGAGGAGTGGCGCAGCCGGCTCACGGAGGCGCTCGACGGGCCGTACGTCGTCCAGGAACGCATCCGGCCGGTGCCGGAGGTCTTCCCGGCGGACGAGGGCCAAGGCACCCAGGAACTCTTCCTCAACTGGGGCGTGTTCCTCACCGATCCGCAGGTCACCGGGGGCGACGGCTACAACGGCTGCCTGGTCCGCGGCAGCACCGACCCCGAGGTCGGCGTGGTGAGCATGTCCGGTGGGGCCAGGGTCGCCTGCTCCTTCTACGAGACCGACGGCGACGCGACCGACGCGCCGGCCTGACCCACGAGCCCGGAAGACACATCATGAAGATCGCAGTGGTCGACGGCTACTCGACCGGACGCGCCCTCGTCTCCGCACTGCGCGACCGCGGCACCGCCCTGGTCCACGTGCAGAGCCTGACGACCCCGCCCGGCTACTACACCCGCGGTTTCCGCGCCGAGGACTTCGAGGCGCTGCTCGACGGGACGGGCGAGCCGGCGCGGCTGGCCGAACGGCTCACCGCGCTGGGCGTGGACCGGGTGGTGGCCGGCACCGAGTCCGGCGTGATCCTCGCCGACACCCTCACCCACCTCATGGGGCTGCCGGGCAACCGGTACGAGACACTCGCCGCGCGGCGCGACAAGCAGCTCATGGGCGAGACGGCCGCCGCCGCGGGGGTGGCCGTGCCGCACGGCGGGGCGTTCGCCGACGCCGACGAGGCCGTGGACTGGTACGTGTCCGGCGGGCTCGGCGAGGCCGTGGTCAAGCCGCCGAGCAGCGCCGGCACCGACAACGTGCGCTTCTGCCGGACCGCGGACGAGGTGCACACCGCGTGCAAGACGGTGCTGGCCGCCGACAACTTCTTCGGCCAGCCCAACCCGGTCGTCCTGGTCCAGGAGCGGGTGCGCGGAGTCGAGTACTACGCCAACACCGTCTCCCGCGACGGGGTGCACCGGGTGGCCGAGCTGTGGCGGTACACCAAGCGGACCGGCAGCGCCGGCTACCCGGTGTACGACTACGAGGAGCCGGTACCGGTCGGCTCGGCGGAGGCGGCGCCGCTGTGCCGCTTCGTCGGCGCGGCCCTGGACGCGCTGGGCGTGCGGTGGGGCGCGGCCCACACCGAGGTGATGCTGACCGAACGGGGGCCCGTGCTGATCGAGTCGGGTGCCCGGCTCGGCGGCGGGACGGCGCCGAGCGTGGTCGAGCGGTATTCGGGGGTGTCCCAGACCGGTCTGCTGGCCGATCTGCTGGTCGCCCCGGACCGGCTGCCGGCCTTCGACGACGCGGCGGTCCGCTGGAGCGGTGCCGTGCGCAATGTCGCGCTGATCAACTCCTCGGCGGGCCTGGTGCGTTCGCTGGACTGGACGGCCCGGCTGGAGGCGCTGCCGACCCTGGTCTTCCTCGCGCACGGCGTCACCGCCGGCGAGTACCTCGGGGAGACAGTCGATCTGATCAGCTCGCCGGGATACGTCTACCTCGCGGCGGAGGACCCGCGGGACATCGAGCGGGACTACCGGGCGCTGCGGGCCCTGGAAGAAGCCGGCCTCTACACCAGCTGACGGCTGGACCGAAAGGAATGAGATGGCTGTCGCCATCGGACCCGTACCTGCCATCAGCCACGACGCGATGCTCGTCTTCCTGGTGCAGATCGGTGTCCTGCTGATCGTCGCCACCGCTCTCGGGCGGCTGGCGGCGCGGCTGAACCTGCCGGCGGTGGTCGGCGAACTGGCCGCCGGCATCCTCGTGGGCCCCTCCCTCCTCGGGACCGTCGCCCCCGCGGTGTCGGAGCGGCTGCTCCCGCGCGACGCGGAGCAGATGCATCTGCTCGGGGCGGTGGCCCAGTTGGGCGTGCTGCTGCTGGTGGGCATCACCGGGGCCCATATCGACCTCGGTCTGCTGCGCCGCCGGCGGGTGGCCATCGCCTGGGTGAGCGTGGGCAGCGTGCTGCTGCCGCTGGCGCTCGGCATCGGCCTGGGCTTCCTGCTGCCCGCCTCGGTGATGGGCGGGAACGGCCACCGCCCGGTGTTCGCGCTGTTCATCGGCGTGGCCGTCGCGGTCAGCGCGCTCCCGGTGATCGCGAAGACGCTGCTGGACATGAAGCTGATGCACCGCAACGTCGGCCAGGTCATCATCGGCGCGGCGGCCGTCAGCGACATCCTGGGCTGGCTGCTGCTGTCGATCGTGTCGGCCACGGCGACGGTGGGCTTCCGGGCCGGGGTGGTGGCCGAGTCGGTGGGCTACCTGCTGCTCGTGCTGGCCGCGACCGTGTTCCTGGCCCGGCCCCTGGTGGGCCGGGTGATGCGCACGGTCCAGCGGTCCGCGAACGGCTCCGACCTCGGCATCGCGGCGGTGGTGGTGCTGCTCGTGCTGGCCGCGGCCGGCACGCACGCCCTGAAGATGGAACCGATGCTCGGCGCCTTCCTGTGCGGCACCTTGATCGGCTCCCTCGGCGCGGAGAGCCGCCGCTTCCTGGAGCTGGCCCGGCCGTTCGTGATGGGCGTGCTGGCACCGCTGTTCCTGGCGACCGCGGGGCTCCAGGTCGACCTGACCGCGCTCCAGCGGCCCGCTGTCCTCGGCGCCGCGCTGATCACGCTGCTGGTGGCCGTCGGCGCCAAACTGGCCGGCGGATACCTGGGGGCGCGGATGGGCCGGCTCGCCCATGACGAGGCCCTGGCCATCGGGGCCGGGCTGAACGCCCGGGGCGTGGTGGAGATCGTCCTGGCCTCGGTCGGCCTGAACATCGGGGTCCTCAACTCCGCCTCCTACACCATCGTGGTGCTGGTGGCCGTGGTCACCTCGGTCATGGCACCGCCGATCCTGCGCCGGACCGTGGGCCGCATGGCCCAGACCTCCGGCGAACTCGAACGCGAACGGGAGTACGCCGCCCAGCCCGTCGCGTCGTAGCCGACGGCCGCACGCGCGGCGCCCCTCCCCCCGGTTCATCCCCACAAGGAGTCGACACCCCATGACGGTGCGAGACATGGCGCACGTCGAGCTGTACACCCGGGACAAGGTCGCCGCGGTCCGCCACTACGTGAGCACGCGCGGCTTCGTCCAGGTCGCGGACTGCGTCGAGGTCGACCGGAGTTCGGCGCTGCTGCGCCGCGGCGACGCCCAGTTGGTGATCACCTCCGGTTGGGCGACGCGCGGGTTCCTGGCCCGCAACGGCGAGGGTGTCGCCGACGTCGCCGTCCGGTGCGCCGACGTCGCCGCGACCGTGGCGGCGGCACTGGCCCACGGCGCGACGGTCACGCACGACGGGCAGGGAGCGCCGGTCGTCTCCGGGCCCGGCGGCATCGTCCACACGCTGCTGCCCGGGTCCGCGCCCGGCACCCGCGCCCTGCCCGCGGGCCGTACCTGGATCCCGCATCCGGTGCCGGCCCCCTCGGCCGCGCGTCCGGAGCCGCCCGACCACGTCGTGCTGCGCCTGCCGGCGGAACTCCTCGACGCGTACGCGGCCTTCTGCGAGGGCGTCCTCGGCTTCACCCGCCGGACTCCCGAGGGCATCGCCCCCGCGAGGCGGGCGGACGGCGGGCCGGTGCTGTACGGCGCGGCGGGCCGGGTGGCCTTCGTGCTGCGGGCCCGGCCGCCGCGGGACCGCGCCGGGTCCGACCGGTCCCTGTGTACGACTTCCATCCTCTGACAGCTTCCGACACGACAGCGAGGCAGCCGACCATGGGTCCCCTCTCCCTCGAAGGCCAAGAATTCTTCCTGACCCCGGTGTGTCTGGTGCCCAACGGGCGGGCGCACCTGGGGCACATCGCGGGTCCGCTGCTGAAGATGGACGTGCTGCGCCGGCACGTCCTGCGCGGCGGCGGCCGGGCGACCATGATCTCCGTGAGTGACGCGCACGAGTCGCACGTCCTGGTCCGCGCGCACCAGGACGGCGTCACTCCGGAGGAGGTCGCGAACCGCAACCACCGCCTCATCCGCAACGACCTGGCGGCCCTCGACATCGCGTACGACGACCTGCTCAACCCGCTGGACGCGACCTGGGCGCAGCGGTACGCCGAGGTGAACCGGGACTTCCTCACCGAGATCGTGGAGCAGGGCAGCACCACGGTGCGCACCGAGCCCATGCCGGTGCTCGACTCGGAGGCGGCCGGCGCGCACAGCACCTCCCTGCGGCCCCGGGTGGACGAGGCCGTGGTGAGCGGCTGGCTGAAGGGCAGGTGCCCGCACTGCGCGCAGCCGCTGGTGGGCTTCTTCTGCGAGTCCTGCGGCGGCCACTTCTCGCCGTCCCAGATGATCGACCCCGCGACCGCGCACTTCGACGGGGAGCTGCGGTTCGACGACATCGCCTCCCTCTACCTCGACCTGCCCGGCGGACCGGAGCGGCTGCGGGAGGCGCTCGCCGAGATCTGCAAGCGGCCGGACTTCCTGGCGATCGCCGACCGGTACATGGCGGTGAACGGCGCCTCCATCCGGCTCACCGTGCCCAGCCGGTGGGGCCTGCCGTGGGAGGAGGACGGGGTGTCCCCCGGGCAGGTGATCTTTTCCTACTCGGCGCTCCTGATCGGCTGTCACCTGGTCGCCGGCGAGCGCTACAAGGAGATCACCGGCTCCGGAATGAACCCGTTCCGGCGGGATTCGCGGGTCCGTACGGTCATCTCCTTCGGCATCGACAACGCGATCCCCTTCATGGTCGGCGCGGTCGGCTGCGGCCTGGGCCAGAAGACGTACAAGCCGGTCGACTCGCTGCTGGTGAACTACTTCTACGACCTGGAGGGCAGCAAGTTCTCCACCAGCCGGGGGCATGTCATCTGGGGCGGCGACATCGTCTCGCTCGGGCAGGCGGAGTCCGACCTCACCCGCGCCTATCTGTGCTTCCGCAACCCCGAGTTCACCCGGTCCGCGTTCCAGGCCGACGAGTTCCTGTCCTTCCACAACGAGGTCGGCGCCCGGGTGAGCGACGCGCTGGCGTCGGCGGCCGAGCGGCTCCCGGCGGACACCGCCACCGCGCCCTCCCCGGAGGTCCTGCGGGCGCTGACCCGCACGCTGGAGCACCAGACCGGCATGCTCGACCCGGACACCTTCCATCTGTCGGCCGCCTGGTCCTGCGTGGAGCAGTGGATCGACTGCGCGCCGGCCCTCACCGCCACCCCCGAGGCGGCAGCCGCCTGGCTGCTCGGGTTCGCCCTGCTGGCGGCACCGGTGATGCCCGCCCGGGCGCAGCAGGTGTGGGAGGCGGCCGGGCAGCCCGGCAGCCCGAACGTGGCAGCGCTGCCGGCCGGTCCGCCGCGGGTGACGCCGCGGGGCGGGATGCCCCGGCTGCGCACCCTCACGCGCGGCCAGCTCAACGCCTGTCTGCCGGCGACCCTGCACAAGTGAGAGGACAGCGACCGTTGGACGTCGTGATTTCCGGCGAGATCGAGACCGAACAGGACGGCCTGGCCTACGGGGCCATGGTGTTCAAGGTGGCACCCGGGACCACCACCGAGCCGCACCGGCACGCCAGCGAGGAGACCTGGGCGGTGCAGTCCGGGGCGGGGCACTGCGTGGTCGACGGCCGGCGGATCGGGCTGATCCCCGGCTCCCGTGTCGTCGCGCCGCCCCACGCGGAGCACACGATCACCAACGACGGTTCCGAGGACCTGGTGGTGCTCAGCATGTGGTGGAAGAAACTGTGAACGATCAGGACGTCCTCGTCGTCGGCGGGGGCGTGGTCGGTCTCACCCTGGCCGAGGCGCTGACCCGGCAGGAGCCCGGGCTGCGGGTCACCGTGCTGGAGCAGCACGGCTGGGGCAGCGGTGCGACCGGATACGCGGGCGCCGTCGACATCCCCTACGCCCACACGCCGTTCCACCGGCAGCTGGTCGAGGCCGGCCGGCAGTGGTGGACGGAGTTCGAGGCGGACGCGCCGGCGCCGGGTGCGCGCACGGCGCTGCCCTTCGCCTGGCTGGTGCGCGGCCCGGAGGCCGCCGGCCACCTGGCGGACACGCTCGTCACGCCGGCCCGCCCGGTGGCCGCACCGGCCGACGGGGCGTGGCGGCTGCCGGCGGGGACGACCGCGCTGGCCGGCGAGGCCCATGTCATCGACCCGCGGCGGCTGACCGCCGCGCTGGTGCGGCGGCTGGCCGCACGGCCGCGGGTGCGCCTGGTCGAGCACCGGCGCGTGACGGAGCTGACGCCCGCCGCGGACGGCGTTCGGGCGGCCACCGCGGACGGCGGGCGGTGGCGGGCCGAGCGGTGCGTGCTCGCCCTCGGGCCCTGGCTGCCCTCGTCGCCGCTCCGGTCCGCGCTGCGGCCGGCCCCCGGTCCGGCCGGTCCGGAGGCCGACGTCCGCACCAAGCGCGTGTACGGGCTGCGGGTCGCGTTGTCGGGTCCGGCCGCCGTCCGGTACGGCGTCGGCTCGGCCGAGGACGGCATCTTCCTCTTCCCGGTGGCCGACGGCGAGTTCGCGATGAGTGTCAAGCACGACGTGTGGGACGTACCGCCCGAGGAACGGCCGCTGCCCGCGGACGTCCGCGCCCGGGCCGCCGCGTTCCTGGACGCGGTCGTCGGCCCCGGCACCTGGGCGGTGACCCGCGGCAGGGTCTTCGCCGACACCTACACCCCCGACGCCACCCCGCGTCTGCTGCCGCTCTCCCCCGCGGACGGCGTGTTCGCGGTGACCGGGCTGCACGGCTCCGGCGTACGCCTCGCGGCGGGCCTGGCCGCGCACGCGGCCCGGGCGGTCCTCGCACACCGGAGAGGAGACCTGGCGTGACCTCCGCGAGCCTCACGGCGCCGAGCGACGGATCCGGCCCGGGCAACGTCGGCTTCTACCGGCGGCACGGCGCGTCCGCGATCATGCGGGCCGCGCACTTCCCCGACGGGCTGCTGTCGTTCCTTCAGATGGAGAGCCTGACGGTGCACCAGGCGGCCTCCCGGTACGGGTGCACCACGCTCGTCGAACTCGGCTGCTACGACGGCCGGTCCCTGGAAGTGGCCCGGGCGGCCGGCACCGACTACCTGGGCGTCGACGTCAACGCCGCCGCGGTGGAGCGCGTCTGCCGCCGCATCGCCGACGAGGGGCTGCACGGCCGGGCGCGGGCGGTGGTGGGCGACGCCATGCGGTGCGCCGACTGGCTCGGCGAGCTGGACGGCGGCCGGCCCCTGCTGCTGCTCCCGTTCAACCTGCTGGGCAACTTCCCGTCCCCGCGGGAGCTGCTCACGGGCCTGAAGGAGGCCGGCGGGGTGGCGGTGCTGTCCGTGTTCCACGCCTTCGAGACGGCCACGGACCTGCGCCGGGACTACTACACCGCGTGCGGCATCAGCCCGCTGGAGGAGCACCCCGGCCCCTACGGGGGTGTCGTCTTCCGCTCGGGGGACGCCTTCCAGTCCCAGTCCTTCACCCGGCAGGCACTGGCCGACCTCTGCGCCGACTGCGGCATCACCGTGCTCGGCGAGGCCATGAACAGCATCGGCCTGTGCCTGACGGTGTCCCTCGGCTGAGGGACACCCCGACCGACCCTTCTCTGCCGATCAGGAGTGTGTTCATGCTCGCCGACGTCCGCTTCGCGAGCGACGAGGAGTCCGTTCGCCGCTGCTGGCCCCTCTTCGTCCAGTTGCGCCCGCACCTCGCCGGGGAGGAGGAGTTCCTCGCGCGCTGGGCGAGGCAGCGCCCGGAGGGCTACCGGATCGTCTACGCCGAGCACGGGGGCGCGGTGCTCGGCGCCGCCGGGTTCCGTGTGCTGCACACGATGGCGTGGGGCCGGATCCTCTACCTGGACGACCTGATCGTCGACGAGGGCGCCCGGGGCACCGGCGTCGGCAGCCGGCTGCTCACGGCCCTCAAGGAGATCGCGCGCGAGGAGGGCTGCGCGGAGTTCCACCTCGACACCGGCCACCAGCGGCACGCCGCGCACAAGGCGTACCTGCGCAACGGTTTCCGCTTCGACTGCCACCATCTGGCCCTGTCGCTCGACGCGGAGCACCCGGCGTGACCGGCGTGCCCGCGCCCCGCGCGCGCGTCGCGGTCCTCGGCGCCGGCCCGAAGGCCGCCGCGCTCGCCGCCAAGACCCACGTCCTGAACGAACTCGGCCTCGCCGACGTGGAGTTGTCGGTCTTCGAGCGGGACGAGATCGCCGCGCACTGGACCGGGCGGGCCGGCTGGACCAGCGGCAGCGAGCGGCTGGGCACGCGCGCCGAGAAGGACGTCGGCTTCCCCTACCGCAGCACCTACCGGTTCGGCGCGCACGGCAAGGAGATCGACGCCCGGATGCAGGCGTTCTCCTGGCAGAGCCACCTGATCGACACCGGCTCCTACCAGCAGTGGATCGACGCCGGTCTGCCCTCCCCCACCCACCGGCAGTTCGCCGACTACCTCAAGTGGGTGCTGACCCGGGCGGTGACCGGGGTGCGCGTCCGGCGCGCGGAGGTGACCGGGCTCGGGTACCGGCCGGACGGCTGGGTGCTGGAGCACCGCGCCGCGGGCGGGACCGGGCGGGAGACGTCGTACGACGGGCTCGTCCTCACGGGCCACGCCGTGCCCGGCGCCCTGCCGCACCACCCGCAGGTGGCCGGCCGGCTGCTGACCGCGGCCGGACCGCGTGCCCTCCTCCACACCCACGCCCTGCGCCCCGGGAGCCGGGTGTGCGTGGTGGGCGCCGGGGAGAGCGCGGCGTCGTGCGCGCTGTACGTCGCGGACACCTTCGGCGAGGACGTCTCGGTGTCCGTCGTGTCGCCGTACCTGCCGCGCTCCCGGGCCGAGTCGTACGTGGAGGACCGGGTCTACTCCGATCCGCACACGGCAGCCTGGCCGCAGCTCCCGGAGGCCGACCGGCGGGACTTCATCTCCCGCACGGACCGGGGGGTGATCTCCCCGCGGGCGCTGGAGGAGCTGTCCCGGGCCCGGGGGGTCTCCTTCGTGCTGGGCCGCATCCGGTACGTCGGCCCGGGGGCGGCGGGCAGGGTCCGGGTGACCGTCGACCAGCCGGGCGAGGTGCTGCGCCGCGACTACGATCTCGTGGTCAACTGCACCGGCGGCTCGCCGCTGCACCGGCTGACCGCCCTGCTCGACGACGCCTCCGCCGGCGAGGTGGAGGCGTGCCTCGGCATCCCCCTGCGGGACGACGCGGCCCTGGCCCGGGAGGTCGACGAGTCCCTGGCCCTGCGCGGACTGCGGCCCCGGCTGCACGTCCCCGGCCTCGCGGGCCTGGCCCAGGGCCCGGGCTTCGCGAACCTCAGCTCGCTGGGGCTGCTGAGCGACCGGGTGCTGGGCGCCTACGAGCATCCGGCCCCGACCCCCCTTCCCGCACGGTCCGCACGGACCGTCATCGCGTCCGGCCGAGGAACCCCCGAATGATCTTCTTTGTGGAAGCGCCGCTCACCGGCAGCGGGCTGAGCACCCTGGCCTGGGCGGTGGCCCAGGGCATCGACGCCGCCCTGGTCACCACCGACCCGGCCAAGTACCGGGGCGCGGCCGGCGCGGACGTCCTGCCCGGACTGGCCGCCCGCGGCCGGCTGCACGTGGTGCCGGCGACCGAGGGCGAGGCGGTCCCCGCCGAGCTGCTCGCCGCGGCCCGGGAGCACCCCGCGCCCGGCCGGCCCGGCGTGATCTGCGCGACCGACCGCCACCTGCTCTTCGCCGCCGCGCTGGCCGAGGCCATCGGCGCGCCCTTCGCCCCGGTCGAGGCCGTACGCACCTTCCGGGACAAGCGGCGCGCCCGCGAGCTGTACGACACGCTGGGCATCGCCTCACCGCGCTGGGCCGAGGTGCGCACGGCGGACGAACTGCGGGCCTTCGCCGAGGAGGCCGGCCGGCCGGTCGTGCTCAAGAACTGCCGCGGCACCGGCAGCCTCGACGTGCTGCTGTGCCGGACCCCGCGGGACGCCGTGGCGGTCCACGCCACCCTGACGTCCGGGGATCTCTATCTGGGCGGCGAGCTGATGGCCGAGGAGTTCGTCAGCGGACCGCTGTACAGCCTCGAAACGCTGGTCGCGGACGGGCGCTGCCGCCATCTGGGCGTCACGGACCGGCAGTTGGGGCCGCGTCCGGCCTTCTGCGAGGTGTCGTACACCTTCCCGGTGCGGGTGCCCGCGCGGGCGGAGGCGGCGATGCGGGCGGCGGTGGAGACCCTGGTGGCCGCCACCGGGATCGCGCAGGGCATGCTGCACACCGAGTTCATCCTCGCCGGCGGTGACGAGGCCGTCGTCGTGGAGGTCAACGCGCGCATGGGCGGCGGGCTGCTCGCCCTGATGATGAACGACTGCCTGACGGTGCCGGTCCCGGAGCTGCTGTGCTCGGCCGCCCTCGGCCGGCCCGTCGCCGATCCCGTGCCCAACGGGCGCCACTCCAGCACGGTCACCGTCTACGCCCCCACGGCCGGCCGGCTGCGCCGGGTCCACGGACTCGCCGAAGCCGCCGGCGCCCCGCACGTCGTCCAGGTGGTCCGCTCCGCGGCCCCGGGCGACGAGGTCCGCGCCGCCGGGGACTACCGCGGCGCCGTCGGCCAGATCCGCACCCGTGCCGGGTCCGCGAACCTCGCGCTCAACGCGGCGCTCGCGGCCTCCCGCGACCTGGTCGTGGAGGTGACCGGATGAGCGGCACGAGCCTTCGGACCGGCGCCGGCCGCGCCCTGCCGGGACCGCGTGACGTCATGGTGAAGGTGCCGACGGCGGTGCTCTTCGTCAACATCGCCCTGGCCGGCAACAACGCCCTGGTCGCCGCGGTGCTGTACCGGCTCACGGGGAGCGCCTCGAACTTCGCCCTGGTCCTCGTCTCGAACTTCGCCATCGCCGCCGTCGTGCAGCTGGTGGCGGGGTACGTGGTGGACCGGCTCGGCGCCCGCAGGCTCGCCGTGCTCAGCGAGGCCGCGGCCTGCGCCGCCATCGGCCTGGAGGCGGCGGTCTCCCTGCTGGACTCCCCCGCGCTCCCGCTGATCTGCGGGGCGGCGCTGGTCAGCGTCGTGCAGGCCTTCTACCGGGCGGCGATGTTCACCCTGGCGCCGCAACTGGCCGGCAGGGAACGGCTCGCCGCGCTGAACGCGAAGATCAACGCGGCGTTCCAGGCCGGTACGCTGCTCGGCACGCCCGCCGGCACCCTGCTGCTGTACCTGGAGCCGGTCCGGGGCTTCTGCGTGCTGGCGGTGTCCTTCGGCGCCGCGGCGCTGATCCTGGGCACCCTGCCCGGCCGTCCGGCGCCGGGCACCGGGAGCGGCGCGGCCCGGCCCCGCACGGGTGTGCTGCGCGAACTGCGCTCGCAGCGCGGGCTCGTCACGCACATCCTGCTGTGCTCCGGCGACTACGTCGCCGTGTACCTGTTCACCCTGATCCTCGTCCCGCTGGTCGACGACCGCTTCGGCGGCAGCACGCTCACCCTCGCCGTGGTGAACTCGGCGCTGCCGGCCGGTGTGATGCTCTCCGGCCTGCTGCCCTGGCGCTCCCAGGCAGCGGAGCGGACGCTGCGCCTGGTGGCGCTGTCCATGGCCGCGCTCGTGGCCGCGTTCCTGCTGCTGGTGTGCGACATCGGCGTCGTCGCGACCGTGGGCTGCGTCGTGGCGGTGGGGTTCGCGGCCGGTTCGTCCCAGACCCTGCTCATGACGGCTCTGCAACTGCGTTCCCCCGCCCATGTGCTGGGCCGGGTGGCCTCGCTGCGGCTCTTCGTCGCCTCGGGGCTCGCCGCGCCGACGCTGGCCGGCGCGTCGTACCTGCTGAAGGACGGGGTGGGTACGGCCCTGGCCTTCTGCGCGGGGGTGGAGGCCTGCTACCTCACCGTGCTCCTCGTCCTGTCGCGCGAGCGCCTGCTCGGCCGGCGCACACTCGCGGCCCCGCCCGGCGACACCGCCGGCTGATCCGGAAGCCACACCATGCAGATACAAGACACCCACGGTCTCCCCGTGGCCGTCGTCAGCGTCCAGGAAGCACGGGAGACCGACTGGGAGACCTGGCGGGGGCGGGTCGCGGTCGTCCGTGTGAGCGACCCGCCCGTGGCTGCCTGGCCGGCGCTGCGCGCGGCCGGGTTCCTGCCCAAGCCCAGCTGGCTCACCTGGATCGCCGGCACCGGGGACAGCGAGGAGGAGTTCCTGCGCGGCCTGCACCGCAAGGAGCGGCAGAGCGTCCAGGCGGCCCGCCGCCATGCCGCCGCCGAGGAGCTGCGGGTCGAGGTGCTGCCCCTGACGGAGCCGCTGCTGGCGGAGTTCCTCGGGCTGTACGAGCGGCAGATGGGACGCATGCGCCAGGCGCTGCCCGTCGCGGTGCAGCAGCGCGACCAGCTGAGGGAGGCCTCGGCCGAACTCTTCGCCGTCTGCGCACGGCGGGCGGGCACGCTGGTCGGCGCCTGCCTGAGCCAGCGGCTGCCCGAGGCGGACCTGGTACGACTGCGGTTCTCGGCGGTCGACGAGCGGTCCCGGTCGCACAGTCTGGCCCGGGTGCTGTACATGGCGGCGGTCGGGCACGCCCGGGAGCTGGGCTTCGGGCAGGTCAGCCTCGGCAACGACCCCAATCTGTACGGGCACGTGGTCGAGGCCGGGCTGTTTGCCTTCAAGACCCGGCTGGGCTTTCGGCCGGTGCCGTCCCAGTCGGTGCACCCGCATCGCGGGGACGACAGCGCCGATCTCGTCCTCGGCGGACCGCGGCTGGCCGATCCGGCGCTGCTGCTGTCGTATCCGGAGCCGGCCGAGGCGTCCTCTGCGGAGGCGGGCGCACTGCGGCTGGAGCTGTTCTCCGCGACGGCCGGCCCCGACGCGAGCCGGTACACGGGGTCGTACGGCGGTGAGGTGCGGGTCCACGCCCTGCGCCCGGCCCCGGTGCCGGACGAGCCGGCTCCGGCGGCCTCGGCGTAGTCCGCACGCGGTACGCGCGGGACGTCAGGCGATCCAGCGGGTGCGCCGGCGGGCCGGTGCCGGCCCGGCGGCCACCGCCGAGGCCATCCGCTGGACGGCCTCGCGCAGCACCTCGGCCGGCAGCGTGTACGGGATGCGGAGCCGGTTGCCGAAGACGCCGGGGTCGGCGGCGAAGAGCCCGCCGCCCTCGATCCGCACCCCGAAGGCGAGGGCCCGCTCGGCCAGTTCGGCCGCCACGGGCTCGCCCAGATCGACCCAGAGGGCCAGCCCGCCGGGCGGCAGCCGCCAGGTCCAGCGGGGAAAGTGCTCCGTCAGCGCCTCGGCCAGCGCCGCTCGCCGTGCCCGCAGCCGCTCCAGCTGAGCCGGGAGCAGCGCTGCCGCGCGGTCGAGCAGCACCTGGGCGAGCAGCTGGTCCAGCACGGAGCCGCCCAGGTCGGTGGCGATGCGCTGCGCGGCCAGTTCCGTCACCAGCTGCGCGGAGGCGCGCAGCCAGCCGATGCGCAGGCCGCCCCAGTGGCTCTTGCTCATCGAACCGACGGTGATCACCCGGCTCGCCTCGTCGGGCGCGGCGCGGCAGGCGAACGGCGCGGGTGCCGGGACGTCCAGGGCGAGGTCGGCGAGCGTCTCGTCGACGACGAGCCAGGTGCCCGCGCGATGCGCGGCGGCCAGCACCCGGCCGCGTGCCTCGTCGGGCATGAGCAGGCCGGTCGGGTTGTGGAACTCCGGTATGAGGAAGGCGAGGTGGGGCACCGCCTGGCGCAGCGCGGACTCGATGATCTCGACGTCCCAGCCGTCGTCCGACACCGGGACGGCCACCGTGCGCAGGTGGGCCCGGCGGATGGCGTCGAGCGCGTTCGGATAGGAGGGGTTCTCCACCATCACCCGGTCGCCGGGAGCGGCCAGGAGGCCGAGGACGAGGGTGAGCGCGTGCTGCGCGCCGGAGGTGACCAGGATCTGTTCGGGGCGGGTCGGCAGTCCGCGCCGGGTGTAGCGCTCGGCGATCGTCGCCCGCAGTTCCGGCAGCCCGAACGGGTCGTAGCCCGGGGTCCGGCTGTGCCGGGCCAGCGCGGGTGCCACCGCGGCGAGGGCGTCGTCCAGGACCTGGTGCGGCAGGCCGGGTGCGGCGCGGGCGAGGTCGATGGCCGTGTCGGGGGCGGGCAGGGCCCGGGTGACCCTGCGGGGCGCGGATTCCTTCGGCAGGGCCGTCCAGGTGCCCGAACCCTGCCGGCTGCGCGCGTAGCCATGGGTGCGCAGCAGGTCGTACGCCGAGGTGACGGTGGGTCTGCTGACGCCGAGCGCGGCGGCCAGTTCGCGCTCGGCGGGCAGCCTGGCGTGCAGCGCCACCCGGCCGTCGAGGACCAAGGCGCTGATGGCCTCCGACAGGTGGCGGTACGCGGGGCGCAGGCCCGTCAGGTCCGGCAGCAGAGCGGCCAGCTGCCGGCCGCTGACGCTCGGTTCCACGTGGCTCACCGGGGCACCGGCCGGGACCAGCGGGCTGCGGGCATACCACTCTCCGGGAATTGGTCATCGAGTTCCGGGCAATGACCTTACAGACTCGCCCCGGTGGCAAGGAACGCCGCGACACCGGAGGGCGGACATGGGACACGCGAGCACAGCACTCGGCTCTGCGGAGCGCCGGCGGGCGGGGAGCGTGCGCCGCGTGCCGCCGCTGACCTGTCTGCCCCTGACCGAGCGCCCGGGCCGCCGGCTGGCCCAGCTCCTCGTCGGGCTGGTCCTGTACGGGCTGAGCATGTCCGTGCTGGTCCGGGCGGCGCTGGGGGTCAACCCGTGGAGCGTGCTGTACGAGGGCCTGCAACGCCATACGTCGTTGAGTTTCGGCACCCTCAGCGCCCTGGTCGGCGTCCTCGTCCTGCTGGCCTGGATCCCGCTGCGGCAGAGGCCGACGCTGGGCACGTTCGCCAACGTCCTCGTGCTCGCCTGCGCCTCGGACCTGGGCCTCTTCCTCATCCCGGCGGATCGCGGCCTGCCGGGGCGGCTGTTCCTGCTGGCGGCGGGCATCCTGCTCAACGGGTTCGCCGTGGCCGTCTACGTGGGTGCGCGTCTCGGGCCGGGCCCCCGGGACGGGTTGATGACCGGCGTCTCCGCGCTGACCGGCGGCTCGGTCCGGCTCGTGCGCACCCTGCTGGAGGTCGCCGTGCTCGCCGGGGGCTGGCTCCTCGGCGGCACCGTCGGTGTCGGCACCCTGCTGTACGCCCTGCTGGTGGGCCCGGTCACCCAGTTCTTCCTGCCCTGGTGCGCCTACCGGAGCGCGGACGGGGAACCGGTGCGGCAGGACTAGGCCGCGCTGCTCCGCCCCCTCCACGGCCCGGGTCCCGCACCCGGGCCGTCCGCCTGTCCGCCGCCGCGCCCCAGCCGCTTTGTCCGCCCTGCGGGTTCCCGCATTGCAGATTTCCGAACAATGAGCGGGGTTCAACAGCCGTCGCCGAGCGGCAAAGCTTTGACCGCACGAAGAAACGACCGAGGGGAATCTCCGGGAAATACCCGGGGAATCCACGGCCGCATCGAATGCGGGACGAGAGAAAGGCGGTGGCGCCGGTGGCCGGAAAGGCCGTGGTGACCGGGGCGAGCAGCGGAATCGGCGCGGCGACCGCGCGGCGACTGGCGAAGGACGGTTTCGACGTGGTGGCCGTCGCGCGGCGCGCGGAGCGGCTGCGTGCGCTGGCCGAGGAGACCGGTGCGGAGCCGTACGCGCTCGACGTGACCGACGACGAGGCCGTACGGCGCTTCGCCGCCGGACTCGACTCCTGCGACGTCCTGGTGAACAACGCGGGCGGCGCGCTGGGCGCGGAGTCCGTGGCCGAGGCGGACCCGGCGGACTGGGAGCGGATGTACTCCGTGAACGTGCTGGGCACCCTGCGCGTGACCCAGGCCCTGCTGCCGCTGNNCGGCGGCACCGTCGTCACCGTGACCTCCACCGCGGCCTTCACCGCGTACGAGGGAGGCGGCGGTTACTGCGCGGCCAAGTACGGCGAGCGCGCGCTCACCGAGACGCTCCGGCTGGAGCTGTGCGGTGAGCCCGTCCGGGTGGTCGAGGTGGCGCCCGGGATGGTGCGGACGGAGGAGTTCGCCCTCAACCGGATGCGCGGGGACGCCGAGCGG
>NZ_MUMF01000027.1 GCF_002155905.1 Streptomyces tricolor | reverse complement strand
GCCCACCCCAGCCCCACTTTCCGCCCTTCGGTCACCACGCTCCGTAAAGTCGGCGACTCCCGTCGACCACTGTGGTCACGAACGGTCACATCACGGTCGGTCGAAGCCAGTTCCGTACAGTGCGTTACCGAGCCGTCACCGTCCGGCCTAGCGTCCTCCCCCAGGTGACCGGCTCCTCACCCCGCCCGGACCTGGGGCGGCACGCCGGCCACCACCGCCGAGAAAGGCCCGGCGCCGGCCCGTAGCCCGTGTACGGGCCGACGCCGGGCGTACCGACCGCTCGGTCGTACGAGTCGTACGGAAGGACGTGACGGTTCAGGTGGCAGCCCACCGCAAGCCCCCACAACGCCCGATCAGCGGCCATACGGCCGCCCGGACGGCCGCCACCCTCGCCCTGGCGGGCGCGGCCACCGCGACGGGTTTCGACGGGACGGGACACGCCGAGCCGCACCTGACGCCGACCCAGGTGAAGGCCAAAGTGGACACCCTGTACCGGGAGGCCGAGGCCGCCACCGAGAAGTACAACGGGGTGAAGGAGGAGGCGGACGCGGCCCAGCGGCGGCTCAGCGCACTCCAGGACGAGACCGCCCGCAAGCAGACCAGGCTCAACTCGGCGCGGGAGGCACTGGGTTCGATCGCGGCGGCGCAGTACCGGGACGGCGGCATCGACCCGGCCTGGCAACTGGCCCTCTCCAGCGACCCCGACCGCTACCTGGACGGTGCCGCGTTCGCGGAGCGGGCCGGTGACCGGCAGGCCGCCGCGGTGTCACGGGTACGCCGGCACCTCCGGGAGATCGAGCGGCTGCGCGGTGCCGCGCGCGTCGAACTGAAGTCGCTGCGGTCGCGGCAGGCGGAGCTGAACCGGCAGAAGAAGACCGTCACCGGCAAGCTGGACGAGGCCCGGCGGCTGCTGGCGCGGCTGACTCCGCGGCAGCGGACCGAGGCCACCGGGGCCGACGGCACGGGCGGACGACGCGCCTCCCGGTCGGCCGCGGATCCCCGGGAGCCGCTGGCGCGGGCCGGGTCCGTCCCCGCCCCCACCACACGCGCGGCGGCGGCCGTGGCCTACGCCTACAGCAAGCTCGGCAGCCCCTATGTGTGGGGGGCGACGGGTCCGAACGCCTTCGACTGCTCCGGACTGGTCCTGGCCGCCTACCGCTCCGCCGGCATCTCCCTGCCGCGCACCACCTACGGCCAGATCGGCGCGGGCCGACGGGTCTCCCGCGCCGAACTCCGGCCGGGTGACCTCGTCTTCTTCTACTCCGGGATCTCTCACGTGGGCATCTACGTGGGCAACGGCCGGATGATCCACGCCCCGAACCCGTCGGCGCCGGTCCGGCTGGCCCCGGTCGACCAGATGCCGTTCGCGGGAGCGACCAGGGTGGCGTGAGGGGCGGAGTCGGGTGCGGGCCAGGGCCGGGGCGCGGGGGAGGCCGTAGGGGTCAGACCAGGCGGCGGGCGGTCGCCCAGCGGGTCAGCTCGTGCCGGTTGGACAGCTGGAGCTTGCGCAGGACCGCCGAGACATGAGACTCGACCGTCTTCACCGAGATGAACAGTTGCTTGGCGATCTCCTTGTAGGCGTAGCCTCGGGCGATCAGCCGCAGCACCTCGCGCTCCCGCTGGGTGAGGCGGTCCAGGTCCTCGTCCACCGGCGGCGCGTCGGTGGAGGCGAAGGCGTCCAGCACGAACCCGGCCAGCCGCGGGGAGAAGACGGCGTCGCCCTCCTGGACGCGGAAGATGGAGTCCACCAGGTCGGTGCCGGTGATGGTCTTGGTGACATAGCCCCGGGCGCCGCCGCGGATCACCCCGATCACGTCCTCCGCCGCGTCCGACACGGACAGCGCGAGGAACCGGACGGGCTGTTCGGCGTCCGCCGTCAACGCCGCGCACCGGCGCAGCACTTCGACGCCGCCGCCGCCCGGCAGGTGGACGTCGAGCAGGACCACCTCGGGCCGGGTGGCGGTGATGACCGTGACCGCCTGGTCGACGTCCGCGGCCTCGCCGACCACCTCGACCCCGGTCTCGACGGTCCGGCCGATCTCGGCCTGGACGCCGGTGCGGAACATCCGGTGGTCGTCCACGAGCACCACCCGTACGTGCCGCCCGCCCGCGCCGCCGCCGTCGGGCCGGCCGGACTCGGCCGCCTCCGCCGCTCCAGCCGTGCCGCTCGCCTCGGTCGCGTCGCTCATGACGTCTTCTCCGCCCTCTCCATCTCCAGCTCGACCTCGGTGCCGCCGCCCGGCACCGCCCGCAGCCGGGCCGTGCCGCCGTTGCGCTCCATGCGGCCGATGATCGATTCTCTGACACCCATGCGGTCGGCGGGTATCGCGTCGGGGTCGAAGCCGGGGCCGCGGTCCCGCACGGACACGAAGACCGTCTTCCCCTCGACTTCGGCATAGACCTGTACGGCACCGCCCTCGCCACCGTACTTGGCGGCGTTCACCATCGCCTCGCGCGCGGCCTGCATCTGCGCGCCGGTCTTCTCGTCCAGCGGGCAGTCGCCGACGACCACGACCTCGATGGGCACGCCGTGCTTGTCCTCCACCTCGGCGGCGTTGCGGCGCACCGCCTCGGCGACCGTGTCCGGCTCGTCGGCCTCGTCCTTGCCGGTGCCCTCCGGCTTGTAGAGCCAGGTGCGCAGGTCGCGCTCCTGGGCACGGGCGAGGCGGCGCACCTCGCCCGCGTTGTCGGCGTTGCGCTGGATCAGGGTGAGGGTGTGCAGCACGGAGTCGTGGACGTGCGCGGCGACCTCGGCGCGCTCCTGGGCGCGGATGCGCATCAGCCGCTCCTCGGACAGGTCCTGGGTCATGCGGACCAGGTAGGGACCGGCGAGCAGGGTGATGCCGACGAGGACGGCGAGCGCGGCCTGGAGGACCGCGCCCAGGTGGGCGGCCGAGCCCTGCAGGACGAAGACGGCGGTGACACCGGCCGTGACGAGCAGGACGCCGCCGGCCGTGCGCAGCAGGGTCAGGGTGCGGCGCCGGCGGCCCGCCTCGACCCAGCGGGCCCGGCGGGCGTTGTCCGCCTGACGCCAGACGAGGGCGACACCGGCCGCGACCAGCACGGCGGGCACGAGATAGGCCTTGGTCGCGCTGCCCAGGTTGACGCTGCCCACGAAGACCATGGACACGATGACCATGAGGAGCAGGGCGGCGATCTGGCCCCGGTCCGGCTTGCGGGCCACCAGTCTGCGGCGGCCGTCCGGCGAGGTCTCCGTGCCCACCAGCGAGCGCTTCTGGTCGCCGACGCCGCCGATGCCGAGCGGGACGAAGAACCAGAAGGCGGCGTACAGCAGCGCTCCGAGTCCGTCGGCCATGAACAGGCCGACGAAGGCGAGCCGCACCCAGACGACGGGCAGTCCGAGATGCCCGGCGAGGCCCCGCGCCACTCCGCCGAGCCAGCGTCCGTCGCTGCTGCGGTAGAGCTTGCGCGGTGGCCGCGGGTCGTCGAGTGGCAGGGGTGCGGCTTCCGGCATGCCAACGATGGTCACACGGCCGGCCGGGCGGAGCATCAGGGTCGGCCCCCGAGACGCCCCTGATCTTCCACGGGGGCCGGTCCGGGTCGGCGGGCCGGGCGGCGGTCCGCGGCGGTCCGTGCCGGTCGAACGCTTCCCCGCCCCGTCTCAGGGCCGATTTCAGGGTTGGCCCAGGGTCGTCCCGACTGCCGCGGGGGCGGCCGGGCCGTCACCATGGACGCATGACCGATCACGAGCACGCCGCGACGGGTCCGGGACCCGGCACCGGCCCGCGCCCGGCCCCGGGCACCGGGCCGGCGGATGCCGCGCCCGCCGCGACGGAGGAGACGGGCGCGGCCGGCACCGGCACGCACTCCCCCGCCGACGAGCCCGAGCAGCGGGCGGGCGGCGAAGTTCCCGACCGGTTCCGGCGCGACCGCGAGCACAAGATGATCGCGGGCGTGTGCGCGGGACTCGGCCGGCAGACCGACATGGACCCGGTGATCTTCCGGATCACGCTCGCCGTGCTGTCCGCGACCGGCGGCCTGGGCCTCATCTTCTACGGCTTCGCCTGGCTCCTGGTGCCGTACGAGGACGAGGAGGAGAACGAGCTGCGCAAGCTGTTCACGGGCCGGGTCGACGGCCAGGCGCTGGCCGCCGTGCTGTTCGCGCTGGTCGGCTGCGGGACCTTCCTGACCATGCTGAGGAACGGCGGGGTGCTGGCGTTCGCCACGGTGCTCTCGCTGCTGCTCGCGGGGGCCGGGTACTGGTCGCGGCGCCGTGGCGCCCCCGACCCCGATCCGCTGGCCGCGCAGGCCGCGGCCGACGCCCCGCCGGAGGCCCAGGCGCCGCCGGTGGTCACCACCTACCCCTCCTGGTGGCGGGACCCGATCGTCAAGGACGGCACCCATGTCGGCGGGACCGGCTATCTGTGGGGGCCGGGCGACGCCCGCGAGCGGGATCTCACCTCCGTCGTGGACGTCGGGATCGCCACCCCGTGGACGCACCAGGGGGCGATACAGCCGCCGCGCGCCGCGCCGGCGAGACCGCGCGGCCCGCGCTGGATCGGCGGCTGGGTGTTCCTGCTGGCCCTGCTGGCGGGTGGCCTGGGCACCGGGCACGGCTGGCACACGCAGCCGCTGGGCACGAGCCTGCAGACCGGTCTGGCGTGCGCGCTGGCGGTGTTCGGGCTGGGCATCGCCCTCAGCGCGGTCCTGGGGCGGACCGGGGCCGGGACGGTGTTCCTGGCCCTGGTCACGGCGGCGCTGCTCGCCGGGGCGGCGGCCCTGCCCCGGGACATCACCGCCGACTGGCGGGAGACCTCCTGGACGCCGGCCGCGGCGGCCCAGCTGCGGTCCGGGTACGACCTCGGCACCGGGCGGGGCACTCTGGATCTGACCCGGGTGCGTCCCGGCGAGGGGCAGACGGTCTCGACGGACGCCCGGGTGGGTGCGGGGCAGCTGAAGGTGGTCGTGCCGGCGGACGCGACGGTGCGGATGAGCATCGATGTGGGGGTGGGCGACATCCGGTTGCCCGGGGACAGCGGAAAGGACGTGGACGTGCAGCCGGGCAGGCACAAGGAGGTGACGCTGAGGCCGGCCGCGGGTGCCGGGAAGACCGGCACGCTGGATCTCACGCTCGGCGTCGGAGTGGGACAGGTGGAGGTCAGCCGTGCTGCGTCATGAGTTCCAGCCGGGGAAGCTGGTCGCCGGGCTCTTCCTGACCGCCACCGGTGTGGTCTACGCGGGGGAGGCGGGCGGTCTGTGGGACGTCCCGTGGTTCGTGGTCGTACCGCTGGTCGTGGGCGGGCTCTGTCTGGCCGGTGCCACGGCGACGCTGACCCGGGGGATACGCGGACGGGGTGGCGCGGAGGGCGGTCAGAGGTAGCCGCCGACCCGGCGGCGACGATCCCGCCAGGCCGCGTCCACGGAGAGGTAGGGGGCGCCGGCGAGGATCAGGGGGAGCCAGGCCATCAGGTAGGCGAGGTCGTTGCCGTAGTAGTAGGGGGTGGTCGCCCAGCTCACCGTCAGCCAGAGGCTGAGCGAGATCAGCGCGCCGCCGAGTGCGGCCAGCCGGCCGAGCAGTCCGAGCAGGGTGCCGATGCCGACGGCCAGCTCGCCGAGGGCCATGGCGTAGCCGAAGCCGACCGGGCTCTTCAGGGCCAGGTCGACCAGGGCCGGGAGCGCGGCGGAGTCGCGGGCCGCGCGCATGGTGTCGCCGATCGAGCCGGCGCCGCCGGCCTGCATGAACGCGCTGTCGGTGAGCTTGTCCAGGCCGGCGTAGAGGAAGGTGACGCCCAGGAAGACGCGCAGCGGCAGCAGGGCGTAGTGGGTGGCGGTGTCCCGCCAGGTGGGAGGGCCGCTCAGCCCGGTGGTGTGGGTCTCGGTCCGCATGCCATGAGTCATCGCCCAAGTCGCCTCTCGCCCGCCGTGCCCCCTCGATTGACCATACGTATGGCGATGGGGGCGGGTTCAATCCTCTCCCGGATGATTTTCCGGATTTCGGCGCTGGGCGCGAGCCGCGCGCGGCAGGTGGGGGTGTGTCAGATCCGGGCCAGGATCTGCCGTACGGGATGGCCGAGGGTGCGGCCCACGGCAGCCAGTTCGCCGGAGGTGAGGGAGGAGCACTGCGGGTTCCAGGCGGCGATCTCGAAGCGGGCGAAACCGCACGGCCCGTCGTAGTCCAACCGGTCCAGGGATGTGGGGGTGGTGCAGCAGGGAGTGGTCACGTCGAGGGTGGGCAGGCCGTCGCCCCGCTCGTCGCATGCGTCGAGCAGGTTCCGGTACCACTCGGGGTCGATGGGGCCGTCGCAGTGGGGGCAGCGGATGCTCGTCAGGTACTGGCCGCAGTCGACCGGGGTGAGGGACTCGTGCCAGTCGACGTCCAGTTCGACGGCGTCGGGGTCGGCGTGGTCGCCGTCGGCTGAGCCGGAGACCAGTTCGAGGACCAGGGCCGCGGCGCGGTCGGCGGCGTCGGGGGCCGGCTGCCAGTACGGATCCGTCGGTATCACCGACAGAACGTTCTCGCTCATCGGTCCGCCGCTCCCCCGGCAAGGTGATCGTTCACTCCGTCACCTGGACGATACACCGGTTGGTCGCCACCCCGGCCGCGGTGACCACCTGCACCTCCACCGAGCCCGGCTCGACCTCGGCCGGTACGGGCACGGTCAGGGCGTTGTCCGTGGGGTTGCGGAAGCCGCCCGCGACGGGGACCAGGGGGACGTGGACGTCGACCGCGCCGATGCGGACGACCATGCGGGAGAGCCGGTCGGCGGTCTGCGCGCCGGGCGGGACGAAACCGCTGCCGCGGATCTCGATGTCGTCGCCGGTGCGGATCGGGCCGTCCAGGTCGCCGGGTTCACGGGCGCGGACCACGGAGAGGATCACCGGCCGGCCGCCCTCGGCGTACTTGCCGGCCAGATAGGTCGCGGCCGAGATCAGCACGACCACCGCCAGGCCCCAGGGCAGGTCGGGCAGCTGGTCGGGGCGGCGGGCCAGCCGTACGGCGGCGAACAGCAGGGCGACGGCGCTGATGGCGACGTACTGGATGTCGGCGAAGGCGCCCCGGCCGGAGTCGTCGGTGAGCAGGTCGGCGGCGCGCGGGCGGTGGGCGGGCACCTTCTGCAGCCGCTGGGCGAGGACGCGCAGGCCCACCACCCGGCGGACCAGGACGGCGATGCCGCACACCACGGCGAGGACGGTCACCACGCCCGCGCCGCGCGCCAGATCGAGGCCGGAGATCAGCGCGTCGCGTTCGGCGTGGCCGGAGGCGGCGGCGAGGCGGACGGCCAGCAGCAGGACGGCGTATCCGACGAACAGCACCCAGCAGGCGGCGACGGTACGGGAGGTGGAGATGCGGTTGTCCTCACCGATGACCGGGGCGAGCGCTCCGCCGCGCGCCCGGTGGAAGAAGCAGGCGGCGGTCAGCGCCCCGGCGACGGCCAGCGCGGCGAGCAGGGCCGCGGTGCGGGCGCCGGTCCAGCCCGCGCCGATCGCGGTGAGCGCCTCGGCGAGCAGCAGCAGGGTGACCGCGCCCCACACGGCGCACACCGTCCGCAGCCAGAGCCGGGCGAGCCAGGCCGCGCCCTCGGCCCGGCCCTGTTCGGCGACGGCCTCGGCCCGCTGGGTCAGTTCCTCGGAGACCCATTGGCGGGACGCCGAGGCGGAGTGCGCCACGGCCGCCGGCAGTCCCCGGCCGGCGGCGAACTCGTCGCGCCGGCGCAGGAACGCGGCGACGGCCCGCCGGTGTCCCTCGCGGGCGCCGTGCGGGCAGTCCCCGCAGGTGCAGCCGCCCTCGTGGACGCCCTCGGCACCCAGGTCCCCTCTCGCCTCCTGCACCGCCACGCCCGACGCCCGCCTTCCCCACGACCTGCTGATCCGGCCGGCGGCACCTCGGTGCGCACGACGGCCGGGCAACTCCCCTGTGATGACAGCGAATTGTGCCCTACGTGGAGCCGTTCGGGGCGGCCGGGCGGGGTCACCGCGGGTGAAGCCGGGACCGCCGTGTTGACCCGGTGGCGTGAACCCCCGGATCAGCGAGGCCGGCCGGCGAACGACGGCCGGGGCCCCGGCCGCGCGGCACGCGGTGCGGTCGGCATGGTCGGCGCGGTCGGCGCGGTGTCAGCTGAGCAGGTCCGGTTCGCTGCGGCTGATGTCCTGCCACAGCGGCTGGTAGTTGATCCAGGCCACCAGGTCGCCGCCGAGCTGTTCGCGGGTGGCGACGGCGAGCTTGTGGTCGATGAGCACCGGCCGGCCCGCCGCCTTCGCCAGCAGCTGCACCTGGCAGGAGCGGTCCAGGGACAGGAACCACCAGGCCGCAGCGTCCACCGAGTCGCCGACGGTGAGCAGGCCGTGGTTGCGCAGCACGAGCGCCTTGCGGGAGCCCAGGGCGGCGGCGATCCGGCGGCCCTCCCCGGTGTCCACGGTGACGCCGGTGTAGGAGTCGTAGAGGGCGATGTCCTCGTAGAAGGCGCAGCTCTCCTGGGTGAGGGGGTCGATGAGGTCGCCGAGGGCGGCGAGGGCGCGGCCGTGCACGGAGTGGCAGTGCGCGACGGCGACGACGTCGGGCCGGGCGGCGTGCACCTGGGCGTGCACGGTGAAGGCGGCCTGGTTGACGTGGTAGCGGCCCTCGACGACCTGCCCGTCCTGGTTGACGAGGACGAGATCGCCGACGGTGACGTGCTTGAACGGCATCCCGAACGGGTTGACCCAGAAGCAGTCGGTGAACTCCGGGTCCCGGGCCGTGATGTGCCCCGACACGCCGTCCTCGAACCCGGCCCGTCCGAAGATGCGCAGGGCGCCCGCGAGCCGCTCCTTGCGGTGCCGGCGTTCGTCCTCGGCCGACTCGTGCATCGGCGGCATGGCGAACTGCAGCCGGTCGGTGGGCAGCGGCAGGGGCGGGGTCGGCCCGTGCATGGAACCTCCCGTACGGGGACTGCGGTACGGCCGGAAGGTACCGTCGGCCGGTGCAAAAGGGCAGAGCTGTTCTGTAAAGATGCCGTGCGCTGCCCATACCCGACAGAAGATGTCGGGATTCCCGGTGAGACTGACCCCCATGACCCGCATGACCCGCATGAACTGGGCGGCCTTCACCACCGCCGCACCCGAACTGGCGAAGATCACGGAAGAGCGCTTCGGCGCGTACCGGCACCATGTCCTCGCGACCCTCCGCAAGGACGGCTCGCCCCGCACCTGCGGGATCGAGGTCCGCTTCCTGGCCGGGGAGCTGTGGCTCGGCATGATGCCGGGCTCCCGCAAGGCCCTCGACCTGCGCCGCGATCCGCGTTTCACGCTCCAGGCCAATCCCGGCGACGGCACGGACATGGGCGGCGGAGACGTCCGGATCGGCGGACGGGCGTACGAGGTCGAGGACGGCGAGGCCAAGGCCGCGTACGTGAAAGAGGTGGAACCGCCGCAGCCGTTCCACCTCTTCCGCACCGAGCTGACGGAGGTCGTACGGACCTGCGTCGAGGACGACACGTATCTGGTCACCCAGGTCTGGAAGCCCGGTGAGCCGGTGCGCACGCTCAGGCGCACCTGACGCCTAGCGCCCGGCGCCCGGCGGCACCCCGGGGCCTACTCCCACTCGATGGTCCCCGGGGGCTTGCTCGTCACGTCGAGGACGACGCGGTTGACGTCCCGGACCTCGTTGGTGATCCGGGTGGAGATGCGGGCCAGGACGTCGTACGGCAGGCGCGACCAGTCGGCCGTCATGGCGTCCTCGGAGGAGACCGGGCGCAGGACGACCGGGTGGCCGTAGGTGCGGCCGTCGCCCTGGACGCCCACGCTGCGCACGTCGGCGAGCAGGACCACCGGGCACTGCCAGATGTCGCGGTCCAGGCCGGCCGCGGTCAGCTCCTCGCGGGCGATGGCGTCGGCCTCGCGGAGCAGGTCCAGCCGCTCCTTCGTCACCTCGCCGACGATCCGGATGCCCAGGCCCGGGCCGGGGAACGGCTGGCGCTGGACGATCTCCTCCGGCAGGCCCAGCTCCTTGCCGACCATCCGGACCTCGTCCTTGAACAGCTTGCGCAGCGGCTCGATCAGCTTGAACTCGAGGTCCTCGGGCAGGCCGCCGACGTTGTGGTGCGACTTGATGTTGGCGGTGCCGGTGCCGCCGCCGGACTCGACCACGTCCGGGTAGAGGGTGCCCTGGACCAGGAACTCCACGGCCGGGCCCTCGTCCGCGATGATCTCGGCCTGCGCCTGCTCGAAGACGCGGATGAACTCGCGGCCGATGATCTTCCGCTTCTCCTCGGGGTCGGTGACCCCGGCGAGCGCCTTCAGGAACCGCTCCTCCGCGTCGACGACCTTCAGCTGGACGCCGGTGGCCGCGACGAAGTCCTTCTCGACCTGCTCGGTCTCGCCCTTGCGCATCAGGCCGTGGTCGACGTAGACGCAGGTCAGCTGGGAGCCGATGGCCTTCTGGACGAGGGCGGCGGCGACGGCGGAGTCCACGCCGCCGGACAGGCCGCAGATCGCGCGCTTGTCGCCGACCAGCTCGCGGATCGCCTCGACCTGCTCCTCGATCACGTTGCCGGTGGTCCAGTTGGGCCGCAGGCCGGCACCGCGGTACAGGAAGTGCTCCAGCACCTGCTGGCCGTGCGTGGAGTGCATGACCTCGGGGTGGTACTGGACGCCGTAGAGCTTCTTGTCGTCGTTCTCGAACGCGGCGACCGGGACGACGTCCGTGGACGCGGTCACGGTGAAGCCCTCGGGGGCGGCGGAGCAGGCGTCGCCGTGCGACATCCACACGTGCTGCTCGTCCGGGGTGCCCTCGAAGAGGGTGGAGGAGTTCCGGGAGACGTGCAGGTCGGTGCGGCCGTACTCGCGGGCGCCGGTGTTGTCGACGGTGCCGCCGAGGCTCTGCGCCATGAGCTGGAAGCCGTAGCACATGCCGAAGACGGGGACGCCGGCCTCGAAGATCTCACGGTCGAGGGTGGGGGCGCCCTCCTCGTACACGGACGAGGGGCCGCCGGAGAGGATGATCGCCGCGGGGTTCTTGGCGAGCATCTCGGCGACCGGCATGGTGCTGGGCACGATCTCGCTGTAGACCCGCGCCTCGCGGACGCGTCGGGCGATGAGCTGGGCGTACTGCGCGCCGAAGTCGACGACCAGGACGGTGTCGGGGGTGGCGGCAGACTGGGTCGCTGATGACACGGGGTGCCTTCTGGTGGTCGGGCGGGGGCCTGTGCTTCCGATTCTAACGGGGTGGCCGCGGCACCTCCGAGGGAAGCCGCCGTGGCATACTGACCGCATGCGCAAGCACTCGACCTTTGTCTTTACCTATGGCATCCGGCCCGCCGGCTGCCATGGTCGTGCTGCTTGAGCTGACGCCAAGCGACTTCCCAGGCGCCCCGGGCCGACAAGGCCCAGGGCGCCTGTCGTTTTCCGGGCCGTGTCGTCTCCGGGGCCCTCATCCCACCGAGGAGCCCCGACATGACCGCCACCGCACCGGACACCGCACCCGCCACCGCACCGGAAGCGATCATCGCCGACGCCCGTGAGCGCATCGACGCGCTCGACGACCGGATCATCGGCCTCATCCAGGAACGGATGGCCGTCTCCGCCGTCGTCCAGCAGACCCGGATCGCCTCCGGCGGGCGCCGGGTGCACCTGTCCCGGGAGATGGAGATCCTCGCCCGCTACCGGGACGCCCTCGGCAAGCCCGGCACCGCCCTCGCCATGACCCTGCTGGAGCTGAGCCGGGGTCGTATCTGAGTTCGGCCCCGCTCTCACCCGTACGGCGCCGTGACCGGCCCGCGCACCGCTTCGTTGAGGGGGGTGTCCGTGCCAGCCAGGGGCGGGCCCGAGAGAACCACGCGTGGCTCGCTGGAGCGATGAGGCGTACGGGTCGTGCCGTACGCCGTGGGACCTCGCTCCAGGAAGTGACCGGACGGCAGGGGACAGCAGCCCGGTCACCCAAGAATGGCCGGCTCCGGGGACGCCCGGGGCCGGCCGGCGGAAAACTGCAGACAGGCCACAGGGCACACGAACAAGCGGCGCAACCCCCCGGCGCCGCTCCCGGGCACCGGCGCTGCCCTGACGCCGGTGCTGACCGAGAGAAGGGCCCCGCGGCCTCTCCGCCCCGCGGGGCCCTTCGTCATGCCCGCGGCCGGAGACCCGTACCGCCACGCCCGCACCTACGCCCACGCCCGGAAAACGCACGCCTCGCCGCGGCCGGACACCCGCCTCACCCTGCCCGCGGCAGCCCCCGCCTCGCCCTGCTCCGGCCCCGCCTCGTGCCGCCCGCGGCCGGGCACCTCCGCAGGCCACCCCGAATGTGACTCGCCTCACAGGAAATTCCCGGACGGCCGGAGCAACCCTTCCCGCTTTTCGCTGATCAAACCTGCGAGATCAAGAAAACGGTGAGAGGGACCTGCCTTCGGAGGGGGAGGCAGGTCCCTCTCCGCCGTTGCGGTCACTTCTTCGGCGGTACCGCCGGCATCCCCAGGAACGGCAGCCGCAGCGCGCCGAACGCGTCCGCCGGCACCGCCGGGGCCTGCGGCTCCACCGGCTTGAGCCGCTCGTAGGCCGCTCCCGGCGCCGGCCGCGGGTCCTCCTCGCCCTTGTTCGGCCAGAACGACATCGCCCGCTCGGCCTGCGCGGTGATCGTCAGCGAGGGGTTCACGCCCAGGTTCGCCGAGACCGCGGCGCCGTCCACGACCGAGATGCCGGGGTGGCCGTAGAGCCGGTGGTACGGGTCGATCACGCCCGTCTCCGGGGAGTCGCCGATGGGGCAGCCGCCCAGGAAGTGCGCGGTGAGCGGGGTGCCCATCAGTTCGCCGACGTTGCTGCCGGCGAAGCCGTTGATCTCGGCGGCGAGCGCGGAGGCGGCCTCGGTCGCGGCCCGGATCTGCTTGGGGTTCGGCGCGCCGTGCCCCTGCCGGGCGGTGAGCAGGCCCTTGCCCACGCCGCCGGGCTTCAGATACGTGGTCAGCGAGTTGTCCAGGGACTGCATGACCAAGCCGATGATGGTCCGCTCCGACCAGCGCCAGTTGGACAGCGAACGGGCGACCAGCAGCGGGTGCCGGGCGGCGTTCGCCAGCCAGCCGAGCACGCGCGAGGAGCCCTCCGCGTAGGGCACCTGGAGGATCGACAGGCCGCCCATCGAGTTGGAGCCCTTGCCGTAGCGGACCGGCTCGATGTGGGTGTTCTCGTCGGGATGGATCGAGGAGGTGATGGCGACGCCCCGGGTGAAGTCGGTCTTGGGCCGGCCGGTCGCTCTGCGGTAGCGGCGGTTGTCGGTCTGGGCGCCGACCAGCGCCTCGGAGTTGGTGCGGGTGAGGTCGCCGAGCCGGGCGGACAGGTACGGCAGCTGACCGCCGGCCTTCATGCGGTGCAGCAGGGTCTGGGTGCCGTAGGTGCCGGCCGCGAGGACCACCTTGCGGGCGGTGAAGAGCCGGCCCTCGCCCTTCCTCTTCCGGTCGGTCGGCAGGGTCGCCACCGCGTAGCCGCCCCGCGAGTCGTCGGTGACGGACACGACCGTCGTCATCGGGTGGACGACCGCGCCCGCCTTCTCGGCGAGGTACAGGTAGTTCTCGTTGAGGGTGTTCTTCGCGCCGTGCCGGCAGCCGGTCATGCATTCGCCGCACTCGGTGCAGGCGTTGCGGGCGGGGCCGGCGCCCCCGAAGTACGGGTCGTCCACCCGCTCGCCGGGCCGGGCCTTCGCCGTGCCGTCGGCGTCCTTGCCGTCGCCGAAGAACACGCCCACCGGGGCGAGGTGGAAGGTGTCGCCGACGCCCATCCGCTGTGCCGCCGCCTTCAGGTGGACGTCGGAGGGGGTCATGGTGGGGTTGAGCCGGACGCCGAGCATGCGCCGGGCCTGGTCGTAGTACGGCTTCAACTCCTCCTGCCAGTCGGTGATGTGCCGCCACTGGGGGTCGTCGAAGAAGGCCCTGGGCGGTACGTAGAGGGTGTTGGCGTAGTTGAGCGAGCCGCCGCCGACGCCCGCGCCGGCCAGCACCATCACATTGCCCAGCAGGTGGATCCGCTGGATGCCGAACATGCCGAGCCTCGGGGCCCAGAGGTAGTTCTTCAGGTCCCAGGAGTTCTTGGGCAGCGTGGCGCGGGTGAAGCGGCGTCCGGCCTCCAGCACGCCGACCCTGTACCCCTTCTCGGTGAGACGGAGGGCGGACACCGAGCCGCCGAACCCCGATCCGACGACGATCACGTCGTAGTCGTACCCGTCCTCGTCCCGGGTCTGGACAGACTTCTCCTGCGACACGTGCTCTCCTCGTTGAGAACGGGGTGCTTCCTGGCGTGCTTCTAGCGGAACCGGAAGGCCTTCATGAGCTTGAGGCTCGTGCTCATGAAGCGGGCGTAGGACTCGTCGTCCATCCCCAGCGACGGCGCCATCGGCAGCAGCCGCTGCTGGGCCACCGTCTGGGCCTCGGTGTACTTGAGGATGCCCTCGGAGCCGTGGCGGCGGCCGAGGCCGGAGTCCTTCATGCCGCCCATCGGGGACTGGACGCTGCCGTAGGCGGGGGCGTAGCCCTCGTTGACGTTGACCGTGCCGGTGCGCAGGCGGGCCGCGACGTCCCGGCCGCGGCGGGCGTTCGTCGTCCACACGGAGGCGTTCAGGCCGTACGGCGTGGCGTTGGCGCGGTCGACGGCCTCCTCGTCGCTCGTGAAGCGGTAGACCGAGACGACCGGGCCGAAGGTCTCCTCCTCGCAGACGGCCATGGACTCCGCCACGCCGTCCAGGATGGTGGGCTCGAAGAAGTAGGGGCCGATGTCGGGGCGGGCCGCCCCGCCCGCGACGACCTTCGCGCCCTTGGCGACGGCCTCCTGCACATGCCGTTCGACGGTCTTCAGCTGGCGTTCGCCGACCAGTGAGCCCATGTCGGCGCCGTAGGCGAGGGAGTTGCCGAGGCGCATGGCCCGGGTGCGGGCGGCGAACCGCTCCAGGAAGGCGTCGGCGACGGACTCGTGGACGTAGAGCCGCTCGATGGAGATGCAGAGCTGGCCGGCCGAGGAGAAGCAGGCGCGTACGGCGCCGGCGGCGGCCTTCTCGATGTCGGCGTCGTCCAGCACCAGCATGGCGTTCTTGCCGCCGAGTTCGAGGGAGACACCGACCAGGCGGGAGGCGGCGCCGACGGCCACCTCGCGGCCGGTGCGGGTGGAGCCGGTGAAGGAGACGTAGTCGGCGTGCTTGACCACCTCGGGGCCGACGACGGGGCCCTCGCCGAGGACGATCTGGAAGACACCGTCGGGCAGGCCGGCCTCGATGAGCAGGTCGCGGGCCCACAGCGCGGTGAGGCAGGTCTCGGTGTCCGGCTTCATCACGACGGCGTTGCCGGCGACGAAGGCGGGCAGGGCGTCGCCGACGGACAGCTCCAGCGGGTAGTTCCAGGGCGCGATCTGGCCCACGACCCCGCGCGGGTGGCGGAGTTCGGTGACCTTCGTCAGGGCCGGTATGGCGCCCGCGTGCCGCTTCGGCTTCAGGTACGCGGCGGCCCGGCGGCCGTAGTGGCGGGCCGCGACGGCGACGGCCTGCACCTCCTCGTGCGCGTGCAGGCGGGCCTTGCCGGTCTCCAGCTGGACCAGGTCGAGGACTTCGGCCTGCCGGTCCAGCAGCAGGTCGTGGAAGCGGAGCAGGACGGCGGCGCGCTGCCGGACCGGGGTCTTCGCCCACACGGCCTGGGCGGCGCGGGCCGCCTCGAAGGCCCTGCCGACGTCCTCGGGGGTGGACTCGGGCAGGTCGGCCAGCTTCTCGCCGGTGAACGGGGTGTGGTTGGCGGTGCGGCCGGAGCCGACGACGCCCTTGGTGAGCCGGGCCACCAACTCCGGGGTGACCACGTCGGCGGCGGTGCGGGCGCCTTCGGGGGCGGGCGCGAGCGGGTTGGTACCGGCGATGTCCGGGGCCTGCGTGTCCGTCATGACGCGCAGGGTATGCCGCGGCGGGGGCTTTGTGTACCCGTCGGTAACGCGGATTCACGGACCGCTCACATACTGCCAGTGATCACTGGCAGCAAACGCGCTGATCAGGGCGTTGAGGGGGCGGTCGCAGGCGCGGGGACAGGAGGATCAGTCGGGTTCGGATTTTCTGGCGAGGAGCAGTCCGAGGGCGCCGAGGGGGGTTCGGCGGGGCGCCGGCGCGGGCACGGACGCGCGCTCGGTGCGGGGCGCGGACTCGGTGCCGGGCGCGGACTCGTGAGCAGGCGCGGACTCGTGAGCAGGGGTGGGTGCGGGAG
>NZ_MUMF01000268.1 GCF_002155905.1 Streptomyces tricolor | reverse complement strand
GCCGGCCGCCGGCAGGTCCAGGCGCAGGCCGAGCCGGGCCAGCGGGCCGTGTCCGGCGAGCAGGGCGGTGAGCGGGCCGGCGAGCGGCGGCGCGCAGACGGCGGCGGGCAGCGCGAGGAGCAGGGCCTCGGCCGCGGCGAGGGCGGCGATCCGGGCGCGGGAGGCGCCGCGGGCCCGCAGCAGCCGGGTCTCGTCGGCGCGTTCGGTGCTGAGCAGCCGGCCCACCAGCAGCAGCGCGTAGCCGGCCAGCAGCACCAGCTGGAGCGCGATGATCAGCAGGGTGGAGCGGGCCACGAGCAGCGAGCGGTCCACCCGGTCCAGCACGTCGGGCAGCGCGGTCTGCGCGACCGTCGTCCCGCGCAGCGCGGGGGCCGCGCGCAGGGCGGCGCCGCCGTCGCGGGCCGCCGTGCGCAGCGCGCCGATCCGCCCGGTCGTCACCGACGCGAAGTCGGCCGAGGCCAGCCAGGCCGTCGCCCCCGTGCTGACCCGGCCCCCGGTGAGCACGGCGGGGTCGGCGAGCAGCGGGCCGTACGTCGTGAAGCCGGACTTCTTCACCCCGCGGCCGAGCAGGTCGTCCAGCCGCCAGTACGGTGCCGTCACCGAGGCGGGGCGGTAGACGCCGACGATCCGGACCCGGACCGCCGGGCCCTCCAGCCGGTTCGCGAGGGTGAGCCGGTCGCCGGGCGCGAGCCGCAGCGCCCGGGCGGCGGCCTGCGGCAGCGCCACCTCGACCGCGCCGTCGGTGCGGCGGGGGAGCCGGCCGGCGGCGAGCCGCAGCAGGGTGCGGTCCAGTGCCGCGAAGTACGTCAGGTCCGGGTCGCCCGACCGGCTCGCGGGCGGCCGGAGCGAGCGGGGCAGCGCGTACGGTCCGGAGCGGCGCAGGGTCCGTACGGTCACCGGTAACCCGTCGAACGTCGTCCGGGCGCCGCGGCGTACGGCGGCGTCGGCGGCGACCCGCTCGGCGGGGGGCACGTCCGCCTTGACGATCAGCGCGGTGTCGGCGGCGGTGCGCGGATCGGCCAGCGCATGACGCAGCGCCGCGTCGCCGATCGCCCCCGAGTACGCGGTGAGCGTCGCCAGTACCGCGGTGGTCAGCGTCACCGTCAGCAGGGCGGCGCCCAGCAGCAGGCGGTGCGCACGCGCGCGTGAGAAGACGAACCCCGTCACCCGGCCCCCGTGTGTCCGGACTTCCAGACCTTCGGGCGATGCTGGCAGAGGGGCCGGGCGCCGGGTAAGCGGTTGTCGGGCGGTCTATACCGGATTGTGATCGGAATACAGCGACGGGTGACCGGAATCCGACCTTCAGTGACGACCCCTCAGTACGGAGTGATCGGCCGGGGTCGTCCGGCAGAGGTGATCAGTCCGGCGTGTTCACCATCGACGCGGCGGCGTACGTCAGGTAGTTCCACAGCGTCCGCTCGTGCTCCTCGGACAGGCCCAGCTCGTCGACGGCCACCCGCATGTGCCGCAGCCAGGCGTCGTGCGCCGCCCGGTCCACGGTGAACGGGGCGTGCCGCATGCGCAGCCGGGGGTGGCCGCGGTTCTCGCTGTAGGTCGTGGGGCCGCCCCAGTACTGCATCAGGAACAGCACCAGCCGCTCCTCGGCCGGGCCCAGGTCCTCCTCCGGGTACATGGGCCGCAGCAGCGGGTCCTCGGCGACCCCCTGGTAGAAACGGTGGACGAGCCGGCGGAAGGTCTCCTCCCCGCCGACCTGCTCGTAGAAGGTCTGCTCCTGAAGCGTGCCGCGCCGAATCTCATTCACCCGTCCATCGTCTCAGACCGGGCGACCCAGGACTCAAGGCTTAGGACCGGTCCCGCCCGCCCCTACTGTGGAGCCATGGGCGCCTACGACACGGAGATCGAGGTCCTCGCCGACGCGGCACGGGCCGCGCTGGTGCGGGAGATCGACGCCGACGGGGCCTGGGCCGCGGACCCGGCGTGGCGGGAGGCGTTCGCGGCGGTGCCCCGGCACCTGTTCGTGCCGTACTACTACGTCGCCGGGCCGCGCGGCTACGAGCGCCGCTGGCGCGAGAGCCCCGACCCGCGGGCCCGGGAACGCTGGCTGCGCGGCGCCTACACGGACGTACCCCTGGCCACCCGGCTGCGCGACGGGGAGCTGGTCTCCTCCAGCAGCCAGCCCTCCCTGATGGCCCGGATGCTGGTCGCGCTGCGCGTCGAGGACGGCGACCGGGTCCTGGAGGTCGGCGCCGGCACCGGCTACAACGCCGCCCTGCTCGCCCACCGGCTCGGCTCCGACGACCTCGTCACCACCATCGACCTGGAACCGGAGATCACCGAGTCGGCCCGCCAGCACCTCGCGGCGGCCGGCCACCACCCGGTCGTCGTCACCGGCGACGGAGCGCGCGGCGTGCCCGAACGCGCCCCCTTCGACCGGATCATCGCCACCTGCGAGCTGCCCACGGTGCCGCGCGCCTGGCTCGCCCAGTGCCGCCCCGGCGCGCGCGTCCTCACCCCGCTGGCGACCGGTCTGCTCGCCCTGACCGTGCGGGACGCGCGGCACGCCGAGGGCCGCTTCCTGCCGGGGCCCGCCTTCTTCGTGCCGCTGCGCGGCACGGGCAGGGCGGAGCCCGAGGGCGCCCGCCCGGCCGGGCCGCCGGGCGGGGACCGCCGGCCGGAGCCGTTCCGCTTCCTGCTCGCGCTCACCCGGACCACCCTCGACCCGCAGGCCGCGTACGCCCTGTGGGAGCGCGAGGGCGAGCCGGGCCGCGGCCGCTACGGCGTCACGGTCGACGGCGAGCACACCTGGGCGTGGCTGGACGACCCGGAGGGGCCGTACGCCTGGCCGCTGCCCTGAGCGCGGTCAGCCCCGGCGGACGGTGATCGTCGTCCAGGCGCCCACGTGCACCCGGTCGCCGTCCTGGAGCGGGACCGGCACGAACGGCTGGATCGGCTCCTCCGACATGTTGACCGTGGTGCCGTTGGTCGAGTTCTGGTCCACGACCGCCCAGCTGCCGTCCGGCTGCTGCACCAGCACCGCGTGCTGGTGCGAGACGCCCGGGTCCTCCGGCGGCACCGACAGGTCGATGTCGGGGGTGTCGCCGGTGGAGTGCCGGCGGCGGCCGATGGTGACCTGGTTGCCGGTGAGCGTGCGCTGCTGCTCGGGCGAGTACGCGGGCAGGTTCAGGCCCGCGGCCTCGGGGCCGGAGCGCTGCATCATCGCCATGAAGTACGCGCGGTCCGGGCCGATGGTCGCGGTCCAGGTGCCCGGCCGGCCGGACTGTGGCGCCTGCGGGAAGCCGCCGGGTCCGGACGGGGCCTGGTGGCCGTGGGGCTGCGGGTAGCCGTAGCCACCGCCCTGACCACCCTGGCCGCCCTGGCCGGTGGCGGACGGCGGGGAGATCACCCAGTCGTCCTCGGCCGGGGGGCGGCCGGTCTCGCGCGGGAACGCGGGCGGAGCCGACGCCCCGGCCTGCTGGAAGGCCTGCGGGCCGGCACCGGGACCGGCGGACGGCGTCGGTCCGGGCGGCGGCGGTGCCGGACGGGAAGGGTCACCGCCGAAGCCGCCGGGGCCGGAGGGCCCCCGCCCGAAGCCCGACGGACCGGCGGGACCGCCGGGACCCTGGCCCTGGCCCTGACCCGGGCCCTGTCCGGGACCGCCGCCGAAGCCACCCTGGCTCTGGCCCTGGCCCTGACCCTGGCCGCCGCCGAAGCCGGACGGACCGCCCGGGCCGCCGGAACCGGGACCCCGGCCCGGCCCCTGACCGGGACCCTGACCCTGGCCCTGCCCCGGCCCACCGCCGAAGCCGCCCGGGCCCTGACCCTGCCTCGGGCCCTGACCCTGCCCCTGACCGGGACCCTGCCCCTGACCGGGGCCCTGCCCCTGGCCGGGACCGCCGCCGAAGCC
>NZ_MUMF01000267.1 GCF_002155905.1 Streptomyces tricolor | reverse complement strand
GAAGATGCGGACGCCATGGCTCATCCAGTGCCGCAGGACGCGAACCGTTTCCGCGACCAGGCCGTCCATGTCGGCGTCGAAGGCGATGGGGTAGATGTCCTGGTACTTCTTCGGCGGGTTCTCGGCGTACGCGATCGTCCCGTCCGGACGGTGATGGAACCATTCCGGATACTTGTGCACCCAGGGATGGTCGGGCGAGCACTGCAACGCGAAGTCCAGCGCCACCTCCAGCCCCAGCTTCGCCGCTTCCCCCACGAAGAAGTCGAAGTCCTCGATGGTGCCGAGGTCGGGGTGCACGGCGTCGTGGCCGCCCTCGGGGGAACCGATCGCCCAGGGCACGCCGACGTCGTCCGGGCCGGCGGTGAGGCTGTTGTTGCGGCCCTTGCGGAAGGTCGTGCCGATGGGGTGGACGGGCGGCAGATAGACGACGTCGAAGCCCATCTCCGCGATCGGCCCCAGCCGGCGGGCGGCCGTGCGGAACGTGCCGTGCGGCTGCTCGGCGGTGCCCTCGGAGCGGGGGAAGAACTCGTACCACGAGCCGTACAGGGCGCGTTCGCGCTCCACCAGCAGCGGCATCGGGTCCGAGGCGGTGACCAGCTCCCGCAGCGGATAACGGTCCAGCAGCGCCTGCACCTCGGGTGACAGCGCCGTCTTCAGCCGGTCGTGCACGGACAGGCAGTCGTCGCCGAGGGCGCGCGCGGCGGCCAGCACCAGAGCGCGCTCAGGACCCTTCGGCACGCCGGCGGCGGCCCGCTCGTACAGCAGCGCGCCCTCCTCCAGCACCAGACCGGTGTCGATCCCGGCCGGCACCTTCACGGACGCGGTGTGCCGCCAGGTCGCCAGCGGATGGCTCCAGGCCTCCACCCGGAAGGTCCACCGGCCGGTCGCGTCCGGGGTGATCTCGGCACCCCAGCGGTCGCTGCCCGGGGACAGCTCCCGCATCGGTGTCCAGGGGCCGCGCCGGCCCTTGGGATCGCGCAGGACCACGTTCGCACCCACGGCGTCGTGCCCTTCGCGGAACACGGTGGCCGTGACCTCGAAGGTCTCACCGACCACCGCCTTCGCCGGGCGCCTGCCGCACTCCACGGCCGGCCGGACGTCACGTACCGGTACACGGCCGATGGCCGGGGTCCTGCGCATGTGTCTCACCTCCGCCGTGCGCGGAGCCGGGCACCCGGCCCGGCTCCGCGCTCCATGAGCCGGGCCGGCGAGTGCCGGTCCCGGGAGGAACGCCTTGTACGGTGCCAGGTCAGGGGCTTGGCGCCGTGGAACGCCGCTCCGATGGCGGCGCTCTTCTGGCCGCCCGGCGCGGCTGCGGCCGTCCGTCCTGCTCGCGCAGGTAGGTGACCAGGTTCGTGCGGAGATAGCGCTCGGCTGCGTCCGCGGCCTCGCGGGCGCAGCGTTTGCCCATCAACACGCACAGCGTGTACCCCGAGTCCTCGAAGGTGGCCCGGACCGTGCGGTCGTAGGGCGAGGCGAGCATCACGCGCTCCCACGCCCGGTAACGCCGCAACTGCCGGGCCACTTCGGCCTTGGCGGGTAGCAGCATGGCCCTCATTCACCTTCCACGCTCTCGACTGGGCGCGTTCCCGACGGTCGGGTGGTGGCCGCGCGCGGGAAGGCACGGCACCGTTACGGCGATCGAGGCTTTCACTTATGGTGCACGCGCGGCGACGCAGCGTCTTGTTGGAGCTTCAACCAGTGGGGGTGTCGAGTGCTCCTGTTGCACGAATGGCGTAGTGCCCTCACCGTGGAGGTGACTCAGAAGCGATCAACGCTCACGCTATGTGTCCGGGATCCCTCCCGGACGGGGCGAGGGGAGCGAGAGCTTCGCCGGTGAGGAGCAAGCGACGATGAAGACCGCAGTGCCCTGCTACTACCACCTCGACGTGGAAGTCAGCCCGGAACGGGTGGGACAGGTCAGCCGCATCCTGGCCGCCCATCTCCGCTACTGGGACCTCGAGAACCTCGTGGATCCCGTCTGCCGCGGCGCCGAACTGCTGCTGCGGGCGATCGACGCCCACGCGACGGACAAGCACACCTCGATCGAGATGTGGTGGAACGGCCAGCACCTCATCACCGCCTTCGGCGACGACGACCCCGATCTGCGCCCGGACCAGGACCTCAGGTCCTGCCTGGCGGACATCGCCGCCATGAGCGACGGCTGGGGCTGCTGCGCCTCGGACACCGGCAGCAAGATCATCTGGTTCTCGCAGCGCGCCCGCGCCGGCCAGCGCGTCCCGCTGGTGCCCACCGCCCCCGACCCCGCGCTGCGCGAAGGGCTCCGGGTGCCGCGCGAGGAGGCCGTGGCCGTGCTGGCCGCACCGGCACCCGCCGGTGACGACGCCCTGGAGGGCCGCCGGTGAGCCCCCGCAAGAACCGCACAGGGGTGCCCGTGTGGAGCGGGCACCCCTACCCGTTGGGGGCCTCGTTCGACGGCCAGGGCACCAACTTCGCCCTGTTCAGCGAGGTCGCCGAGCGCGTGGAGCTGATCCTGGTCGACGACGCCGGCACCTCGACCCCCGTCCCGCTGCACGAGGTCGACGGCTTCGTGTGGCACGCCTACCTGCCGGGTGTCGGCCCCGGCCAGCGCTACGGCTACCGGGTGCACGGCCCCTGGCAGCCGGCCCTCGGCCACCGCTGCAACCCGAAGAAGCTGCTGCTCGACCCGTACGCCCGTGCCGTGGACGGGCAGATCGACAACCACCCCTCGCTGTACGAGCGCGCCCCGGACGGGCCCGCCCCGGCGGACAGCGCCGGCCACTCCATGCTGGGCGTGGTCACCGACCCGTTCTTCGACTGGGGCGACGACCGCCCGCCCAGGACGCCGTACGCGGACTCGGTGATCTACGAGGCCCATGTCCGCGGCCTCACCCGCACCCACCCGGACGTCCCCGAACGGCTGCGCGGCAGCTACGCCGGACTCGCGCACCCCGCCGTGCTGGAGCACCTCACCTCGCTCGGCGTGACCGCGGTGGAACTCATGCCGGTGCACCAGTTCGTGCACGACGGCGTGCTCCAGGACCGCGGCCTGTCCAACTACTGGGGCTACAACACCATCGGCTTCTTCGCCCCGCACAACGCCTACGCCGCCTTCGGCACCCGCGGCCAGCAGGTCAACGAGTTCAAGGCCATGGTGAAGGCGCTGCACGCGGCCGGTCTCGAAGTCATCCTCGACGTGGTCTACAACCACACGGCCGAGGGCAACGAGCTGGGCCCCACCCTGTCCTTCCGGGGCATCGACAACGCCTCCTACTACCGTCTGGTCGACGGCGACTGGGCGCACTACTACGACACCACCGGCACCGGCAACAGCCTGCTGATGCGGCACCCCTACGTGCTCCAGCTGATCATGGACTCGCTGCGGTACTGGGTCACCGAGATGCACGTCGACGGCTTCCGCTTCGACCTCGCGGCCACCCTCGCCCGGCAGTTCCACGAGGTGGACCGGCTCTCGGCGTTCTTCGACCTGATCCAGCAGGACCCCGTGATCAGCCGGGTCAAGCTGATCGCCGAGCCGTGGGACGTGGGCGAGGGCGGCTACCAGGTGGGCAACTTCCCGCCCCTGTGGTCGGAGTGGAACGGCAAGTACCGGGACGCCGTACGGGACTTCTGGCGGGCCGAGCCCGGCTCGCTCGGCGAGTTCGCCTCCCGGCTCACCGGCTCCTCCGACCTGTACCAGCACAGCCGGCGCCGGCCGCGCGCGAGCGTCAACTTCGTCACCGCGCACGACGGGTTCACGCTGCGCGACCTCGTGTCGTACAACGACAAGCACAACGAGGCGAACGGCGAGGACAACCGGGACGGCGAGAGCCACAACCGGTCCTGGAACTGCGGGGTGGAGGGCGACACCGACGACCCCGCCGTCCTCGAACTCCGGGCCCGCCAGCAGCGCAACCTGCTGGCCACGCTGCTGCTCTCGCAGGGCATCCCGATGCTGTGCCACGGCGACGAACTCGGGCGGACCCAGCGCGGCAACAACAACGCCTACTGCCAGGACAACGAGATCTCCTGGGTGGACTGGGACCTGACCGACGAGCAGCGTTCCCTCGCCGACTTCACCCGGCATCTGATCGCGCTGCGCGCCGCGCACCCGGTGCTGCGCCGCCGCCGCTTCTTCCGCGGCGAGACCGCGACCCACGCCAAGCAGCCGCTGCCCGACCTGTTGTGGCTGCGGCCCGACGCCCGGGAGATGACCAAGCGGGACTGGCAGCGCGGCGACGCGCACTCGGTCGGCGCGTTCCTCAACGGCGACGCCATCGCCGAACGCGACCCCTACGGCCGCCGCATGACCGACGACTCCTTCCTGCTGCTCGTCAACGGCTACTGGGAACCGGTCGACTTCCGCCTGCCCGACGCCTCCTTCGGCGACCGCTGGACCGCCCTCGTCGACACCGCGGACCCCGACGGCATCCCCGACGAACGCGAACACAAGGCCGGCACGAGGCTCCGCGTGGAGGCGCGAAGCCTGGTGCTGCTGTCACGTCCGTCGCGTGGAGCGGGCTAGGACGTTTCAGGGCACGTCTTCCCGGTCGATCCGCCAGGGGCGGAGCTTCTCGGGGTTCCGCACCGCCCAGATGCGTCTGATCCGGTCGCCCGCGATCTCGAACGCGAACACGGTCGCGAGAGCGCCGTCCTGCCGCGCCACCAGGCCGGGCAGGCCGTTGACGGTGCACTCCAGGAACGCGGTGCGGTCGCCCGACAGCCGGGCGATCCGGGCGTACGCGCGTGCGATCTGCTCACCGCCCACGAGCGGACGCGGGTGCGTGACGGCCAGCCCGCCGCCGTCGGCGGTCGCGACGGCGTCGGGGTCGAGCAGGCCGATCAGGGCGTCGATGTCCTTGGCCTCCCACGCCGTTCTGAACCGCCTGACGATGCCGGCCTGCTGGGAACTCGGGCCTGCCGGGCTCTGCGCGGCGCGGATGCGCCGGCGGGCCGATGAGGCCAGCTGGCGGCAGGCCGCGGGGGTGCGGCCGACGATCTCGGCGACCTCGCCGAAGGGGTAGCGGAACACGTCGTGCAGGACGAAGGCGACGCGCTCGGCCGGGGTCATCGCATCGAGGACGACCAGGAAGGCCATCGTCACCGACTCGTCCAGGGTGACCCGGTCGGCCGGGTCGGTCCCGCCGGAGCGCCCGGTGATCCACTCCGTGGGTTCGGGCAGCGGTTCCGGCAGCCAGTCGCCCACGTACGTCTCCCGTCTGGCCCGCGCCGACCCGAGCAGGTTCAGGCAGATGCGGCCGGCGACCGTCATCAGCCAGGCGCCGGGCGACTCGATGGCCTGCTGCTCCCGTGCGGACATGGCGTACCAGCGGGCGTAGGTCTCCTGCACGACGTCCTCGGCGTCGGTGAGGGAACCGAGGAGCCGGTAACCGAGGTCGATCAGCCGGCGCCGCTCGCTCATGATCGCGCCGAGGCCCGGATCGCTCAGCCCGTCACCGGTCCCGGCTGTCGTGGTCATGGTCCGACCGTCTCCCTCGCTCGTTCCTGTGCTGTCACCCGTTACGACAGGACAGCGCACCGGAATGTGAGGCCGACGCGCCACCTCACATTCCGCGGCGCCACGTTGTCGTAACGGTGTCGCACCGGTGAGGGCGACGACGAGACGGAGAGAGGACTTCGATGAACGACTTCCAGGCCATCGCGGACCGCGTCGAGATCGAGGCACTGCGCGCCGAGTTCACCGACGCGGTGATGATGCGCGACCGGCCCCGCCTGGCCTCGCTGTTCACGCCCGACGGTGTCCTGCGCATGCCCGACATCCCCGTCGAGCAGATCGGCCGGGAGGAGATCCTCGCCGGGGGCGAGCGGCTCCAGAGCCAGTGGGACTTCTTCGTGCAGAACACCCACCCGGGCACGATCCGGCTCGACGGCGACACCGCGACCGGCCGCGCCTACCTCCACGAACTCGCGCGCACCCTCGACGGCCGCGAGGGCCTGAACTACGCCGTCTACCACGACCGTTACCGGCGCACCGAGGAAGGCTGGAGGTTCGCCGAGCGGGTGTACGAGGTCAGGTACCTCGACACCTCCCCGCTGACGGGCACGGCGCCCCGCGCCGCGGCCGCCCCGGCCCCCACGGCCGCGTCCTTCACCGAGCCGGCGTCGGCCGGACGACTGGAGCGGGTGGCCGCCGCGCTGCGGGCGAACGGCTTCGCCGCCGAGATCCTCGACGACGCCGCGGCAGCGCGCGCCCGCATCAAGGACCTGATCCCCGAGGGCGCCGGCGTGCTCACCGGAGCCAGCGAGACCCTCCGGCTGTCCGGCATCGACGAGGACATCAACGCCGGCGGCCGGTACGACGCCGTCAAGCCGCGCCTCCTGGCCATCGACCGGGCCACCGGCGCCGACGAGTTCCGGAGGCTGCTCGCCAGCCCCGACTACGTCGTCAACAGCGTCGCCGCGGTCACCGAGACCGGCTCGCTCGTCCTGGCCTCGGGCAGCGGCAGCCAGCTCCCGGCCAACGCGGGCGGCGCCGCCCACGCGGTCTGGATCGTCGGCGCGCAGAAGGTGGTGCCCGACCTGAGCACCGCCCTGCGCCGCCTGGAGGAGCACGTCCTCCCGCTGGAGAACGCCCGCGCCCAGGAGGTCTACGGCAGGCCCAGCGCCGTCAACCGCCTGCTCGTCCTCAACGCGGAACCCCACCCGGGGCGCGGCACCGTGCTCCTCCTCCGGGAGGCCGTCGGCTACTGACCCGGCCCGGGCCCCTCCGGCTCACGGGCCGCAGGGGCACCCGGGCGCCGCCGGCCGGGGGCGCCCCCTCAGGGCTCACCTCACGGGCTGCGGCGGGACGTCACCGTGAACTGCGCCCCGTCCGCGTCCCGCAGGATCGCCTCGTTCTCGTCCTCGCGCAGCACGCTCCCGCCGTGCTTCTCCGCCGCGCGGGCGCAGTCGGCCACGTCCGTCACCGCGAAGTGGATCTGCCAGTGCGGCCGTACGGAGGGGTCCGGGGCCGCCTCCACCGCGCCCGAGTCGATGCGTGCCACCACGTCGCCCCGGCTGCGCAGCACCACCTCGCCGCCCTCGTACTCGACCTCGCAGCAGCCCGGCAGCCCGCTCGCCCAGTCCAGGATCTCGCCGTAGAACAGCGCGGCGTCGAAGGCGTCCCGGGTGTGCAGCCGGACGAAGGCCGGTGCCGCCTGCCGCCACGCCTCCCAGTTGGTGACCAGTTCGCCCTGCCAGATCCCGAACGTCGCCCCGTCCCGGTCGGCGAGCAGCGCCGCCCGGCCCGGCGGGAAGGACAGCGGCCCGACCGCCGCCGTACCGCCGCGCTCCCGGGCCCGGGCCACGGCCACGTCGGCGTCCGGCACGGCGAAGTACGGCGTCCAGGCCACCGCCATCTGCCACATGGAGGCGACCGCGGCGATACCGGCCACCGGCACCCCGTTCGCCAGCGCGATCCGGAAGTGCTCGCCGAGCTTGGCGCCGCGCCAGCGCCAGCCCAGCACGGCCGCGTAGAACTCCTGGGTGGCCTCCAGGTCGCGGCTGGTCAGGCTCACCCAGCACGGCGCGCCGAAGACGGAGTGGGTGGAGACGACGTCTTTTCGGCGCGGTGCGCCGCCGGCGGGGGTGTCATGGTTCATGGCAGTCGCGTCCTGCTCTCGGGGCCGGGCGGCCACCGGTCTGGCACCAGTGTCCGGCCGGAACGGGGTGGGCTGCCTCTCGGATACCCCGGGTGGCAGGAGTCCAGGCCCCTGCGCACGATGGAGGGATGGGAGAGAGCGAGCCGGACCGGGTGGCCGCGCTGCAGGCGGAGGTCCACCAGCTGAAGGAGGCCATGGCCTCGCACGCGGTCGTGGACCAGGCGATCGGGATGATGGTGGCCCTCGGCCGGGTCGCCCCGGACCAGGGATGGCAGGTGCTGAAGGAGGTCTCCCAGCACACCAACATCAAGCTGCGCAACATCGCGGAGCTGATCCTGATCTGGGGGCGGCGCGGCGACATCCCGGCCGAGATCCGGGCCGAGCTGGAGGACGCCCTGGACCGGTACGGCCCCACCCAGGTCCCGGGGTCCGAGGAGAGCTGACCCGGCTGAGCGGGCTGGGCGCGCCGAGGGGGGCCGGAGCTGCTCGGAGCGCCTGGTCAGCGGGCCTCCGCCAGCAGCTCCTCGCGCAGCCGGTCGAAGCAGCCGCTGAGCAGCCGCGAGACGTGCATCTGCGAGATGCCGAGCTGCTGGGCGATCCGGCTCTGCGTCATGCCGCGGAAGAATCGCAGGTAGAGGATGGTCCGTTCGCGCTCGGGCAGTGCCGCGAGGCAGGGCTTGACCGCGGCCCGGTCCACCACGAGGTCGAATCCCGGGTCCGGTCCGCCCAGGGAGTCGCCGAGGGCGTAGCCGTCCGTGCCGGCCACCTCGGCGTCCAGGGACAGCGCGGAGAAGCACTCCAGCGCCTCCATGCCGGCGCGCACCTCGTCCTCGCTGAGCCGCGTGTACGCGGCGATCTCGGCGACGGTGGGTGCCCGGCCCGGCGTGGTCTGCGCCAGCTCCTTCGTGGCGGTGCGGACCCGGTTGCGCAGGTCCTGCACCCGGCGCGGCACGTGCAGGGTCCACATGTGGTCCCGGAAGTGACGCTTGATCTCCCCGGTGATGGTGGGCACCGCGTACGCCTCGAAGGCACGGCCGCGGCCGGGGTCGTAGTGGTCGACGGCCTTGACCAGGCCCAGTGCGGCCACCTGATACAGGTCCTCCAGGGCCTCGCCACGGCCGCGGAACCGCACGGCGATCCGCTCGGCCATGGGGAGCCACAGTTGGATCAGCTCGTCCCTGAGCGCCTGCCGCTCGGGCCCCTCCGGCAGCTGTGCGAGCCGCTCGAAGGAGTCTCCGGTGTCCGGGGCGTCGTCATGGGGATGGGGCTTGGTGCTGCCAGTGACACGCATCGCGCGCACCTCTCTCAGCAGGTGCTGGATGGACAGACACCGTGGGAGGTGCGCTCGGACCATGGAAAGGACACCGGGGCGTCCGGCGATGCCGGCTCCCACGGACGTGCCTCCTGTCCGAAGCACTGATGTGCCCATTCCCGCTGACGGACATCTCAAAACAAATAGGACAAATCAGATCTTCTTGTGTGCATGTCGGCCCGCCCCTCGGGGGCCTGGCCGACGCGCTCGCGGGCGTCCGGCGGCTGACCGAGTCCCGGCGCCGCATCGGTGCCTCGGACGCGGCCAGGCGGCTGCACCGGGCCGGCACCCCCCCGTGCCGGCCCTGGCCGACCGGCTCGCCCGGGCCGGCCGTCCGGTCCGCGAGACGGGTCCGGCCGGCCCGGAGGCGCCGAGCGCGGACCGGTCAGCCCTGCGCAGCATGACCGACACGCTGCGTGAGGAGGCCGGGGGCGTGAGCGCGGGCGGGAAACCCCGACAAGCGGGCTCGGGTCACCCTGCCGCTGTTCTTCGGCCCCGACGCCCTGTACCCCGTCCCGGTGACGCCGGGCCCGTCGGCGAGGCGGAGCCGCCGAGCTGTCAAGTCGACGCTCTGCGGGGCCTGCTGCACGCTACGCCCGCGCATCTCGCCGCCGTCTCCGGCGTGCTGGCGCCGGCCGCCGTCCCCGGCGTCACGGCCCCCTCCGCGCCGCCCGGCCGGCCGGCTCGCTGATCTTGCCGCGGACGTGATGTGCCACACGCGCCCGCGGCCGGCCGGAAGCCACCGCGAACGTGTTCTTCCTGGGCAGCGCTTGATCACCGATCAAAGGAAGTGAATGACCTGGCCACAGCGCATTCTGCTCATTTGACAGTGCGCTGAGCCCACAGATAGACAGCAGCTCTCGAAGGTCGAGAGGGGCACTGTGTACGAGCCGAACGTGGTCGGGGACTGGCAGGAGTACGAGGAGCATGCCGGTCTGCGTCTTCGCGTCCACCGCCTGGAGCCGGCCGAGCCGCCGCGCGGACGCGACGACGCCGCCGCCGGGCTGACGTACTTCAGTGTCCGGGTGACCGTCGAGAACCGCGGCGCCCGGCCCTACGGCATCCACCTGGAGGACGGCCAGATCGACGTCCGCGTCGGCCCGGACGGCGAGGGAGCCTTCATCGACTGGCGCAACTCCCAGTTCATCGAGGGCTTCGACGTCTACCCGCTGCGCCGGGCCACCGCCGTCCTCTACGCCGCCGCACCCGAGGCCGCCCTCACCCATGTGGACGTGCAGGTGCAGCTGCGGGTGGACGACGAGTGGACCGGCCGCCGGCTGTGGGCGGGCGGCATCGGCGTGCTGGAGTCGACCCCGGCGACCGCTCCCACGGGCACCGGACAGGGCAGCCTGGCCCACCAGGTCAGCGCCTTCCTGAGGGACCAGGCGGAGCCCGGTTCCGCCTGACGCGCACGGCGTACGGCCCGTACCCGACGGCGTTCAGCCCTCGTACGGCCCGGACGCCACGGCGTTCAGTGCGGGATGCCGTCGATGATCTCGCGTGCGCCCTGCCGGAGCAGCGCCACCGCGACCGAGGTGCCGAGCGTCGCCGGATCGAGCCGGCCCGCCCACTCGTGGGCGTTCAGCCGGGTCTTGCCGTCCGGGGTGAAGACACAGGCCCGCAGGGAGAGTTCGCCGCTGCGGTCCACGCGCGCGTACCCGGCGATCGGGCTGTTGCAGTGGCCCTGCAGCACGTGCAGGAACATCCGCTCGGCCGCCGCCTCGCGGTGGGTGGCCGGGTCGCCGAGCCCGCTGACCGCGTCGATCAGCTCGGTGTCGTCCTCCCGGCACTGCAGGGCGAGGATGCCCGCGCCGATCGGCGGCATCATCGTCTCCGGGGACAGCACCTCACTGATCACGTCGGTCCGGCCGATGCGCTCCAGGCCGGACACCGCCAGCAGCAGCGCGTCGGCCTCGCCGGCGGCCAGCTTCTCCAGCCGGCGGTTGGCGTTGCCGCGGAACGGGACGCACTCCAGATGCGGGTGGGTGGCGGCCAGTTGGGCGATCCGGCGCACCGAGGAGGTGCCGATCCGGGTGCCGGGCGGCAGCTCGTCCAGGGTGAGCCCGCCCGGGTGTACGAGCGCGTCCCGGATGTCGTCCCGCTTCAGGAACGCCGCGAACACCGTCCCGGCCGGCAGCGGCCGGTCGGCGGGCACGTCCTTGACGCAGTGCACCGCGAGATCCGCCTCCCCGGCCAGCAGGGCGGCGTCCACCTCCTTGGTGAACGCCCCCTTGCCCTCGACCTGGGACAGATCGCCGAGCCACTTGTCGCCGGTGGTCTTCACCGGTACGACCGCGGTGCGCACACCCGGGTGCAGCACCGCCAACTCGGCGCGGACCCGCTCGACTTGGGCCAGGGCCATGGGCGAGTCGCGGGAGACGATTCGGATCAGTTCGGGAACCGGCATGGGCACACGATAGACCCACCGGGCCTCACGCGTAGCCCTCGGGCAGATCCGCCGCCGACTCCTCCGGGGCGAGATCGGGGCGCAGCCGCAGCCAGGACGGCTGGCGGAGCATGCCGTTCCGGGTGCGGGTGCTGTAGCTGACCTCACCCACCAGCCGGGGCAGCACCCAGCGGGCGCCCGGGACGCGGGGCACGGGATCGAAGGGGCACCGGTCGCTCGCCGCGTCCCGCAGCAGGTCCGCCAGCCGGCCGCGTTCGGCCTCGCTCCAGCCGGTGCCCACCCCGCCGACGTACCGCAGCCGGCCGTCCGGGTCGCGCTGGCCGGCCAGCACCGCG
>NZ_MUMF01000266.1 GCF_002155905.1 Streptomyces tricolor | reverse complement strand
GGGGAAGTAGGGGTCGCCGACCCCGGGCGCCCCCGGCCTCGGCGACCCCTACTTCCCCCGGCTGGGCAACGGCGGCTACGACGCCCGCCACTACGACCTCCGCCTCGCCTACGCCCCGGACACCGGCCGCCTGGACGGCCGTACGACCCTCACCGCGCGCGCCACCCAACGCCTGTCCAGCTTCGACCTCGACCTCCAGCAGCTGGAGGTCACCGCGGTCCGGGTCGACGGCAGACGGGCGTCGTTCACCCGGGACGGCGACGAGATCACCGTCACCCCGCGCCGGCCCCTCGCCGAGGGCCGCGACTTCACCGTCTCCGTCACCTACGGCGGCGTACCCCAGGCCCTCGGCGGCCCCATCGTCTTCGGTTCCGCGTACGGCTGGATGAGGACCGGCGACGGCGTCTTCGTCGTCTGCGAACCCAACGCCGCCTCCACCTGGTTCCCGTCCAGCGACCACCCCGCCGACAAGGCCGCCTACGACATCCGGATCAAGGCACCGCGGGGCCTGACCGCCGTCTCCAACGGGCGGCTGGTGTCGACGTACGACAAGGGCGGCTCGACATACACCCACTGGCGGGAGTCGAAGCCGATGGCGACCTACCTCGCCACCGCCACCATCGGGAAGTTCGACGTGCGCACCGGACGCACCCCCGGCGGCATCCCGATCTACGTCGCCGTCGACCCCGCGCTGAAGAACGCCGGCAGCGTCGACGTCTACGGGGTCACGGCCGCCGTCACCGACCACTGGTCGCGGGTCTTCGGGCCGTACCCCTTCGAGGAGACCGGCGCGATCGTCGACGACATGCCGCAGGCCGGGTTCTCGCTGGAGGTGCAGAGCAAGCCCGCGTACTCGGCCGTGCGCGACGAGAGCACGATCGTGCACGAGCTGGCCCACCAGTGGTTCGGCGACTCGGTGAGCGTGGCGCAGTGGAAGGACATCTGGCTCAACGAGGGCTTCGCCACCTATGCCCAGTGGCTGTGGGCGGAGCACCGGGGCACCCGCTCCGCCCACGACTCCTTCCTGGCCGGCTACCGGGCCCGCCCCGCCGACTCCCCCTTCTGGCAGATCAAGGTCGGCGACCCGCAGCGGGACACGATGTTCGCCTCCGCCGTCTACCAGCGCGGCGCGATGACGCTCCAGATGCTGCGCGAGCGGATCGGCGATCCGGCCTTCTTCACGCTGCTGCCCGCCTGGACGAAGCGGTACCGGTACGGCAACGCGGACACCGCCGACTTCATCCGGCTCGCCGAGCGGGTCAGCGGGCGGCAGCTGGACGACCTCTTCGACACCTGGCTCTTCACACCAGGGAAACCTGCCCTGTGAGCCTGGCTTTGTAAGGTTGAGGGCCTTCGACAGGTGAGAATGTCAGGGTGCTCCAGCAACTCTTCAGTCCCTCCGTCCAGCACACGCTCGATGTGATCGGCATCTTCGTGTTCGCGATCTCCGGCGCGCTGCTGGCCGTCCGGAAGAACTTCGACGTCTTCGGCATCGCCGTGCTCGCCGAGGTCACCGCGCTGGGCGGCGGGCTGTTCCGCGACCTGGTCATCGGAGCCGTACCCCCGGCCGCCTTCACGGACCTCGCGTACTTCGTCACCCCGCTGATCGCCGCGCTCGTCGTCTTCTTTCTGCACCCCCACGTGGAACGCATCCAGGCGGCGGTGCTCGTCTTCGACGCGGCCGGCCTCGGTCTGTTCTGCGTCAGCGGGACCACGAAGGCGTACAGCTACGGCCTCGGTCTGACCGCGTCGGCGACGCTGGGCCTCGCCACCGCCGTGGGCGGCGGTGTCCTGCGGGACGTGCTGGCCAACGAGGTGCCCTCGCTGCTGCGCTGGGACCGCGACCTGTACGCGGTCCCGGCGATCGTCGGCGCCACGGTGGTCGTGCTGTGCCTGCGCTACGACGCCCTGACCCCGCTCACCAGCGGGCTCGCGGCCGTCACGGCCTTCGTGCTGCGCCTGCTCGCGATGCGGTTCCACTGGCGAGCGCCTCGTGCGTGGAACCGCCGGTCGACGGTGACCGAGGAGTAGCGTCCCGCCCGGCGACGGACCCGTCCCGGCCCTCGGCGCGGCTCTGGCCCATCTGCAGGGTCAGCCAGCGGAAGACCGGGTCCACCTGCGGGCGCCACAGCGCCATGGTGTGACCGCCCGCGCTGCGCGGCAGGAACACCACCCGGACGGTGGTCGGCGCCTTGGCGATGGACTGGAGGGCCAGGCCCGCCTGGTAGCCGTCACCGGGCTGGCCGGACAGGTACAGCGCGACCCGCGGCGGCACGGCCGCCTTCCTCAGCAGCAGGTAGGGGTTGTTCGCGGCGCGCAGGGCGGGGGTCTGCGCAGCGAGGGAGTTGCGCTCGGCGATCGGGTCGTTGTAGCCGGACATGCTCACCGCGGCCCGGTAGCGGTCGGGGTGGGCCACGGCCAGCTTGACCGCGCAGTGCCCGCCCGCCGAGTACCCGGCCACCGCCCAGCCCTGGGGGGCCGGCTGGGCCCGGAAGTTGTCCGTGACCATCTTCGGGACGTCGATGCTGAGCCACGTGTCGGCGTTGACCTGGCCCGGGATGTTGGCGCAGCCGGTGTCCACGCCGGCCAGCAGGTTGGTGCGCGGGGCGACCAGGATGAACGGCGCGACCTGACCGCTGCGCATCAGCGGCAGCAGCTGCTGGTGGGCGTCGAGCGAGCCGAACCAGGCCTTGGCGGATCCGGGGTAGCCCGGCAGCAGCTCCACCACCGGGAACTTCTTGTGGCGGTAGGCCGGGTCGTCGTACTGCGGCGGCAGCCAGACGTAGACCTCGGCGTTCACACCGGAGACCCGGCCCTTGAGCTGGGTGACGCGCACCCCGCCGGCCGCGCGCATCCCGGCCCCCGCGGCGGTCCTGAAGCTCTGTTCCACCTTGGGCAACCGTGTCACCGCGATCCCGCCGGTGCCGTCCCGGCCCAGGTCGGCGGCCTGCTCCACGTGGTCGCCGGTGCCGAGCAGGTCGGCCCAGTTGTCGTACAGGTTGTTCTGGTTGTTGACCAGGACGAAGACCAGCGTGACGGCCGTGCCCTGGGCGAACAGCAGCATCAGTACCCGGGCCGCGGCGCGCAGCACCCTGGGTCCGCGCATCCGCGACCACAGGACGAGCGGCAGTATCAGGGCGACCACGGACAGCACTATGGTCGTGTAGAGGAACGGGGTCCCGGTGAGGCTCATGTCCTCATAGAGGGAGATATGCGGCCCGGGGTTGTGGGACGTGTCCGGACACTCACCGGGAAATTGCCGGAATCTCACCCGGAGTCCTGGGGTGTCATCTCGCCGTCACAGAAAAGCTACCGCTTAGTATTTTCCTGTTGTACCGTTCATCCATGCCAGAAGCAGCTTCCGCCCCCTCCTCATCGCGGGCCCTGATCGGTGACAGCGAGTTCGACCGCGACACCGCGGTCGTCCGGCGCGAGCCCGGCGTCCACGACATCGACCTCTCGGCCGGCTGGACCATCCTCGGCGCCGTCAACGGCGGCTACCTGCTGGCCGTGCTCGGCCGGGCCCTCGCGGACACCCTGCCGCATCCGGACCCCTTCACCATCTCGGCGCACTACCTGACCGCCTCCCGGCCCGGCCCGGCGGTCGTCCGCACCGAGACCGTGCGCACCGGCCGCACCCTCTCCACCGGCCAGGCCTCGCTCTTCCAGTACGACGACGCGGGCAACGAGGTCGAGCGCATCCGCGTCCTCGCCTCCTACGGCGACCTCGCCGCCCTCCCCGACGACGTCCGGACGAGTGCCACCCCGCCGCCGATCCCGCCGCTGGAGCAGTGCTTCGGCCCCGAGGACGGGCCCGCCCCGGCCGACGACGGCTCCACCATCGCCGACCGGCTGATGATCAGGATCGACCCCGCCACCCTCGGCTGGGCGCTCGGCAAGCCGTCCGGCAAGGGGGAGATGCGCTCCTGGTTCGGCCTCGCCGACGGCCGCGACGCCGACCCCTTCTCGCTGCTCCTCGCCGTGGACGCGCTCCCGCCCACCGCCTTCGAGCTGGGCCTGAAGGGCTGGGTGCCGACCGTGGAACTCACCGTCCACGTCCGCCACCGCCCGGCCCCCGGCCCGCTGCGGGTGTCGATCACCACCCGCAACCTGGCCGGCGGCTTCCTGGAGGAGGACGCCGAGGTCTGGGACAGCGCCGACCGCCTGGTCGCCCAGTCCCGCCAGCTGGCCCGGGTCAGGCTCGGCTGAGCGAGCGTCCCCGGCCTCTCCGAGCCCCCGGCCTCAGGGTCCCGGCATCAGGCCCCCGGACTCAGGGGCCCCGGCATCAGGATCGGCCGAGCGGCTGGCGCCCCAGCCAGGCCGCCAGCCGCCCGTAGGCGTCGGCCCCCTCGGGGGCCGGCACCGGCGCGTCGAAGGGGCGGCCCTCGCGCGGCCCCTCGGGCAGGGCCTCGTGCGCGGCGGCGAGCGAGAACTCGGCCAGCTCGGCGTCGAGCGGGAAAGGGCGGCCGACCGCCTCGGACAGGTCCCAGGTGTGCGCGACGATCTCCATCACGTACGCCGACAGGGCGGCCCGCCCCGGGATCTCGCCCCACGGAACCCGCACGGTCGCCGTCATCCGGTCGTCGCCCGCCCAGGCCCGCACGGCACGCTGCCGGGCCTCGTCGTACGCCTGCGCCCAGCGGTCGCCGGGGACGTCGGACGCGGACAGCGGCGCACTCTGCCCGTCGCCGCCCTCGCCGACGAGGGCGATCCGGCGGGTGCCGCCCACGATGTGGCCGAGCAGGGCGCGTACGTCGTACGCCGTGCAGGGGGTCGGCCGGGTGAGGTCTTCCGGGCGCACGGTCTCGATGAGGGCCGCCGCCTGCTCGGTGGCGCGGCGGTAGAGGGGGCGGGGGTCGGTGGTCGGGTTCGTCATGATGTGCCTCTCGGTGGGTCCGTACACCGAGCATCCCCGGAAAACCTGACAGATTCCGTCAGCTTTTGCGGCGGACGGGGACGCGGCGGGATCCTGGCCCGGTGAAGTCAGACCGGCTGCTGTCCATCCTGCTGCTCCTGCAGACCCGGGGCCGGGTCCCCGCGCCCGAACTCGCCGACCGGCTGGAGGTGTCGGTCCGCACCGTGTACCGGGACGTCGAGGCGCTGTCCGCCGCCGGGGTCCCGGTGTACGCCGAGCGCGGCCGGCACGGCGGCATCGAACTCCTCCCCGGCTTCCGCACCGACGTCACGGGGCTGACCGCCGACGAGTCCCGGGCCCTGTTCATCCTGGCCGCCCAGGGCGCCCATGCCGCGCTCGGCCTGGACGCGGCCCTCGGCTCGGCCCTGCGCAAGGTGATGGCCGCCCTGCCGGCACCGCACCGGCCCGCCGCCGAGGTGACCAGCCGCCGCATCCTGGTGGACGCCACCCGCTGGATGAGCGGACCGCGGCAGTCCGTCGACCTGGAGGTGCTGAAGGACGCGGTCTTCTCCGACCGGCGCCTCAGGCTGCGCTACCGGCACAGCGGGCAGCGGGAGCCGCGGACGTACACCGTGGATCCGTACGGCCTGGTCGCCAAGGCCGGCGTCTGGTACCTGGTCGCCGACCGGCGCGGCGCGCCCCGGCTGTTCCGCGCCGACCGGGTGCGCTCGGCCCGGCTGCTGGACGAGCCCGTGCGACGCCGGCCCGGGGTCGAACTCGCCGACGCCTGGGAGGTGCTGCGTCGGCAGGTGGAGGAGCGGGAGGACCGGGTCGAGGTCACCGTGCGGGTACGGCGCGACCGGCTCGACCTGTTCCAGCGGCTGGCCGCCGCACAGCTGACGGCTCCGCCCGACGACGACGGCGAGAGCGAGTGGGTCACCGTGCGGCTGGCCTACCCGGCGCTCGGCGCCGTACGCCAACTCCTCGCGTTCTCCGACCGGGTGGAGGTCGTCGACCCGCCCGAGGCGCGCGCGGAACTGCTCGCCGGGGCCCGCTCCGTCCTGGCCCTGTACCAGGGGCAGGGGCAGGGGCCGGCGGACGGCTGACACCCCAGGGGGCCCTGGGCGGCGTTCACCGACTCGGGCGGGCGCAGGGCTGTCAGGCACCGTCCAGGGCGCCGTCAGTCCAGCCAGTGGCTGCGGCCGATGCTGATGAGCCGCAGCTGGCGGGTGGCGAGCTGCGTCACCCGCTCCCGCTCCTCCTCCGGGGCCTCCAGCGCCTCCAGGAACAGGGAGGCGGTGATGAGCATCTGGTCGACGTAGAGGTGCGCGAGCATGAGCAGGTCCTCGTCGCTCCAGCCCGCCGCCTCCGGGTCCTTGGCCAGCTCGACCTTCACCTCCTCGGCGAACCGGACCAGTTGGGCGCGGATGGCCTCGCGCACCGGCTGCACCCCGCCATGTCGCTCACGGGCGATAAAACGGACATGAGCGGGGTACGCGTCTACATGACGGGCGATCAGCTCGATGGCGCGCGCGATGCGTTCCTCGCTGTCGCCCGTGGTGGACACCGTCGTCCGCACCATCGGATGCAGGCTGCCCAGCGCCTCGTCGACCAGGGCCACACCGAGGTCGGCGGTCGAGCGGAAGTGCCGGTAGAAGGCGGTCGGGGCGACCCCGACGGCCCGGGTGACCTCGCGCAGGCCGAGACTGCTCAGGCTCTGCTCCTCCAGCAGGGCGAGCGCCGCGTCGAGGAACGCCTGCCGGGTCTTCTGCTTCTGGGCCTGCCGGATGCCGAGGGTGTGACTCATGTCATCCAGTTAACAACTGTTCTCCGGAATTTTAAAGCCGTCAGGCGCGCTAGACTCGAAGTCAGTGAACAACTGTTACTACAACTGTTCACCCAAACTTCACACCGGCTGAATACGAGGTATCTCGGAGGGGGGATCTGATCCCATGCTGTTCCTCGTCGCCGCACTCATGCTGCTCGGAGTCGTGCTGGGCACCGTGGCCCACGCACCGCTGGGCGTCACCGCCGTCCTGGCCGCCGTCATCGCCGTCTGGCTCGGCGTCTTCGCGCTCCGCGAGCGCCACGGGCGCCGCCGCCGCACCTCGGCCCACTGACCGCCGCAAGGACCTGAAGACTTCAGGAGCTGAGCACCATGCATCTGACCGCACCGGCCACCGGCCGCACCGACACCCGACCGCGCACCCGCGACACCGACGGCATGGCCGTCGCGTCCTTCATCCTCGGCCTGCTCGGCCTGCTCGTCCTCAACCTCTTCCTCGGTCCCATCGCCATCGTCCTCGCCGTGGTCGCTCTCTGGCGCGGCACCACCCGCCGGGGCCGCGCCTACCTGGGCCTGACCCTCGGCATCGCCGACCTGGTGGTCCTGGTGACGGCGATGGAGATCTCGGGCACGGTCTCCTGGAGCCTGTGACCGACGGCGTGTGACCGACGGCTCGCCGGAGCGCCGCCCGCCCCGAGGGCGACGGGGCACCCGCACGGCTCCGCGGCCGACCCGCCACCGGCTGCCGCCGTGGGCGGTCGTTCCGCCGGGCGGAACGGCTGGGCACGGCCGACAGCGCCGGGCGCATCGCCGCCAAGTCCAGGTGCGGCCAAGTCGAGCGCCCCACAGCCGACGGCACGCGATCGGCACCCGAGGCCGAGGCGCCCGCTCACGGCCGAAGGCAACCGCGGGGACCCGGCGCCGTAGAATCGGCGTCACCATGGCATACCTCGACCACGCCGCGACCACCCCGATGCTCCCGGAGGCGGCAGAGGCCCTCGCCGCCCGGTTGAGCATCACGGGCAACGCCTCCTCCCTTCACGCATCCGGCCGGCAGGCCCGGCGGACGGTCGAGGAAGCCCGCGAGACCCTCGCCGAAGCGCTGGGAGCCCGCCCCAGCGAGGTCGTCTTCACCTCGGGCGGCACCGAGGCCGACAACCTCGCCGTCAAGGGCCTGTACTGGTCCCGCCGCGCCGCCGACCCGGCCCGCAGCCGCGTCCTGGCCAGCCCCGTCGAGCACCACGCCGTCCTGGACGCCGTGCACTGGCTCGGCGAGCACGAGGGCGCCACCGTCGAGTACCTCCCCGTCGACTCCTACGGCCGCGTTCACCCCGAGGCGCTGCGCGAGGCCATCGCCCGCAACCCCGACGACGTCGCCCTGGCCACCGTGATGTGGGCCAACAACGAGATCGGCACGATCATGCCGATCCGCGAACTCGCGGACGTCGCCGCCGAGTTCGGCATCCCGCTGCACGCCGACGCGGTCCAGGCCTTCGGCCAGGTCCCCGTCGACTTCGAGGCGTCGGGCCTCGCCGCCATGACCGTCTCCGGCCACAAGATCGGCGGCCCGTACGGCATCGGCGCCCTGATCCTCGGCCGCGAGCACACCCCCGTACCCGTCCTGCACGGCGGCGGCCAGGAGCGGCACGTCCGCTCCGGCACGCTCGACGTCCCGGCCATCGCCTCCTTCGCCGTCGCCGGCCGGGTCGCCGCCGAGCAGCGCGAGCGGTTCGCGCGGGAGATCGGCGCCCTGCGCGACCGGCTGGTCGACGCCGTGCGCGGCGCCGTACCGGACGCGATCCTCGGCGGCGACCCGGCGCCCGAGGGCCGGCTCCCCGCCAACGCCCACTTCACCTTCCCCGGCTGCGAGGGCGACTCCCTGCTGCTCCTGCTGGACGCCCAGGGCATCGAGTGCTCCACCGGCTCGGCCTGCACCGCGGGCGTCGCCCAGCCCAGCCACGTCCTCCTCGCCACCGGCACCGATCCGGACCTGGCCCGCGGCACCCTGCGCTTCTCCCTCGGCCACACCTCCACCGAGGCCGACGTCGAGGCCGTCGCGAAGGCGATCGGCCCGGCGGTGGAACGCGCCCGCGCGGCCGGCCTGACGTAGCCGTTCGCTGGGCGCGGCAGTCGGCTGGGCCGGCCGAGGGCGGATGCGGCCGTCGGGCCGATGAAGCCGTCGGCCTGACGCAGCCGTCGGGCTCACCCGGCCGTCGGGCCGGTGCGGCCCGTCCGGCTCATGGGGTCCGTCCGGCTCATGGGGTCCGTCCGGCTCGCGGGGTCCGTCCGGCTCACGGGGTGGCGCGGGCTCCGGGGCGTGCGGCGCGGATCAGGCGTATGTACCGGTCCCAGTCCCAGAACCGCCCCGGGTCCGTGTGGTCCGCGCCCGGCACCTCCACATGCCCGATGATGTGCTCCCGGTCCACCGGGATGCCGTAGCGCTCGCATATGGCCGCCGTCAGACGGGCCGAGGCCGCGTACATGGCGTCCGTGAAGGAGGACGCGTCCTCCACGAAGCCCTCGTGCTCGATGCCGACACTGCGCTCGTTGTACTCCCGGTTGCCCGCGTGGAAGGCGACGTCCAGCTCGCGGATCAGCTGGGTGACCCGTCCGTCCTTGCGCACGATGTAGTGCGCCGCGGCGCCGTGCCCGGGGTCCTGGAAGACCTTCACCGCCGACGCGTAGCCGCCCTGGGTGACATGGACGACCACCCGGTCCACCGGGTAGTCGGCCGGCCGGTCCGCCCGCCGGTAGTTCGCCGCCGAGGCCGCCACCCAGCGCGCGCCCCGGAAGTCCACCGCGCCCGCCACCCGCGGCTTGTCCACCTCGGGCAGCCGCCACCACAGCCGGGCCAGCTCCTCCCGGGCCAGCACGGCCGTGCCCACGGCCGCCGCGGCCCCGCCGATCAGCAGGGCCCGCCGCCCCGGCCGCCGGTCGCCGTCGCCCGCCGGCGACCCCGTGGCCGCCCCTGTCGTCTCCCCCATGCCAGCCTCAACGGATATCCGGCGGACCTGGTTCCCGCGCCCCCGTACCCTGGAAGGGCTATGACTGACACCCCGCAGCGCACCCGCCCCCTCCGCGTCCTCGCCGCCATGTCCGGCGGAGTCGACTCCGCCGTCGCCGCCGCGCGGGCCGCGGAAGCAGGCCACGACGTCACCGGCGTCCACCTCGCGCTCTCCGCGAACCCGCAGTCCTTCCGAACCGGCGCGCG
>NZ_MUMF01000265.1 GCF_002155905.1 Streptomyces tricolor | reverse complement strand
TGTTTACCGGTGATCCGGTGACACATCACGAGAGCGGAACATCGGGAGGAATAGTCCCGACGTTCACAGCGTCCTCGCTGTGTTTTTTCAAAGGAACCTCGACCATCGGATTGTTCCGACGGGCGGGGTATCAACATATCTGGCGTTGACTTTTGGCACGCTGTTGAGTTCTCAAGGAACGGTCGCTTCCTTTGTACTCACCCTCTCGGGCTTTCCTCCGGGCGCTTCCCTTCGGTGTTTCCGACTCTATCAGATCTTTTCTCGATCCGATTTCCTCGGCGCTTTCCAGGTTCCCGCTCTCGCGTTTCCCTTTCCGGCGGTTCCGACTTTATCAGAAGTTCTCAGCCGGTCTGACCGGCCGCTCACTTCTGAGTAATCGGGGGGTGCTTCTCGGAATGTCGTTTCCGACTCCTGAGGAAGCTCATAGATTCTATCGTCTGCCCGGTGGATCTGTCCACTTCCAGGCAACTGTTAAAATCTACCTCCCCACTCCCTCCGTGTCAACGGCTCTCGCGGGGCGAAGAGGAGACTAGCAGCTCACAGGGGCCGAGTGCACATCGGCGGGGCTCAGGCGGCCGTGGGTACCGAGGCGCTGCGGTCCACCGCCTCTAGATCGCCGGTCTCGCCCGCGCGTGCCGCGCGTCCGCCCAGGACGTAGACGTAGGCCAGGAATGCCAGCTCGGCCGCGACCCCGATGGCGATTCGGGCCCAGGTGGGCAGGCCGGAGGGGGTGACGAAGCCTTCGATGGCGCCGGAGACGAACAGGACCAGGGCGAGGCCGATCGCCATGCCGACGGCGGCTCGTCCCTCTTCCGCGAGGGCGGCGCGCCGGGTGCGCGGGCCGGGGTCGATCAGGGTCCAGCCGAGCCGCAGGCCGGTGCCGGCGGCGACGAAGACCGCGGTCAGTTCGAGCAGACCGTGCGGGAGGACCAGGCCGAGGAAGGTGTCGAGGCGGCCGGCCGAGGACATGAGGCCGAAGCCGACACCGAGGTTCAGCATGTTCTGGAACAGGATCCAGAGGACAGGCAGCCCCAGGAAGACGCCCAGAACCAGGCACATCGCCGCAGCCTGAGCGTTGTTCGTCCACACCTGGGCGGCGAAGGAGGCCGCGGGATGGCTGGAGTAGTAGGTCTCGTACTCGCCGCCGGGGCGGGTCAGCTCGCGCAGTTGGCTGGGTGCCGCGATGGACGACTGCACCTCGGGGTGGGTGCCGATCCACCAGCCCAGGAGGACGGCGACGGCGGTGGAGGCGAGTGCCGTGGGTACCCACCAGTGGCGGGCTCGGTAGACGGCGGCCGGGAAACCCTGGCCCAGGAAGCGCGTGACGTCACGCCATGAGGCGCGGCGGGTGCCGGCGACGGCGCTGCGCGCGCGTGCGACGAGCTGACTGAGCCGTCCGGTCAGCTGCGGGTCCGGTGCGCTGGACTGGATGAGCGACAGGTGGGTGGCGGTGCGCTGATAGAGGGCGACGAGTTCGTCCGCTTCGGCGCCGGTGAGCCGGCGCCGGCGGCGGAGCAGCGCATCCAGCCGGTCCCATTCGGCTCGGTGTACGGAGACGAAGACGTCCAGGTCCATGGGGTCTGCCTGCTCCTCGGCTGGTCGTCCACGGCTCGGCGTGGTCGTCGTGGATGCTCGTCGCTGCTGTCAGCTTGTCGTACTGCGGCGCGATGCGCTCACAGCTTGGCAGACTTGCGGTTCAGGGGGCAGACCAGGGAAGGACGGGCGGGCGTGAGTGAGCTGGTGACGGGCGAGGCGGTGGCGCTCGAACTGCGGCCCGCGAAGCTGCCGAGCAGGGCGCTGGCCGTGTTGGTCGACCTGGTGGTCGCGATGGTGGCGTACCTCGTCGTGATCATGGTGCTGGTGGCGTCGACGGCTTCGCTGGACCAGGCCGCGCAGATGGCGCTGTCGATCGCGACGTTTCTGCTGGTGCTGGTCGGCGGGCCGATAGCCGTCGAGACGCTCAGTCACGGGCGCTCGCTGGGGAAGCTGGCGTTCGGGCTGCGGGTGGTGCGGGACGACGGGGGGCCGATCCGCTTCCGGCACGCGCTGGTGCGGGGCGCGATCGGGGTGGTCGAGATTCTGATGACGTTCGGGGTGGTGGCCTGTATCGCCTCGCTGGTCTCGGCGCGGGGGCGGCGGCTCGGGGACGTGTTCGCGGGCACCCTCGTCGTGCGCGAGCGGATACCGGCCGGGCGGACCGGGTTCGTCCCGCCTCCGCCGCCCTGGCTCGCGGGGCGGTTCTCCGGACTGGACCTGTCAGCGGTTCCGGACGGGCTGTGGCTTGCCGTCCGGCAGTACCTGACCCGGATGCAGCAGCTCGATCCGCAGGTCTCGGCGGGGATGGCGCAGCGGCTTGCGGCCGATCTCGCGGAGCGTACGGGTGCGCCGGTGCCGCACGATCTGCCGCCGGCGGCGTTTCTCGCGGCCGTGGTGCACGAGCGGCAGTCCCGTGAGGTCCGGCAGGCCTTCGGCCACGGCGGTGTGGCGTCCGGCGGCTTCGCCCCACCCGTGGCGCAGGCAAGTGCCCCGGTCTCGTATCCGGTTCAGGCCGCGTATCCCGTTCAGGCTGCGTATCCGGCTCAGAGCGCGTATCCGGTCCAGGCCGCCTATCCGGCTCAGGCCTCGTATCCGTCACCGCCTCAAAGTCCGTATCGGTCCGGGCCCTCGCCCGTTCCGACCGCCCCGGCTCGGGAACCGGCCGCGCAGCCGCCGGCCCCTGTCGCTCCCTCGTCCGTGCCGGGGGACGAGCCTCGGGGTGACCGGCCGGCCACGGGGTTCGTGCCGCCGGCGTAGCCCGCCGGGGAGCAGGCGGTGCCCGCGGCCTCCGGGGCCGAGGGGTGTGCCGGGGTCAGTCGAAGCGCGAGGGCGGCGACTGGAGGTCCTCCAGCTCGATCCCGGGCGCGGCCAGGACGACGTCGCCGGCGATGTGGACGGTGTGCTGCTCGCCCGTGTCCAGGGCTGTGACCTGGTATTCGTCCACGGTCAGGGGTCCGTTGTCAGTGGCGTGTGCTTCGCTGTTCACCAGAGCCCAGGACTGGTCCACGGTACGGGGGGCGAGGACGGGGTCGGTGAAGGCCACGAGGCGTACCCGGGTCGCGGCGGACGAGGGGGTGAGGCGCAGCAGTCGGGCAGTGGCGACGAGAAACGCGGGGGACGTGCCGGTGAAGGCGTGGGCGCGCACATTGCCTTCGGTGGCATGCAGGCCGGTGGGGTCGGTGCGGACCCAGGTGACGCCGTCGAGCGCGGCGCCGCGCACCTGCCAGTCGCCCGCGTGGAGTTCGAGGCGGATGGGACGGCCGAGGTCGTCCAGGGCCAGGTCGACCGAGCCGCGGTGATCGCCGGCGGGGCCGGTCAGCCGGGAGACGTAGCGCCAGCCGGACGGGCCGGGGGCGCACTGGAAGTGTTCTTCTGCGAGGGGGGTGTGATCGTGCGGATCGTGGAGCGAATAGCGGCCGCGGGGCATGCGGGGTCCTGGGTCGTGACGGGCTGGTCCGGCCGGAAGCCATAGGTCGGGACCATCGGGGGGCCGATGGGGCAGGCCCCCGGCACGGGGGTGCGGGGGCCTGCCTCGGAGGACCTGCTGCCGGGTGAGTGCGTCGGTGCACCGGCGCACTCACCCGGCAGGCCGGGCCATTGGGATCGCCGGCTCAGTAGCGGTAGTGGTCCGGCTTGAACGGGCCGTCGACCTCCACGCCGATGTACGCGGCCTGCTCGGGGCGGAGCTTGGTGAGCTTGACACCGAGCGCGTCCAGGTGGAGGCGGGCGACCTTCTCGTCGAGGTGCTTGGGCAGCACGTAGACGCCGATCGGGTACGCGTCGGGCTTGGTGAACAGCTCGATCTGGGCCAGGGTCTGGTCCGCGAAGGAGTTGGACATCACGAACGACGGGTGACCGGTGGCGTTGCCCAGGTTCAGCAGGCGGCCCTCGGACAGCACGATGATCTTCTTGCCGTCGGGGAAGGTCCAGGTGTGGACCTGCGGCTTGACCTCGTCCTTGACGATGCCCGGGATCTTGGCGAGGCCCGCCATGTCGATCTCGTTGTCGAAGTGGCCGATGTTGCCGACGATCGCCTGGTGCTTCATCTTCGCCATGTCCGACGCGAGGATGATGTCCTTGTTGCCGGTCGTGGTGATGAAGATGTCAGCGGTCTCGACGACCTCGTCCAGGGTGGTGACCTGGTAGCCGTCCATCGCCGCCTGCAGGGCGCAGATCGGGTCGATCTCGGTGACGATCACACGGGCGCCCTGGCCGCGCAGGGACTCGGCGCAGCCCTTGCCCACGTCGCCGTAGCCGCAGACGACGGCGGTCTTGCCGCCGATCAGGACGTCGGTGGCGCGGTTGATGCCGTCGATCAGGGAGTGACGGCAGCCGTACTTGTTGTCGAACTTCGACTTGGTGACGGCGTCGTTGACGTTGATCGCCGGGAAGAGGAGGACGCCGTCGCGCTGCATCTCGTACAGGCGGTGGACGCCCGTGGTGGTCTCCTCGGTGACACCGCGGATCTCCGAGGCCAGCTGGGTCCACTTCTGGGGGTTCTCGCCCAGGGTGCGGTGCAGCAGCTGGAGGATGACGCGGTGCTCGTCGGACTCGGCGGTCTCCAGGGCGGGGACCTCACCGGCCTTCTCGTACTCGACGCCCTTGTGGACGAGGAGGGTGGCGTCGCCGCCGTCGTCCAGAATCATGTTCGGGCCGCCGGTGGGGCTGTCCGGCCAGGTCAGCGCCTGCTCGGTGCACCACCAGTACTCCTCCAGGGTCTCGCCCTTCCAGGCGAAGACCGGGACGCCCTGCGGGTTGTCGGGCGTGCCGTTCGGGCCGACGGCGATGGCGGCGGCGGCGTGGTCCTGGGTGGAGAAGATGTTGCAGGAGGCCCAGCGGACCTGAGCGCCGAGGGCGACCAGGGTCTCGATGAGCACGGCGGTCTGCACGGTCATGTGCAGCGAGCCGGTGATGCGGGCGCCGGCGAGGGGCTGGGCCTCGGCGTACTCCTTGCGGATCGCCATCAGGCCGGGCATCTCGTGCTCGGCGAGGGTGATCTCCTTGCGGCCGAACTCGGCCAGCGAGAGGTCGGCGACCTTGAAGTCCTGTCGGTTCTCGACAGTCGTCATTGCGAGCTGCTCCTCGGGGTTGGGGCGAGGTGGGTACGGCTGGTCTGCGCGGCGGCGGACACAGGGGTGCCCGAGAAGAGGACACAGGCATGCCCACGTGCGCGCAGCGCAGTCCGTCGGAGGCCCTCTCTCCCTCGGTCGGTCCGCGCGGGACCGCCCGACCGCCATCAGCAGCGACGTCTGGCTCCGTCCCAAGCTACACCGGACGGCCGGGTCGGCCCCAGTCCGCCTGGGCATTCCCGGGGGCGCTTTCCGGGCGGTCGGGGCGGCGGGTGTGGGTGCCGGCGGTTGTGCGGAATCCGTGGAACCGGTACCGGCAGACCGGGGCGGACGTGGACTTTTGCGTCTTTGAGCGGGAGGTGGGGTGGTGCAGGATGCAGGTGGACCGGGAGTTCCGGTTCCGCTCGCGGGGTGTCCGGGACGACATCCCGCGCGAGGAAAGCGTGAGGAGATCGACGTGACCAGTCCGGCCGGGCCGCCCGCCATGGGTGGCCGCGACGACGAGCGGCGGCCGCTGCGGCTGCTGGCGGTGACCGCCTGCCCGACCGGCATCGCGCACACCTATATGGCGGCGGAGAAGCTCGCGCAGGCCGCCGCCGGCCGCGGCATCGAGATGAAGGTGGAGACGCAAGGATCCATCGGGGCCGAGAACGTGCTCGATGACAACGATGTCAGACATGCGGACGGCGTGATCGTCGCCGCCGACAAGGACGTCGACCTGAGCCGCTTCGTGGGGAAGCGGGTGCTCAAGGTCGGGGTCGCCGAGGGGATCCACCACCCCGAGCAGCTGATCGAGCGGGTGCGGTCGGCGCCCGTGCACGGGGCGGACGGCACCGCCTCCGGTTCCGCGGCGGACGCGCCGGGCGGGGGCAAGGAGCGGGGGACGGTGTACAAGGCGCTGATGAACGGCGTGTCGTACATGATCCCGTTCGTGGTGGTCGGCGGTCTGCTGATCGCGGTGTCGCTGGCGCTCGGCGGCCATGCCACGGCCAAGGGCTATGTGATCCCGGAGGGCACCTTCTGGGCGCATGTGAACGCGGTCGGCGGGATCGGGTTCCAGCTGATGATCCCGATCCTGTCCGGCTACATCGCCTATGCCATAGCCGACCGGCCCGCGCTGGTGCCGGGCATGATCGGCGGCTGGATCGCCAACACGGGGGCGCTGTACGACTCCGAGGCCGGCGCGGGCTTCATCGGGGCGATCGTGACCGGGTTCCTCGCCGGGTATCTGGTGCTGTGGATCAAGAAGGTCCGGGTGCCGAAGTTCGTGCAGCCGATCATGCCGATCATCGTGATCCCGATCGTGGCGACGACGGCGCTCGGGCTGTTCTTCATCTACGTCGTCGGCAAGCCGATCTCGTGGGTGTTCGAGCATCTGACGAACTGGCTGGGCGGGATGACCGGCACCAGCGCGGTGCTGCTCGGCGCGGTCCTCGGCCTGATGATCGCGTTCGACATGGGCGGGCCGGTCAACAAGACGGCGTTCCTGTTCGGCGCGGGGCTCATCGCGAGCGGCAACCAGACGGTGATGGGCATGTGCGCGGCGGCGATCCCGGTGATGCCGCTCGGCCAGGGCCTGGCCACGCTGATCCGCCGGCGGCTCTACACCGAGCAGGAGCGGGAGACGGGTCTCGCGGCCCTGTTCATGGGCTGCTTCGGTATCTCGGAGGGCGCGATCCCGTTCGCTGCGGCGCGGCCGGCTCAGGTCATCCCGGCCAACATGCTCGGCGGCGCGGTGGCCGGCGCGGTCGCGGGGCTGGCCGGGGTGAAGGACGCGGTGCCGCACGGCGGGCCGGTCGTGGCGGTGCTGGGCGCGGTGAGCGGGGTGCCGATGTTCTTCGTGGCCGTGGCGGTCGGCACGGTGGTGACGGCGCTGACGACGGTGGCACTGGTCGACATGAGCGGGCGCCGGGGGCGTGCGGAAGCCGTCGGCGAGGGTTCCGGTGCGGCCGGGCCGGTCCTGGCCGGCGCGGGTGCCGGGGCGGTGGTACCCGGGCCGGCCGGGCGGGAGCTGTCGCCGGTCGGGGCCGCCGCCGTCAAGGAGACGGCGGTTCCGGGTCCGGGCGGCCGGAGTGCGACGGCCGAGGCCGGCGCGGTGGAGGAGACGGCCGGGGACGGCGGGCCCGAGGTGTTGTCCGGGCACCTGACCGAGCGGACCGTGCGGGTGGCGCTCGGGGCGGCGGAGAAGGAAGCCGCGATCCGGGAGATGGCGGAGCTGCTGGCGCGCAGTGGCCGGGTCGCGGATGTGGCCGAGCTGGTGGCGACCGCGCTGCGGCGCGAGGAGCAGGGGAGCACCGGGCTCGGCGAGGAGATCGCGATCCCGCACGCCAAGACGGACGCGGTGACGGAGCCGGTCGTCGGCTTCGCGCGGTCGGCGGAGGGCGTCGAGTGGGGGTCGCTGGACGGTACGAAGGCCCGGCTGATCTTCATGATCGCCGTACCGGAGGCCGCCGCGGGCGACGAGCATCTGCGGATCCTCGCGCTGTTGTCCCGCAAGCTGATGGACGCGGGCTTCCGGGAGCGGCTGCTCGCGGCGCCGGACGAGCGGGCGGTGCTGGCCGTGCTGGCCGAGGTCGGGTGAGCCGGCCGGTCTGACGGGCCACCGGTTTCCGTGCGGGTCTCTGCGCGGGCCGCGCGGAAACCCACCGAGCAAAGCGCACCGGCCGGAGCAGGGGGCGTACAGCTGGGCCTGCCCTCAGCGGCGTCGGGCCGGGGGCGTCGCCCTGGTGGGTGGTACGGCGGCGGACGGCCTCCGCTGTGCCGGCGGCGTCGTGGCCGGCACAGCGGAGGCCGT
>NZ_MUMF01000264.1 GCF_002155905.1 Streptomyces tricolor | reverse complement strand
GCCGTCGCCGCGCCCGGCCGGCCCCTGCCGGAGGACATCGAGTCCGTCCGGGTGCTCGACGAGCCGCTCCAGCTCCTCACCGGCCCCGCCCACGCCCTGGCGAACGCCCGGTCGGTGACCGTCGCCCAGCTCGTCGGACACCGGATCTGGATGCCGGGCATCGTCCCCGGCNNATCGAGGCGACCGGCCCCAACTTCGGCTCGGACGCACTCCTGGACACCGTGGCCGACACCCCGGCCCTGGCCACCTTCATGGGCGAGCACACCCGCCTCGTCTGGCCCGCCGGCCACGGCCTGCGCCGCATCCCGGTCACCGACCCGACACCCGTCTACCCTCACTCCCTCCTCTGGCACCGGCACAACCCCCACCCCGCCCTGACCACCCTCCGCACCCACCTCACGACGACAACACCGGTCCCGGGTACGGCGGGAACCTGGACGCCGCCCTGGGCGACACCGTGGCGGAGCCTGCCGGCGTGAAGCGCGGCGCCCGCAGGAAGGCAAGAGTCTCCCCGGGGTACCGAAGCCCGACCGGAGGTTGAAAAAATCCCGGCATGCAGTTCGACGACCCCGCCGGCTTGAGCCGCGTATGCGCAGAACGGCTCGGCGAGAAGGCCGGCCGGCAGTTCGCCGCCATGGCCCGCCGAGGCTTTCAGCTGGTCCGCCCAGCGGGACCCCTCCAGGCCACTGGCCGCTGCCGCCTCGGTGGGCCCGCCCTCCTCGAACCGGGAACCTCCTGGCCCGAACAGGACGGGGTTCCGCTGTCCCTGCACGCCGTGCTGGACACCGACGCTCTGGCTGCCTGGCTCGGCGACGAACTGCCCATACGGCCCGGCCTGCTCAACTTCTTCTCCCTCGACCCGGACCTGCCGTACGAGGAGTACCGCCGATTGGACATCTCCAGCCCCGGGGCCCACCGCGTCATCCCGGCCGACCCGGCACGGGCAGTCGAGACGAGAGCCCCCGAACCGGCGAGAACCTACCCGGCCGTACCCGTCCACGCGGCCGAGGTGACCATGCTCCCGGACTGCTGGGACGTCGAGGACGAGGACGTGGACTTCGACCGGGACCAGCACTGGGGCGCAGCATCACTCATCCTCCACGAGATGGGAGACCTCGACGGGAACACCGCCGGCAGCCACTGCGCCTTCGGCTGGCCGGACACCTCGCACACGCTCAAGGTGTCGTCCCGCGACGCCGACGGCCCGGCCGTCCACCTGCTCCAGCTCGCCGAGGACACCGAACTCGGCTGGGGCTGGGGCGACGCCGGCACGCTGTACTACACGATCCCGGCCAAGGCCCTCGCGGCCGGTGACTTCGGCCGGGCGGTGGCACAGGCTCTCTGCTGCTGATCCCTCGCGCAGCAGGCAGACACCCAAGGCTCGGGACCACGATTGTGGCCTTTCCCGTATCGCCCCGGGCAGGGCTCGCAGGCGCCCACACGCGGTCGAGTCGTACGAGACAGACCGTGCATGGAAGCCTGCGTCTGGTGCTGTTGATGTCACCTGTGGATGTCAGTTGAAGCTAGCGCTTCCGGCGGATCTTGCGCTTCTTCTCCTTGGCTTCCTTCTCCGTGCGCTGGGCCACGCCGTACGGGGACCACGGCCCCTGGTGGATCGGACACCGGGAGGTGCCGGTGAGCAGTGGCCGCTGGCACCGACCGCCTGTCGCGTTGACCCCATCGGCTTGAGAAGCTGCGAGCGCCCGGCGCCGGTTTTGCCGTTGAACTGGACGAACGGCTGGGCTGTGGGTGGCTTCTGGGGACTCGACTGCCTTCCCCGTGGTTCCCGCTCGTTCCCGTGCGCTTGTGGCGCGCGGCCGACGTACGCGTACCAGTGGCTACGGTCGGTCCATGGAGTGGTTCACCTTGATCAGCACCATAGCTGGCGCGGCGATCGCCACAGGATCCGCCATGCTGCTGGACCGGCAACGGTGGAAGCGGGAGCGCTCAGATCGTGATACGCAAGCGCGTCGTGCCCTGTATGGGGACTACCTGGCCGGTCTGTCCGAGTCCCGTCATGCCTGCGGCAACGTTGCTCGTGACCCGGACATGGATCTCTCGACGCGCCGTGCCACAGCTCGCGAAGCGTTCGGGCCGTGCATCGGACTGAGATATCAGATGACCATCAGCGCGCCCAGCCGCGTCGTAGAAGCCTCGGAGGATGCCTTCCGCCGTCTGCGTGACCTCCGCGATCGGGTGATGGAAGGAGTCCTGGTCACTGATCCCGTGTACCTGGAAGGGCGCCACACCTATGACGCTGCTCTTGCTGCGCTGCGGGCGCGTATGCGTGAAGACCTGCGCGTCACTGAAGACGACACTGCGCCATAGGTTGGGAGGCTAGGGCATCTGGGGAGGCACCCGGACTGAGCCGCGGTGAAGCGATGCCAGAGCCGGGACGTCCGTCGCCCTGATCCTCAGTGTTCCCCCGTGATTCCCCGCACGACCTGGCACGGGGATGACTCGGCCTCTTTGCCGAGCAGCACGGCAAGTCCCCCCCGGATCGTCCGCGACCAGGGCCCGAGCAAGGCGTCCGGTGACGGCCACGACTTCTGGCCAGACGTGTGCGGCGACGGATTATGAGGTCTGGCAGAACTCGACGTCCAGGACCCGGTCCAGGCGGGACGAGTCGGGCCAGTCGGAGTTGACGACCACCGCGGCGCGGTGCGCGCCATCGGCGGTTGCCGCAGCGTAGGAGAGATACCCCTGGATCTGCCCGCCGTGGCCCCACACCGTCTTCCCGCAAGGCAGCTTGCGGGCCAGCAGGCCGAGCCCGTAGGACAGTTCGTCGCTGAGCGGCACTGCGGTGCGCATCTGCCGCAGCCACGGTTCAGGGACGAGGCGGCCCGTCATCAGCGCGCCGAGGAAGCGGTTGAGGTCGGGAGCGGTGGAGATCATCTCGCCGGCGGCGTTCGGCACGGTGGGGCTCATTCGCGTGACGTCGTAGACGGGGGCCGAGGAGCCGTTCTCGCCGAGTTTCGAGTAGCCGTGCAGGTGGGGTGTGGGCACCTCGACGGAGGTGTGCGGGACGGTGGTGTGGTTCAGACCGAGGGGTTCGAGAATGGTGCGGCGGAGCTGTTGGGCGTAGGAGCGGCCGGATGCCTTCTCGATCACGAGCCCGGCCAGGGCGTAGTTGGTGTTCGAATAGTGCCAGCCCTTGCCGGGCGCGTTGTGCGGGCGGTGGGTGAGTGCGATCGCGATGAGCTGCTGCGGTGTGAAGCGGTCGAAGCGGTGCTGCAGGAAGTTCTCACCGGTCAGATGAGAGCGGAGGAAGTCCGGATCCGAGGTGTAGTCGTACAGCCCGCTGGTGTGGTTCAGCAGCTGACGCAGTGTGATGTTCCGGCCGTCGTTGCCGTTGCCCCGCACCAGGCCCGGCAGCCAGCGGTCGACCGAGTCGTCCAGGCGGAGGCGCCCCTGGGCGGCCAGTTGGACAAGGGCGGTGGCGGTGAACATCTTCGTGACGCTGCCCACACGGAAGCGATGCTCGGGCATGGGGGCGACCGACGCCCCGCGCACAGCCGTGCCCGCCGTGGCGTACGAGGCGCCCTGTGAGTCCTCGGCGACGGCCAGCGCCCCTGGCGTGCCGGTCGACAGGAGTTCGTCCAGCTCCTGCCGGATGGCCTCGTGCCCGGGTCTGACAGCGACGGCGACAGCACGGGTGCCGGGATCGGTGGGCGGCACGGCGGCGAAGGCGGGAGCGGCGGTGGTCAGCACGGCCGTGGCACAGGCGGCGGCCAGGGCTGGCACGAGTCTCATGGGCACCTCGCGGGTCGGAATGCAGGGGCGTAGGGATACTTCCGTCAGGCGCACAGGTGCCACACGTGGCGGCTGGAAGGGCAACAGGGACCGCAGATGCCAGGAGGAGGCGCGTAGCCGTGGGTCAGTCGGTGACGCTGACCGCAGTACCACTCCCAGTGACCACTAAGGTAAGAGGGTGACAGTTGAGGCGCCCTACACGCAGAGCTACGGTGAGGTATTCACCCGACGATGGGTCGTTGACACCCTGCTCGACCTGACTGCGTATACGGCCGAACGTGACCTTGGGGCACTGCGCTTGGTGGAGCCCTCATGCGGCTCAGGCGCCTTCCTTGGTCCGGCTATCGAACGCCTACTGGCGAGTGCAGCAGCACATGGGCGCGACCTGGGAACCCTTCGCGACTCGATTCGCGCGTACGATCTACAGGCCGATCATGTTAGAGCTTCGCGTCTCGTCTGTCGTGACCTGCTTATCTCCGCCGGCGCATCCGCTAGCACCGCCGATGCTCTAGTTGAAGCGTGGGTACAGCACGCTGACTTCCTGCTCTGCGATACTGATGAACGCACTGCCGATGTTGTGATTGGCAATCCACCTTATATCCGTTACGACGACCTCCCAGATGAGCTCGCCACCCGTTACCGCGAAACCTGGCCGACGATGCGTGGCCGGGGTGACATCTACGTCGGGTTCATTGAGCGCTCCCTTCGATTGCTAAAGCCCGACGGGCAAGTTGGTTTTATCTGCGCTGACCGATGGATGCGGAACCAGTACGGTGCTGAGCTTCGAGCTCTAGTGGCCCGTAACTACGCAGTGAACCATGTTTGGACAATGCATGACGTCGATGCATTCGAAGCCCAAGTATCGGCGTACCCGGCGATCATGGTGCTTGGCAATCACAGCCAGGCATCGGCCGTCGTTGCTGAGACCACGAAGGAATTCAACGCCGCTAGTGCCGTTGGGCTGAGGAAGGCCGCTCAGGACGAATCGCTCAATGATTTCTCGGACCTCGGCGTGAAGGCTCATCGCCTGCCGCACTGGTTCGAAGGCGGGGAACTCTGGCCGACTGGTTCCCCTGCGCGGCTGGCGCTGATCGAACTACTCAACGACCACTTCGAGCCTCTACATGACCCGAAGAACGGGACCAAGGTTTCAATCGGCGTGGCAACGGGCGCGGACAAGGTGTTCATCACGAAGGATCCGAGCGTCGCAGAGCCTGACCGGATCCTCCCATTGGCCATGCGCCGCGATCTAACCACGGGCGAGTTCAAGTGGCAGGGGAACTATCTGGTCAACCCGTGGGCTAACGACGGCTCCTTGGTGCCGCTGGCTGATTACCCGCGGATGGCCGCATATCTAGCGCGTCATCCAGGTGTCCGAAATCGCTTCGTTGCCAAGCGTAATCCCGATTCTTGGTACCGCACCATTGATAAGGTTCAGCCAGACCTCATTCACACGCCTAAACTCCTTCTCCAGGACATGAAATCAACGATTCACCCGGTCCTGGAGAGCGGCGGCCACTACCCGCATCACAACCTGTACTACATCACGTCGCAAACTTGGGACTTGGAAGTGCTGGGTGGGCTACTGCTGTCTCGCGTCGCCCAAGCCTTTATTGAGGCCTATTGTGTGCGTATGCGTGGTGGAACCCTGCGGTTCCAAGCTCAATACCTCAAGAGAATCCGCGTGCCTAGGCCCGATGACATCACTCCTGTCACACGGGAGGCGTTGATCTTGGCGTTCCGAAACCGAGATGTTGATGCGGCCACACAAGCAGCCGCAGACGCTTACGGTATTGATCTTGTCGAGTACGAACTCTGAGGGGGCAGCCCTAGTGGCCGCAACGTTCGAGGATTACAACGCCGCCATTAAGGCTTTCTGGAACGGCCGCGATCTCCAAAGCCAGAAGCAGATCGACACTGGCAAGGTCGACGCTGGAACGCGTGGAAGCGTCACCGGCGGGCTCCATCTTTCAGCGCTCCAAGACTTGATTGCAAACGAGTTTGCATCCCTCAAAGCTATGGGCGCGGAAGTCCGACAGTCCGGAATCATCCCACTGCCCGGATTCTATCGACGCGCGAAGAACTGGGACATTGTCGTCACATACAATGGAATCCTTGTTGCTGCGATCGAATGCAAATCTCAGGTTGGGTCGTTCGGAAATAACTTCAATAACCGGACCGAAGAGGCGATCGGTAATGCTGTAGACCTCTGGCGTGCCTATGAAGGTGGCCTCCTGGGCCCCTTTAAGCCGTGGTTGGGATTTGTATTTGTCATAGAGCATGCACCAAAGTCAACCACTATCGTCCGCGATCATGGGACGCCGCTGTACCGGACTGACCCTGAATTCGACAACTCTTCCTACGTCCGCCGCTATCAGCTGCTGTTCGAGCGACTTGTGCGCGAACGGCTCTACGATGCGGCATGCCTGATCACTTCGGTCAAAGGTGAAGGCATCCATGAGGAGCCGGTTCCCGAAGTGTCGACCCGAAACCTCACGGCAGCGATTGCCGGGCGGATTGCCTACATTCAGGGACTTGCGTAGTTATACGCCAACATCGCAGTCGGCTAGTTGCCCAGCCTGAGGCGACGACCGAAACCTGAAACTTTCATCAAGCTTTCATGGCGTTGCTGAGGGGGCATCAGTGAGTAAGTTTCACGTCAGTCAAATTGAGACGCACGTGCGGACTCTTCATGAGGAAGGAAACTGGAGGGAGGGCCTGGACGATGTAAACAACTTGTCAAGGCTTCTAGCACTCCATGCCGTGCATCTCGTTCTTGGGCCGGCTGACGGAACGCAGCGGATCCTCGAAATCACGGACGGCACTAAAGATCGTGGGATCGATGCTATTGGTGTAGATCTAACGGCTAAATTGGTTGTCTTTGTGCAGTCTAAGTGGCGTCAGGATGGCAACGGTTCCATGGCGCTGGGTGACGTATTGAAGTTCCTCCAGGGCGTTAAGGCTTTGCTTGGTATGAGAGCGGGTGATGAGCCTGCACACGCTTCCGAGGAGACCAAGACAGCAGTCCGAGATCTCTTGAAGACACCGGGTGCCCGTATCCGACTCGTAACTGTAACAACGGCTATCGACCCACTGGCGCCGGATGTGGAGGAGCCTGTATCAGAGCTATTGGACCAGCTAAACGACCTAGAGGGCACCGAGCCCCTAGCCTCGCATGTTCATTTCGCACAGGCCGAACTCTTCAACTCGATCTCCGAGCACGCGCGACCTTCCGTTGACATCGAACTGCAAATGCTCGATTGGGGTCGTGCTTCAGAACCTCACAAGATGTACTACGGTCGTGTAAGCGCCGCCGAAATCGCCAGCTGGTTCAAGGTCAACGGATCCGATCTTTTTGCGGAGAATATCCGTGTGGTGATCCCGCGTTCCGACATTAATGACGGAATTCTTCAAACGGTTCATACTGAGCCCGAGCGTTTCGCTTTCTACAACAATGGGATCACCATGCTAGCGGAGGCAATTGAGATCGGGCCAGGCGGGGCGCTGAATCGAGACGTCGGCTTCTTCAAGCTGACCGGTGCAAGCATTGTTAACGGCGCGCAGACAGTATCGACCCTGGGGTCTGCTCTTGGCACTGAGTTTGAACCGAACTTGGGGAATGCCTTTGTTCTTGTGCGTTGCATCGAAGTTCCGAAGGAAGAAGATGAACTAGGGCGTCGTATCACTCGGTATGCCAACACACAGAACGAAGTATCCAGCCAGGACTTCGCCTTCCTCGACCAGCAGCAGCATCGTCTTGTGCGCGAACTTCAGGTCCTTGGGTATGAATATATTCTGCGCTCAGCCGAAAGGCCCAAATCGAAGGATCCTGAAAAGGTTATCGAAGTGCGCCAGGCGGCGGTAGCCCTGGCTTGTGCTTCTCCTGCCCTGTCTCACGCGGTCATTGCAAAGCGGGAGGTATCTCGCCTTTTCTCGGAACCGTCCGTTTATCGTTCACTTTTCAATCCGCAGACGGACCCCCTGAGGCTCATGCGGGCCGTGCGCATAACGGCCGTCGTCGATGCTTTGCTGGACAAGGTTGAGCGTGAGCGTGATGGCGCAGAGGCTGGCATTGCAGTGCACGGAAGGAGAGTCGTTGCGCACTTGGTGATGCGGAAGCTCGGCGACGCCTTCCTGAAAGATCCCGACACCGATCTGGAACCGGTGTTGGCAGGTCTAGGACCGCAGGTTAACGGATACCTCAGGGCTCTGGTGGGGGCGTTTCCTGCTAACGCTTATCCGGGAAACGTTTTTAAGAACCAGTCGAGGATCACAGTTTTGCTCCAGCGCGCCGGGCTAAAGAGCTGATCTGCAATTAGTCGAAGGCGGAAAGGCCGGGCATCTCGTCGGGAAGTGTCAGCGGTTGGATTGCTGAGGTGAGCATGCTGTGGCCTGGTCCGGTTGGGCAGTGGGTTAGGTACAACTCCAGGTCGGTGGAGCGGCTGCGTAAAGCCGTGGAGCCGGCCGTCTCAGCCACGAGGTGCCCCTTCTCTAACGTCAGGCGGCTGATCGCTGTACGCGCGGCACGGGCGCCGGCCGGGTTGGAGCGGGGCGGAGACAGGAGCGCAGGCCCGGCCGGGGGCCGGGCCGCGCGCGGTGAGCGGAGCGAGCCGCCTTGAACCAGTAGAGAAAGTTGTAACTGAGCGAGCAGATGGCCGGCCGGATCGTGGAGGAGGGCCTGAAGTTCGTGGCCGCCTGCGCGGCGAACCCGGGCGTTGGCCTTGCACCGAGCCGGATCGTGGACGAGGGCTGGCACGCCCTGATCCTGCACACGGCGATGTACGCGGAGCTGTGCGTGCGGCTCGGCGGCCCAGGCCGGTTCGTCCACCACACGCCGGGCTACGACCCGACGAACTGGGACCCGCCGATCATCGACCGTACCCGCGAGACGATCGGCGGCCTCGGGTGGGAGGCGGACCCTGAGCTGTGGGGGCCGCCGTCGGGCGAGATGCTCGTGTCGGTGGCGGCGAAGTGCCAGCACGCACCGGACTGCACGATCGTCATCACGCCGCGCCCGAAGCCCGGCGGTGTGGTCTAGCCTCCCGGTGAAGGGAGGCGGCATGTCCGAGTGGATTGACCCGCGGTACGCGGACCTGGTGGCGGCGTGGCGACGCGCGCAGCAGCCGGACTCGCGTGCCCCGGAGCCGCAGCCGCGGCGGGCGTTCATCGTCCTGCGGCAGGGCTGACGGCGGGGCCCGGCCGCGGAGATGAACGGCCGGGCCCTTCACCGGACAAGGTCGGCGAGGGGTACGCCTAAGGCGTCGGCGACGAGCAGCAGATCTTGCAGATTCGGGATGTGCCGCGCGTACTCCCAGCGGTGGATCGTGCGGTGTTCCCGGCCGATGCGCTCGGCGAGCTGTATCTGGGTGAGGCCGGCGCGTAGGCGGGCCGTGCGGATGCGTGCCCCGATCTCCCGGCGGCGGGTGAGTACCCAGTCGGGCATCGGATCGAGTGGCACCGCCCACGCTGTAACGATCAACACCTCTTGTCTTCGCCTGGCCGAGCAAATTTAATGATCTTGATCTGAGGAACTCGCCACACGCCGCCCCACCCCTGGTGAACGGGGGTGCGGAGCGGAACGGAGCGACCGCAGGGGCGTATGCGTCTCCGAGCAAGATCGCGTGGGGATGTGGCATCTATGTGGCATCCGATAATGAGGAAGGCCCCCCGTTCGATTTGAACGGGGGGCCTTTGACCCCTCTGACTGCTACTTAGGTCTGTGCCCCCGGCAGGATTCGAACCTGCGACACCCGCTTTAGGAGTTTTCTCCGAACGAGCCTGCGACCTGTGGAAACGCTCGCTGCAGGTCGCCTGGCCTGGGAAAACACTCCTCCGTGGTTCTCGTGTGTTCACGGGGTTTCCCGGCCTCATGTGTGCTGGATCCGTTCCGGCTGGGACCGGTCGATGGAGGGCGATTTCGGAGACGCCGGCGCGCGTGACACCAGGAGTAGGGTGGCAGGTGCGAGGCGGTCCCGTTGTCGCGCCTGCCCTACAGACGGGTGGTCCTCATGACCAGCTCGGACACACCTCCTGTTCCCCGGCGTCTGCCCAGCGGTGTCCACGAGGCCGTGCGGCCGGGTTGTGCGCTTCTCCGGCTGGAGACGACCGCATCACGTGAAGGCGTCCTCGATGGTGCGTGGTGGCCGCGCTCGCGCGACATGGGCGCCGAGCTGCCCGCGCTGCTGAGTGCCCTCATCGCCCATCTCGGCCCTGTGGCCCGCGTGGGGTTGGACACCGCAGCTTGGGAAGGTCTCCCGACGCGCATCCTCGTGGACGACCGCGTGGTGCACATCGATTCCTTCCCGGTCGGTGACGACACGGTCCTGATCACCCGGGGCGACCGGGACATCTTCTCGCTCCTGGTGGTCCCGCCGGACGCGGCACCGGACGCCGCCCGCACCGCGATGGCCCAGGCGGTCCTGGCGGACAACATCAGCCAGGCGGAACAGATCCTCATCGACACCGGGAGCGGGCGCGGTTCGTCGGGCTGACGGATCACCGCCGGGCTCGACGGCGCAACGGTGTCGGACGGCGGGGCGAGGTCAGCCGCGCCACTGCAGCCGTCGTGCTCTTCGCGGTGCTCCGCGCGGACCGGGGCGTGTCGACGGTGGCCACATCACGGCCTCCGACGGCTCCGGCAGGGTCTCTCAGATGGGGACACGTGCCTGCCGGAGCGGTGCTCCGGCACGGTGGAGACTGGCGAGGGCCAACCGGTAGGAGGTGACCAACCCGGTTTCCACGTAGTCCACACCCAGTTCCTGGCAGTGGCGCCGCACGATGGTCCGGGCCCTGCGCAGGTTGGGGCTGGGCATGCTGGGGAACAGGTGGTGCTCGATCTGGTGGTTCAGCCCGCCCAGTGCGATGTCGGTGAGCATGCCGCCGCGCACGTTGCGTGAGGTGAGCACCTGGCGACGGAGGAAGTCCGGGCGGTCCTCGCCTGTCAGGATCGGCATGCCCTTGTGGTTGGGCGCGAAGAGGGAGCCCAGGTAGACGCCGAACAGGCACTGGTGGACGGCGAGGAAGGCGATCGCCATGCCGGGCGGCAGCAGCCACAGCAGCACGGTCAGGTAGAGCACGAAGTGCGTGAACAGCAGGACGCCGTCGAGCGTGCGGTGCTTCAGCGAACGATTGGCCAGTGCCTTCACGCTCGACACGTGCAGGTTGAAGCCCTCCAGGGTGAGGAGCGGGAAGAACAGGAACGCCTGCCAGCGGCCGATCAGGCGGGGGAGCCCCTTGGCCGCCCGCGCTTGGTCCTGGGACCAGACCAGCAGGTCGGGGTCGAGGTCGGGGTCGAGTTCCTCGTGGTTGGGGTTGGCGTGGTGGCGGGTGTGCTTGTCCTGCCACCAGCCGTAGCCCATCCCGATACCGGCACCGGCGATCCGTCCGGACACCTCGCTGGCCCGCCGCCGGCGGAACACCTGGCGGTGCGCCGCGTCATGGGCGAGCAGGGCGACCTGGCCGAACACGACCCCGAGGAAGGCGGCGACCGCCAGAGTCCACCAACTGTCGCCGATGAGCGCGACGGCGGCCCACCCACTGACGTAGAGCCCGGCCACCACCGTGGTCCGCAGCGCGTAGTAGCCGGGACGGCGCCCCAGCAGCCCGGCGGCGGCGATCTTTCTCGACAAGCGGGCGAAGTCACTTCCGGACGCCTCCGAGGGCGGGGGGCGGACCGCGGTGTTACTGCTCATGATGGTGAAACTCTCTCCGAAGAAGGGCCGAGTGGCCCGGCGCCGCCCCGGGAGCCGCTGGACCGGGCCGCAGGCAGGGCTATTCGTCCTCCGTGGTTGCGGGACACATCACACGACCACGGAGCTGGGAGGCGTCTGCTTCGTCCGTCAGCGGCTGCTGCGCAGACCCTCTGTTTCTAGCGGGTACCCCGCCGCAGGCGTCTCACACCGTGCCAGACGGGGCCTCCGGAGCGGTCCGCGTGCATGTCGACAGACAGAACCGACTCCGGCCGGTGAAGCGGATCTGCTGATCGCTGATGAGTGCTCGACGCCTGTCCGGTCAAGCCGCGGTCTCGGTGATGAGGACGGCAACGGTGACCGGGCCCGGGGCGTCGGTGGTCGCCGCGTCGGCCACGGCGGCCCGGACGGTGCGCGCGACTTCCAGAGGATGGTGTCCAGGGGCGACCGCGAGGTGGACCTCGACACGCCGGCCGGGTGGGTCGGCATGGTCCTCCATCTTGACCGGGCGGCTCCCCAGCACGGTGGTGAGGCCGGCGACGCCCGGAACACCCGTTGCGACGTCCGCCAGATCCCCGACGGGCCTTCGCGGGGAGCCCGCTCCGGTCACGGGGAGCGAGCTCCGTGCGGCTGCGGTCCTTGCTGCGGCTGTGCTTTGCGGCGTGAGCGTCATGGATCTCACAACGGTCCGCGTCTCCGTGGCTGTCTGCGGGGCCTCATGGAGATCCGTGACGCGCAGGTCGGCTGCCACGGTGGCCAGGCCGAGCCGTCGAGCGGCCGCGTCCAGCAGTCTGCTCCTCAACTGGTCGGCGGTTTCGGGCAGTGGCTCCCCGAGTGATGCCGAAAAGGCGGCTTCGATCCTGAGCGGGCCCGGCGGCATCGCGCTGGCCGGCGGACGGACGGCCGGCTCGGACACGGATTCGAGCGGCGCCGGCCCGATGCGCAGAGACTCCAGCCGCACCCCGGGAATCTCGTTCGCGGCCCGCCTGAGGGTCTGGACGGCCGCTTGCTCGGTGATCCAAGCCCCGTCGGCGGGCCCGCCCAGCGGGAGCAGCCGGCCCAGGCCGAACTGGTGCCGTACCGCCTGCGTCCCTGCTTCGGTCTTCACCGGCCTCGCACCCTCTTTCAGGTGACTTGTCGGACCCTCGTGCCTCGCAGTGTTCAATTCCGGCAATGCGCCCTAACGTGAATATAATCGCAGAAAAGAGGGTCAGATGGGCCTCTAAGGGAGGAATATCCCGATGACCGAGATCACCGCCGTAAGGCGCAGTGGCGCTCCCGCTTCTCGTGGCCGGACGACGGTCGCTGATGTGGTGGTGGAGAAGATCGCCGGAATGGCAGCACGGGACGTGCGCGGCGTCTATGCCCTGGGCAGCGGATTCGCGCGCTCAATGGGATCCATGCGGGAGCGGATGCCCGGCGCAGGCAGCGGCAAGTCCGTCACACGCGGGGTCAGCGTCGAGGTCGGAGAGAAGCAGGCGGCCATCGACCTGGAGATCGTCGTCGACTACGGCGTCTCCATCACGGACGTGGCCGGTGAGGTGCGGGAGAACGTGATCTCCGCGGTGGAGCGGATGGCGGATCGCGAAGTCGTCGAAGTCAACATCACGGTCAGCGATGTGAAGCTCCCCGACGAGGAGGACGAAGGGGAAGAGCGGCAGCGGATCCAGTAGCCGGGGCGCAGCAGCCCGCGTGAGCGAAGGAGCGCGTGATGAGCAGAGCCGTGGTGGGCCTGATGGCCGGGATGGCGCTGGGTTTCGCCGCGTATTTCGGTGACTTCTGGGCTTTCCTGCTGGTGCTGGGGCTGGGCGTCGTCGGACTCGTGGTCGGGCGGTTCATGGAAGGCGATCTCGAACCGGGCGACTTCGTCCGCCGCCGGGACCGGCAGGAGCGGATCCGAGATGACCGGCGACGGGCACGGGGAGACTGGCGGCAGTGACCGGTGAAGCCAATCGGCGTCCGGGCATTCCCCGTGGGGAGCGCGGTGCGATCACCATCGCCGACCGGGTCGTTGCGAAGATCGCTTCCCACGTGGCGCGCGAGGCGCTGAGCCGGTTCACCGACTCGGTCGACCACGTACCCCCCGGCCGCCGGACACCACGCGTGACCACTTCCGTGCGGCGGGCACCGGAGCGGGATACCGCAGGACGAGACGCCGAGTCTGCCGGCGGACGGCAGGCGGCGCTCGGCGAGGCACGGCTGCGCATCACCGTCGAGCTCGGCTATCCGTCCGACATCGGGGCGCAGTGCGCCGCAGTGCGCCGGGAGGTTACCGACCGGCTCAGGACATGGGCCGGCATGGAGGTGTCCGACCTTGCGGTGACGGTCGAGAGGCTGCACTCGGCGCATACGCGCCACACGGACCAGGAGAGGGTGAGATGAGCGCGAACACCTGGCGGCAGCCGACCGGTGACAGCGACCTTCCCCCCGAACCCGGACAGGCAGCTCCGTCCGCCGATGGCACCCCGGGGGCGGGCTCGGGCGCGACGGCGGCGATCGATGCACCAGGCCGGTCGGCGCGCCGTTTCTGGTCAACGCGGCGGATTCCCGCGGCCGTGGTGGCCCTGCTGTCCGCCGCGGCCATCGGAGTGCTCCTGTACGACGTGGTTTCGGTCCGGGCAGGCCGGTCTGCGATGCGCTGGCGGCGGCGGCTTGCTGAGGAACTGGCCACACGGCCACTGGATGACGTCTGGATGATCGTCGGGGCCGCAGTGGCGATGGCCCTCGGCCTGTGGCTGTTCCTGCTGGCGGTGACGCCGGGACTGCGCAGGCTGCTGCCCATGCGGCAGCCCACCGGTATCCCCGGGACAGGGGAGGTCCGCGCCGGGCTCGACCGCCGCGCGGCCAGCCTTGTTCTGCGCGACCGGGCCGTGCAGGTACCCGGTGTCCAGTCGGCACAGGTCGCCGTCGGCCGCCGGAAGGTCAAAGCCCGGGCGCGCGCCCATTTCCGCGATCTCGAGGAGGTCCGCGCGGACCTGGACGCCACGCTGGGCGAAGCCGTGACGTTCATGGGTCTCGCCCGGCAGCCCACGCTGACCGTGCGCGTCCGGCGTCCGAAGAAGGGCTGAGGTGATCCCGATGCTCAAGACAGTTAACCGGGTGCTGCTGGGGCTTCTCGGCCTTGGACTGTTCGCCCTGGGCGGCGGCGTGCTGCTGGGCGGGCTGGACCTGCCGCGCCGCTGGGACTTCGGCATGCCGGGCTGGTGGCCCTTCCGCGGGCCGGACGACGTGGTGCTGGGCACCGAGGGACGCACCCGGTGGCGGGAGGAAGGCTGGTGGTGGCCGACCGTCATCGCGGTGCTCGCGGTGCTGCTGGTCCTGCTGCTGTGGTGGCTCCTCGCACAGCGCAGGCGCCGCCTGGGCGGCGTCCTCGTCGACAGCGGGGACGGGGCGGCGGCCCGGCTCGACGGCGGCACACTGGAGGACGTGATCGAGGAAGAGGCGCAGGCCCTGGACGGGGTCTCGGGGGCGCATGCACGGCTGACGGGCCGAAGCTCCGCTCCGGCTGCGCGCGTGCGGCTGTTGCTGGAGCCTCATGCGGATCCAGCGTGGACTCTGGGGCGACTGAGCCGGGAAACACTCACGCACGCGCGGGACTCGGCTGGCTTGGACCGCCTCCCCTCGAAGGTCCGACTCAAGGAAGTCCGCCACCGCGCACGACGGGTCGGCTGAGATCCACAGGGCCTGACTCCCAACGGGGGACCCGGTCTGGCTCGCAGGGCAGGTCTTCACGACTGCCCCAAAGTCATCTACGCCGCGGCTCTCTCCAGGGAGGCATTCCGCATGGTCCTGTTCCTGACCCTGCTCGTCGCCGGAATCGCTCTGATCGCCATCGGGGCGGGCGTCGACGGCATGCTCTATCTCACCTCCGCCGGTGTACTGCTCCTCATCGCCGATCTGCTCTACCTGGCGGCCCGCTCCGTGTGGCGATCTCCTCGGCGCCCGGCCCGCTGAGGCCGCGCCCCTCCTGGCCTCGTCGTACGAAGCAGACGGTCGGAGCCCGTGTCCATGAGCAGTCGTTCGGTCTGCGGGGAGGGGTGGTGCAGCCGCAGGGACGCGTGAGTCTCGGCGGCGTGCCGTGACACGTCGAGGAAGACGCGCAGGCCGCTGCTGTCACAGCGGTCGACGGTGGTCAGATCGACGTCGATGAGGGTGATGCCGTCCTGCAGGCACCGCTCCAGAACGGCGCGCATCTGGGGCGCGGTGGCGGGGTCGATCACACCGGCCAGGGTGACCAGTGCCCGCCTGTCCCGGTCGTGCCGGTAGATGTTCAGCTGCGGAAGAGTCATGACGCCTCGGTTCGGATGCTCAGATGCCTCGGTCCACGGGTCCCGGCCGCTTCCCGCCCGGTCCGGGGCCCGGGTGTACACCCCGGGCACGCGTCGCCGCGGACTGAGCCGACGGTACCGAGGCGCGGCCGGGCGGCCGGTGGGGCGCCCGGATGCTCACTCGTGGTGCCCGGTACGGCTGCGGCAGGCAGCGGCCGCGGCGGCCGGGCCGGGGGGTGCTGTACCGGTACGCGGCGATCCTGTCGGCGTGCTGGAGGCCGAGCCGGTGGATCACGTACGCCGCCGCTGCGATGAGGACCACGAAAGCGGCGGCTGTCAGGAAGGCGTTCATGGCGGCCACCTCACATACCGATGATCAGCCGGCTGGCCCGGCCGGGCGGACCGGTCTGCGGGGGAACGGCTACGGACACCGCGGAGGCGCCGCCCTCGTACTCCCATGCCTCGCCCGGGTCCAGTGGCTGGTCGGCCGCCAAGACGCCGTGCCGGGCCTCGTCCGCGGCGATGAGCGCGCTCGCGGTCAGGGGCGGGCCGTCGTGGTCGGACGCGGCAGCCATCAGCCGGGCCGCAGACTCCGCCCCGGTCTCGGGCGGGATGACCAGGAGATCCCAGCGGCCGGTGCCGTAGGAGAGCAGCAGCAGCTTGTGCGGGTCGATCTCCGGGGTGAACCAGCCGACCTTGACGATGTGGCCGTCCACGGGAACCGCGCGGGGGATGACCGGCCAGTGTTCCGGGTTGACGGCGATGCGGGTGATGCGGCCCCACAGGGGATCCAACACGTCGGTGAGTGCCGGCAGTTCGCTCAGCAGATCACGGGAGCGGGGCCACCAGGCTCCGTCCAGGAGTCCGCGGGAGGGGCTCTCGGTCTTCAGTGCGAGACGCGCGGCCGGGGCTGCGACGGACTCGGGGTGCGGCAGAGTGGAGTACAAGGTCGCCGACATGATGCGGACCCGTCTCCGGGCCGCCTCTGCGGCGGCCCGGGTTCATCTTTCGCCGAGAACGACCCGGCGTGGAAGCCGGTGTGCGAAATGCCCTCGGTACTGTCCACACTACTCCGCGTTTCGCTGCGGCGCGGAGCAACGGCCACATGGAGTGGAGTACCGGCCGGGTGATCTCCGGGCAGTGTCAGCGCGTGCCGGGAGCTCCCGTCCTTCGGGCTGAAGGACCGTCGCCGCCGGGCGCGGCCGGCACAACGGTGTCGGACGGCGGGAGTGAGAGGTCAGCCGCGCCACTCCACCATGAGCAGGGTCGCGTCATCGCTGGTCCGCCCGCCCCTCGCCTGCTTGAGCGTGTGGGACAGGGATCGCGTCACCGCCCGGATGCCGCGCCCGGTCCTCTCCAGTTGGTTCACGCAGTCGATCAGCTGGTGCTCCCCGAACTCCTCCCCACCGCTCTTGTGCTCCTCGACCACTCCGTCGGTGAAACAGAGGACGCGGTCCCCGCGCACCAGCCCCAGCTCGCTGATCCGAGGCACCGAACCACCCAGGCCGACGGGAAGGGTCGTCGGGGCGACCAGACGCTGTGCGACGCGGTGGTCGCGGACGAGGATCGGCGACGGGTGCCCGGCGTTGATCCACTGCACCCGTCCCGTCGTCGTGTCCAGCTGCATCATCTGTGCGGTAACGAAGTGCTCGGGACCGAACTGCTCTGCCACGGCGCGGTCCATGAAGTCGTAGATCTCCGGCAGTCCGATGCCGGCCCGGCGGGCGTGGCGGTAGGCGCCGATGGCCACGGTGGCCATCGTGGCCGCGTCCAGTCCGTGGCCCATCGCGTCGATCATGGCCACGTGGAGGACGTCGTCGTTGAGCGCGTAATCGAAGCTGTCACCGCCCACGTCGTAGGCGGGTTCCAGGATCCCGGCGACGGCGACCCGGGGCATGATCATCGCCAGCGGTGGCAGCAGCGACCACTGGATCTCCGCGGCGACGCTCATCGCCTCGCCGCGTCGGACGCCGAAGAACAGGTCGGAGTAGCCGTGCTTGGTCACCAGCAGGTCGGCCACCAGGCCGGAGATTCTGAGCAGCAGGCGGCGGTCGTGGTCGTCGACGATGTCCAGCGTCACGGCCATGACCCCCACCTGGTCACCGCCGTCCAGCAGGGGCAGGTGGACCCGGACGCCGTCCTCCCGGGGCACCTCCACGGGGACCGCGTCGAGGAAGCAGCGGCCCGCCTCGGAGTCGTCGATCACCTGAGGTTCCCCGCCCGTGAGGCCCTCACCGGGCAGCGGTACGAGCAGCAGCTGGCCGTAGTCCTGCAACAGCACCTGCGGTCGGCGGCCACCGAGCCGGTCCACCACGTCAGCGATCAGGGGCCCGATGAGATGGGGCGGCAATTCGTGCGCGCTGTCGAGGATCTTTCCGAGGAGAGCTTCTCCGAAGCTCTCGGAGCGGTCCGCGCGCCGTCCTGCCGTCATCCCCTCACCCGCCATGGTCAGGGGCGGGCCGGTATGACAAGGGATCTGTCGGTGCCATGGCTCCATCACGGGGTCGTGGACGCCCGGGCCCGCCGGGTACGCGTGGCAGGCCGGGTCGGGCTGCTTACCTGGGTCCGGCTCCTCCTTCCGACTCCCATGTGTCCTGTCCGTCGAGGCCGCTCTCGGCGAGTGCCAGCAGGCGCGGGGCGGACAAGGGGTTCTCGGGGTCGGAGGCGGCGGTCAGCAGCAGGGCTGCCGTTCCGGCCGGTTCGTCCGGTGGGACCACGAGCAGTTCCCAGCGCCCCACGGTGCCGCAGTCCACGGTGATGGCATGCATCTCGGCCGCCCCGTTGCTCAGGGCCACCTCGATCACATGCCCCGGTGCCATCACCTCCTGCGGGGCATCTGGCCAGGCGGCGGTACCCACGGTCACGCGCGTGACGGTGCCGATGCTCGGATCCAAGGAGCCGACCAGCGCGGGCAGCTCCAGTTCCAGTGCGTCGCAGCGCGGCCACCATGCGCCGTCCAGCGGGCCATGGCTGACATCCGGCGTGAGGCGCAGCCGGGGCAAGGGCATCCGGTAGGAGTGTCCGTCACCTGGGGCCGTACCTTTGGCGGACTTGGTGATGGCGTTCATCGTGCGATCCCGATCCGGGCGGTTTCCGGCTGCCCGTGTCTGTCACTCGCCGGGAACGGCGCCGCCGTGGTCGTGCGCCCGACAGTTCTCGGTACCTGTCAGGCTACTCCCGGCTGTGGCGGGCGGCGTGGCGCGCAGCCATCGCGTCGAGACACGTCCGTACGGCGGACGACGGGTGGCGTGGCGGCCCGGGCCGCGTACGACCGCCGGCTCATCGCTCCTCTGCCGAATCATCGGCGTGCCGAGGGCTGCCCTTCGGAAGACAGGGTCAACACACAGGGGGCGACGGGGCCGGGCAGCCCGACCACCTCGCCCATGTCCTGCCAGCCCCAGGACGAGAAGGCGGCTTGTCCTGCCTGGTCGGCAGGATGCAGCAGGGTGACCCCGAGGGAGGACCGCAGGTCTGTGAGCAGACGCTGTTGCAGGCGGCGGGCGATATCGCGGTGCTGAGCGTGCGGATGGGCCACGACCTGGGTGAGGACGACGAACCGTGCGCGGGAGGTGAGCCGCTGGATGATCTCCTGGAGCGTTCCGTCGAACCCCCGGCGGCCGGAGCCGTCAGAGCCCACCGGAAAACCGAAGGCGCAACCGACCAGCACCGTCGTCTCGGCGACCAGCAGGGCGAAGCCGGGGCGGTGGGCGGTGACCGCCAAGCGGTGCAGGAAGTCTCCACGGTCGTGGTACGCCTCGCCGGCGGTGCCCGCGACGGACTCCGCAGCCAGGTCCGCGATGTCCTCGCGCATGTCTTCTGCCTGCCGGCGGGTCAGCCGTCGAAGGCGGATCCCGTCCCTGAGGACCCGCTGATCCGGCCGACGAGCGGGGTCCTCGGGCGCCCGCGTCGCGGTACTCATGAGGTCGCCGGATGCGGCGGGCGGCACGGGACTCACGGGGGCCGTAAGGAGCAGCGAAGTCGTTCCGGTGGTATCGAGGAGCCGGGTGATCTGCGCGCACGGATGGTGCAGCCGCAGGCGAGCGTGGACCCGGCTGGCGCGCCGTGATGCCGACAGGAGGACGTCCAAGCCCCTGGCGTCGCAGGAGCCGACCGTGGTCATATCGATGTCGATCACGGTGACACCGTCCAGCAGACACTGCTCCACTGCGGCCCGCAGCAGCGGCGTCGTGGCCGGCCCGATGTCGCCGGCAAGCGTGACGAGCGTCCGCTCTCCTCGGTTCCGCCGATGGATGTCCAGCCGGGCAAAGGCCATCACGCCTCCCCTCGGCGGGGTTGCGGACCTGCACGGGTGTTCAGCGCGGCCCCTGCCATGATGAGCTTGCGCGGAGTTGCTTCGACCGCGGCGGACATGATGCCGACCCGTCTCCGCACCGACCACTGGGGCGGCCCGGGGTTCGTCTCTCGCCGAGGACGACCCGGCGGGGCGGCCGGAGTGCGTGGTGCCCTCGGTACTTCAACCGTACGTCGGCCGCAACCGGAAGCGGCTGCTTCGACGGGCGCGCGGCACGGTAGGGGCCGCATCACCTCACGGGCCGTCCCCACGGTCCGGGCTCTGCCGCGAGTACGAGCGCATGGGTTCGCGCCAGGCCCGGCTTGCCAAGGCCACCTCCAGCGTGCCCCCTCCCGTAAGGCAGCCTGCAGCGCGGGCGGACTTGCCCCGACGACACGGCGTCTGAAGATCAGGTTTTGAGACGGCATGACCTTCGGCAAGCTCGTCTTCCTCACGACCTGCGGCGCCCCGGCCAGCTACCAGCAGCAGCACGCCGCAGCCCAGGACATCCGCCGTCCCGACGTCCGCAACCTGGTCGCCGACATGGCCGCCCGCGACCGCCGTCGTACCCTGCCGGAACTGCACCACTTCAGCCGCCAACTGGGAGTCCCCGCGTGACCGAGCCGACCGCTCCGGACAAGAAGCCCTTCCTGTACGTCGTCGTGTGCGCGGCAGGTGTTGCCCGTGACGTCGGCAAGCTCATCACCACCGCCCAGGAGGCGAACTGGGACGTCGGCGCCATCGCCACACCGCAGGGACTCGGCTTCATCGACGTCAAGGCGATCGAGGCACAGACCGGCTACCCGATCCGCTCCGGCTGGCGTTCACCGGGAGACCCGCGCCCCCTGCCTCCGGCGGACGCGATCGCCGTCGCTCCCGCCACGTTCAACACGATCAACAAGTGGGCCGCCGGGATCTCAGACACCCTCGCCCTGGGCATCCTGTGCGAGGCGTACGGCATGGGCATCCCGACCGTGGCACTGCCCTACCTGAACTCAGCCCAGGCCGCCCACCCTGCCTATCAGCAGAGCCTGGACCGTCTGCAGGGGATGGGCGTCCTGATCGGCTCGTGCGAACCGCACCGGCCGAGGGCCGGTGGCGCGGCGGATCGCTTCCGCTGGGAGGAAGCGCTGGAGTTGCTGGAGCCTCTGGTCAGCACGGTGCGGTGACGCGGTTCCTTCACCGGAGACGGACCGCAGTGATCATCGTCGACGCCCGTTCGCCAGGCTGCCGACGAGGTCACCGGGGAGCGAGGCAATCACTCCTCCTCGTGCGGACGTGCTGGGCTGCTGCCGAGGCGAGCTGATCCGGAAGTAGGAGGGGGTCCCCCGGGTAAAGACCGTTCACTCAGGAAACACCAGAGCGTTCACTCAGGAAACGCGCGAATGTTCACTCAGGAAACCCGCGCCCGTCCTGGACCGGCCAAGCGCCCGTTGTGTGGTGTCAGCGGTGTGGGAAACCTGGGGGTGAACGGGACAGGTGCCTTCCTCCTGCTGACGGCCTCGCGCGCGAGGCCGTCAGTGCCGGAATTACCGGTGTCGAGAAGGTGTCGCAGGCCCAGGCTGCGAAGGGCTCGGTGGGGTCTGGCCACGCTGTGCCGTTCGTGCTGCAACGCTCGTGCGGGCTTGGGCGGCTCGTGCTCGGGCGCTGGGGGCCTGCCGGGCGGCGAGGCGTTGGATGCGCCAGGTGAGGGTCCTGGCGGTGGAGCGGGCGTCGTCCAGGGTGCGCTGGCGGGCGGCATGCTGGAGGAGCAGCTCGGGATCGTGGCCGGCGGTCTCGGCTTCGGTCAGGGCGGCGGCCAGTGCCGGCCAGGCGGGGTCGTCGAGGATCTGCTGAGCGTGTTCGGGCACGATCACGAGGATCCGCTGGGCGTGCCGCTCCATGGTGCGGGCCGGTGGTTGGCGCTGGGCCAGGGCGGCCAGTGGCTCGGCAGCAGCCTGTTGGTAGACGGCCTGCAGGTGGACCAGGGCCTGGTGGGCGGCGGCGACCTGCTGGTCGTGCTGGCGAGCCTGGTGCCAGCGGGCTGTGGCGAAGATGACGAGCACGGCGATGTCGAGGAACATCGCCAGCCCGGACCCGTCACCGGTGACCGGCACGGTGCGCAGCGCGCGGACGGCGCCCCGGAGGGCGCGTGCCTGGTCCTGCTGGGCGCGGATGCGGGAGCGGGTGGCGCGTTCGAACGCTGTGGCGGCCTGTTGCAGCTGTGGCCGCAGGTGGCTGGGGGCGAGCAGCGGCAGGACATCGATGGCTTCGCCAAAGGCTGCGATGTGGGCCTGGGCTGCCGCGTCGTCACCGTGGTCGAGGTGGTGGGGGATGCGCTCAGCCGCGGCGGTGGCCTGGTACCAGGGGTTGGGCCTGCGCCGGCTGCCCGGCTCCGCTGCGGGCGGAGCCTCGATGGCGGTGAGGCGTTCGCGGATCTTGGGGAAGGACAGGTCGGGGGCGAGTTTGGCGCCGGAGAACCAGATCGGCTCGCCGGCGGCGTTGGTGTCGCCTGCCACGGCGACCTTGTACCCGCGTACGTCGCCGGAGGGAAAGTGCTGAACATCGACGAGGACGCCTTCGACGCCGTCGAGCAGGTGGAGGAATTCCTCCGGGCTGGTGGCGATGGACACCAGCTGGCGGACGGTGGTGCGCAGGCGCTCGCGGGAGGTCCGAGTCGTGCCGGCGCGGCGGGCTTTCTCCATCTCGGCGCGGGTGGGGCGCTTGGTGGCGGTGCGGTCGCCGCGCACGACCTGCAGGAGTCCGTATTCCTTCTCGATGGCGGCGAGTTCCTTGTCGGCCTTCAGGTAGTCGTTCCAGTGGCGGGCGGTGCTCAGGTCTCCTCGGACCTTGGTGGCGGCGATGTGGATGTGGTCGTCGGCGTGGCGTACGGCGACCCAACGGCACCCGTCGGGGTCGCCTTGTGGCGCGATCCCGGTGGCCGCCACAATGCGGCGCGCGATGTCCGCCCACTCGGCGTCGGTGAGGTGCCGGTCGCCGGGGGCGGCACGTACCGAGCAGTGCCACACGTGCCGCTCGGGTACCCGGCCCAGTCGGCGGGCTTGCTTGACCCGCAGGTCGAGGTCGGCCACGAGGCGCTTCTTTGTGGCGTCGAAGTCGTCGGCGCGGCCTGGGTCGGGTGCGAAGCCGTCCCAGGAGGCGATCAGGTGCGGGTCGGTGTGGTCCTTGGCCTTCTTCGTGTCGAACAGGTACCGGATCAGGCCGGCGGTGTCCTTGCCGCTGCCGATCTTGGCGATCACTGGGCCGCCTTCGCGGAGACAGCGTGGTTCATGGTCTGCGCGATGTCGCCGATCGCGGCGCGGACAGCGTCCAGGGTGCGCTCGGTCTGCGCGAGGACGGCGGTGTCCACAGGGTGTGGATCCCCTCCGGCGTTGAGGCGGTGGGCGATCTGGTTGACGTTGTTGCCGATGCGGGCGACCTCGGCCCGCAGGGCGTCGAGCTTGTCGAGGCAATCATCGAGCTGGGTGCGCTGCCCGGCCAGGCCCACGGTGAGATCGCCATCGAGGTAGGCCATGATCACGGCGCCGACGAGGTGGGCGCCGGCGATGCCCATCTCACGGGCCCGGGTGAGGATCCGGGTCTTCTCGTCGACGCTGTAGCGGACGTCGACACGCTTTTTGCGCTGGACGTCCTCGCGGGAACGGCGGCGAGCGAGACGACGCAAGGTGACTTCGTCGGCGCTGGCGGCGGGCGACTGCTCGGCTGCGTCGGCGGGTGCCTCCTCCTCGGGCACCCCCTGGTGCCCGAAGTCCTCCGCCACCCCCGGGGCGGAGGTGTCCGCGTTGGACCGGCCCCTGGACGGTCCAACGTCATACCTTGCTGGCTGGGTGACGGCGGTGGTCACCTCCTGCTGGCTAGTGGGGAGTTCATTGTGGAGGTCGGGCATAGAGCGGTTCTCCATGTGGTGTTGCGGTGCGACGGTGACGCGATTCGACGGCTGGCTCGTCCCCGTACTGGTCAGCGCGGGGACGAGCGAGAGAAGTCGAGTTCGCAGGGTGGTGGGTGCTGCTGGGAGCCTCAGAGGGCGTTGGCGGGTCCCTTGTCGGGCTCGGCCCGCCACTGGCTGGCGGCCTGGTCGAGTTCGGCCTGCACCCGGTCCTTGATCCGGGTCAGGCGGTCCTTGCCGATGCGGTAGCCGGCGTCTCGTATCGCCGCCTCGATGTTGCGGCGTGACGCGCGGCCTCCGCGTCCCAGCGGTGCCGTGCGGGCGAGGGCGAGGAGTTCGTCGAAGGTGACGTCGCGTTCGTGGCCCTCTGCCGTGGCGAGCGGTTTCCGAGCCTGCGGCACATTGGCGGCGTCCCGCACCACGTCGCGGGGGCGACCGGCCACATCGGGCATCTCTGCTTGCTCTGGCAGACCGGCGTTGCCCTCGGATGACGGAGTCGGCTCGGCGTAGTCGGTGTGGTTGTGGCCGTAGCCAGGGGCGTTGTGGCTCTTTGTGGTGGCGACCTCTTGAACGTGGCGTGTGGGGTGGCGGCGGATGACCAGGTCAAGGTGGACGGCTCCGGCCAGTGCCAGCGGGGCGATGGCTGACAGGGCGCCGACGGTGATGTCGTCCAGGTGGAGCCCGGTGGTGTGAGCCTGCTGGTTGAGGCGGACGGCATGCAGGGCGTTGGCCCAGATGCTGGTGATCGTGGCGATGCCGACGAGTGCCCAGACGTACAGCCGGGAGCGCCAGGGTGCGGTGCGCAGGATGAGCAGGGCGGCGACGCCGATGGCGATGAAACCGTCGATCACCAGGGGGAAGGCGTACGTGAGGATTCCGCGGACGTGGATGGCGACGGCCATCTGCCGCAGAGCGTCGTAGGAGAGGGCGAAGCCGATCGTGCCGACCAGGGCGACCCCGAGGCGGATCGCTGCGGTCAGTACCGGCGCGGGAGCTTGGGCGGTGCGTGAAGGCAAGCGGGGTACTCCAGGCGGGGAGCGGGTGCCATGGGCACCGAGTGAGGCTGGTGGGAGGGGGTGCGCACTCGTCGCACTCGTCGCGTGCCTGGTCACAGCAGGTACGGAAGGTTGGCGTGATACGAGTGGACTCGTCACGGCGACGACACTCGTCGCGGGGCTGACCTGCGACGCGACGAGTGCGACGAGTCTTTACGAGTGCAGGCCCGGGCCGGGGGCGGTGCTCTCGTCGCCGCTGTCGGGCGTCGGCTCCTCGGGGCAGTAGCGGGCCCAGGCGTCGGCGAAGCGGAGGCGGGCGAAGCCCTTGGCCTGCCGGCCGCCTTCAAAGCGGTGAGTGGCGGCCTTGATATCGAAGTCCTTGAGGAGGATGCCCAGGTGGCGTGGGCTCAGGCCGGCGGTGCCGTACTCGGCCCACGGCGCCTCCTGGTCCTTGAGGAGTTCGTCCAGCAGGTCCCGGGTGCGCATGATGTCGGGATCACCGCAGCGTGCGAAGGCGCGCCGGATGTCCTGCAGCAGGCGGGTCTTCAGGTTCGACTCGTCGTCCTTGCCTGCCTCGGCCGCGCACATGGACGCACACGCGGCGCGGGCCTCCTCGGGCCAGGTGCCGCCCGCCAGTTCCGCGACGATTACGAGCGGTTCCCAGGTGTCTGCCGCCCGGTCCTGCACCGGCATCGGCGGTACCAAGTCCGCTGCGGTGTCCATCAGGGGGCGCAGCCAGGCGGTCAGCCGGTCGCGCAGGCCGTGCAGGGTCGGGATGTCGCGGCGGGAGCGGAACTGCTCGACCCGCTCACCATCCTTGCGGCGCTGCATGCGGATCACCACCGCCCGGTCCATGACCGTGTCCGGTAGATCCCCGATGCCGGCGAGCGCTGCCATGGCGAAGGTGGGGAACGCCTGAGGCTTGTGCTCGGGCCCGGAGATGCGCAGGGCGGGCCGGTTGCGCTGGTGGCCGGCATTGAGCAGGCCGCGCAGCTCCTCGTTCTTCTCGGCGGCCTTGATGCTGCCGAAGATGGTGTCGGCCTCGTCCACCAGCAGGGTGGGCGGGTCATCGCCGATGGCGCGGAAGACGACCGCCGGGCTGGTGTTGACCGTGATCAGCGGCTCGCGCACGGTCTCCGTGATCACATCCAGCAGGCGGGACTTGCCGCACCGTTTCGCCGGTCCGACCACCGCGAGACGAGGCGCGTGCTGGAGGGCGGGCTGGATGTGCGTGGCCGCGACCCACAGTGTGACGGCGGTCAGCGCCTCGCTGCTGGGCAGGATCACGTACCGGGCGATGGCTTCCCGCAGCTCGTCCAGCAAGGCGGCGCCCTCTGGAGCCTGGGGAGGCTTCTCGTCCTCGGCGGGCGAGGGTTCGGGTATTGCGGGAGCTGCCTGGCCGGGGACGGCGACGGGCGGCCAGGTGGGCGTCGGGGATGCGGTAGGGGTGGTGGAGGACGTAGGTTCGTCCACAGGCGTTCCTCCCTGGTGGGCCGGACGGGCAAGGCCCGGCCCACCGGATCGGTCATTCAGGGGCGATGGGGCAGGGACTGTGCGGCTCTCGGCGGTGGCTCGCCGAGAGCCGTTTCGCTGTCCCTGAAAGGGCGGCGTCAGACCACGAGGTCGTACGTGGCCTGGGCGTTCAGCCAGGCGTCCACCTCGTGCCAGCGGTAGCGCAGGTGGCGGCCGACCTTGTGCACGTTGGGGCCGATGCCCCGGTACTTCCACTGGTAGAGGGTCTTCACCGGCACCCCGAGGTAGGCGGCGACCTCCGCAGGGGTGGCCAGCGGGCCGCGCTGGGCAGCTGCGGTGGCGACAGGGACGTTGGTACTGCGGGGAGAGGTCTTCGGCACAGGGCTCCTTTTCGTCTTGAACAACGGGCCTGGACAACACAGCCACACCGCCAAGGGAAAAGTCCAGAGTTAGTTCTGAAACTCTGTACTACTTCTCTCAGCGTGGTCGGGGGAGACCAAACAGTAAGGGCGGATCCCCGGTTGCCGAAATCGCTCCCGCAGAGCCTGGAATTTTTCTGTGGCGCAACGGCTGGCAGAGGGGTCGGAATCCGGTACCTCCGCAGCTCAGAGATAGCGCCCAGCAGTCATCAGTGGCGCGGTCAGCCTACCGGACACTATGGCTGATAGTCGCTCAAATCGCCCATCTCCATGACGCGGAGGGAAGATAGCACGGCCTCTCCGCTGAAAAGGCTCGTGATGTACCGGAATTCGGCGAGACGAACACCACTTCGCCCCCGGGCGACTTTTATAGAGTTTAAGAACTAACTCTTGCTATGACGGCCGGATGCAAGTTACAGCTACCTGTCATGGCAACCCGACCTGTCGAAATAGGCCCCGCCGGCCTCCGCACCGCCCGCGCCATCGAGCACCTACGCCTCGTGCGCAGCCTGACCCAGCACCAGCTCGCCGCCCGCTGCACCGCGCTGGGCCGCCCGATGTCCAACACCGCCCTCAGCCGAACCGAACGCGCCCACCGACGCTGCGATGTCGACGACCTCGTCGCCATCGCCACCGCGCTCGGTGTTCCTCCCATGGCCCTGCTCCTGCCGCTCCCGTCGGTGTCCAGTAATGACCGGAGGGGGTGCTAGTTGGCGCGGGTCTGGATTGAGGACCGCATCGGGCACGGGACGTACATACGGGCCGCGGCGGAAGCCAAGCGGGCGGGCCGTACGCCGCCGGGGCGGTACCGCGTGCGCTGGTACGACCCCGATGGCAAGCCGAAGATGAAGACCTTCGCCCGCAAGGTCGACGCCGAGGCGGAGCGGACGAGGATGGAGTCCCGTCTCAACGACGGCTCCTACCGCGATCCCGCAGCCGCACGCGTGAAATTCGCAGAGGTGGCGGAGTCCTGGCTGGCCGCGCAGATCCATCTCAAGCGTTCGACCCGGGGCCGCTATCGCGGCGTTCTCGACGTCCACGTGATCCCCAGGTGGGGCACCACACCGTTGGACCGCATCCTGTTCGAGGACATCGCCGAGTGGCTCGCGGATCTGCTGTCCGGCGAGGCGGCAGGCGGCAGGAAGCTCAGCCCTCGGTCGGTCCGCAAGGCGTACGTCGTCCTCAGCCGCGTTCTCGGCTACGCGGTCAAGGCTCGTCGTCTGGCGGTCAACCCGGCTGTCGGCGTGCCCTTGCCGAAGGCGGCGCCGGCCGACCACGTGTACCTCGATGACATGCAGGTCGACGCGCTGGCCAACGTGTCGGGCGCCTACCGGGTGTTCATCCTGCTGCTGGCCTACACCGGCCTGCGCTGGGGCGAGGCGTCCGCGCTGAAGGTGGGTCGCGTGGACCTGGACGCCTGCCGAGCGCACATCGTCGAGGCGTACGCCGAGGACAACGGCAAGCTCTACCTCGACACCCCCAAGAACCACGAGCGCCGGTCGGTACCGATCCCGCGGTTCCTGGCAGAGGAGTTGAAGCCCCACCTCCAGGGCCGGGGAGATGAGGAGTTGCTCTTCACCGCCCCTCAGGGAGGCCCGCTGCGTGCCCGTAACTTCCGTCAGCGGTTCTTCGCGCCAGCGGTCGTGAAGGCCGGGCTGGGGCACCTCAACGTCACCCCGCACAAGCTGCGGCACACGGCGGCCTCGCTCGCCATCGCCAGCGGCGCGGACGTCAACGTCGTACAGACGATGCTGGGCCACAAGTCCGCGACCCTGACGTTGGACACGTACGGCCACCTCTTCCCGGACCGTCTGGACGAGGTGTCGAAGAAGATGCACAAGCGCCGCGCCAAGCAGCTGGCCAAGGCGAAGGCCAAATTGGAGAAGGCGGAACGGCAGGCCCGCAAGGCCGCTGAGGCGGTGGCCGCACTGGAGGAAGGCGCCGCGTGATGTGTGCCTAATCCGTGCGGGGGAGCCGTAGTCGAAGGGGCCGCCCCACCACGCTGTTGCGGTGGGGCGGCCCCTCGCCGCTCCCTCGGATCAGATGCCGCGCGGTCGGCGGCCTTCCTGCCAGGCCCCGTCAATCGCTGCAGCGGCCGTGTCTCCAGCCAGCTGCTCGATCTCCTCGGGAACCTCCCGCTCGTCGAGCACAAAGAGCCGGCCACCGACGAGCTGGGTGGTCGCCTTCCAGCCGAGACGACGCCCCGCCTCCCGAGCGGCACGCCGGACGTCCTTGAGCTCGCCCATCTCCGCGAGATCGTCGCTGCTCAGGATCAGATGCCCGTAGTAGCCCTGGTACTCGGGCTTGAGCGCGGCCCGCATCAGCGACTCAAGGCGGTCGATCAACTTCTCGTGCCGGCGCCGGGCCAGATCATCCTTGACGGGCATCCTGCCAGCTCCCCACCGTCCGCGCGCATGGCATGTGTGCCATATGTGTGCTGCAAGCGCAGGAGCCCTCCCGTCCGCTGGACGGAAGGGCTCCTGACCTGGTGCTTTGCTGTGCCCCCGGCAGGATTC
>NZ_MUMF01000263.1 GCF_002155905.1 Streptomyces tricolor | reverse complement strand
GTGGCCCTGCACGTCCCCGATGACGGCCGCGGCGGTGTGGTGGTCCAGCCGGATGACGTCGTAGAAGTCGCCGCCGATGTCCATGCCGTGGCTGGCGGGAAGGTAGCGGGCGGCCACGTCCAGGCCGTCGACGCGGGGCAGTCTCCGGGGCAGGAGCGCCTGCTGCAGGTCGTGGGCGAGCTGGTGTTTCGCGTCGTAGAGGCGGGCACGGTCCATGGCCTGGGCGATCAGTCCGGCCAGGGAGGTGAGGACGGCGCGTTCGTCGGCGGTGAAGGTGTGGGGCCGCTCGTAGGAGAGGATGCAGCAGCCCACGGGCCGCCCCGAGACGATCAGCGGCAGGAACGCCCACGCCTGCTTGCCGCTGATCCGCGGTGCCTGCGGGTAGTTGCGGGCCATCTCGTCCGGGTCGGTGACGAAGGAGGGCACGCCGGTGGCGATGACCTTCCCGGCGGGGGTGATGCCGGTGTCCAGCGGCAGGCCGTCGAGGCATGCGATGACCTCGGGCCGGTAGCCCCGGTAGCCGGTGATCTTCAAGCGGCCGGCGTCGGCCACGGACAGCACCAGGCCCTGGGCGTCGAAGGCGGGCAGGATCTCGGCTGCCACCAGGTCGACGACATCACGTACGCCCACGGCCTCGGTGAGGACCGCGGACAGGTGCATCAGCCGGTACAGGCGGCTCACCCCGGCCGGCCCAGTGGCCGTCGGGGGTCTGACCGGCGCCAGGGTCGGTGGCCGGTCGGCGAGCGCGGTCTCGATGACGCGGACGCTGATTCCGTCGGGATCGGGGAAGAGGTAGAAGTCCAGCCAGGTACCGGGCGGGCGCAGAGCGTGGAAGCTCACGGGCTCGCGGCTGAGCAGTGCGGTCCGGTACTTGTCGCCGTAGGCCGGGTCGTCCAGCCAGGGCAGGGCCTGCCAGGGCAGCCGGCCCAGCAGCGAGGCGGCATCGCAGTCCAGCAGGCGGGCGGCGCCTGAGGTCACGAAGACGACCCGGCCCTCGGTGTCGAGGGCGAGGCTGCCCCCGGGCAGCCGTTCGGAGAAGCCGAGCGCGGCCTGCGGGGCGCGGGTGTCCAGGGCGCGGACCTGCACCACGCGTGGCTGCTCGGGGATGGCAGGCGGCTCACCGGCGGCCTTGAGCAGGCCGCTGATGCGGTGGGCGGCATGCGTCATGCGGGCGCGCTCGCGGTGGCCGGCGCGCGGGGAACGGCCGGCGGGCCACAACAGCAGCAGGGCACCCCGGCAGGTGTCCGTTCCGCAGACGGGCGCGGCAGCCATGCAGAACCGGTAGGGCTGAGCGGCGGCCGCGCGCGGATAGCGCCGGGCCAGCTCTTCCAGGCCGTCGACCCACACCAGGCGGTCCTCGCGTACGGCGTCGGCCACCGGATCCTGGGTGGCCAGCACGATGCGCGTCCAGGGGTCGGCGTACTCGGGGGGCAGGCCGCCGGTCGCCACCAGGCACAGCACCTGCTGCCGGGCGTCCAGCAGGTAGACGCCGCCGACCGCGGCCCCGGTGCGGCGCACGGCCGTGGCCAGCGCCCGGTCCAAGGCCTGCTCCGACGGCCGTGCGGCGGGTCGTTCACCGTGGCGGGACATCGCCCGGTCCCGGTGGGCCTGCGCAGGTGTCCCGGCGGGTGAAGCGGGCGCGGGCGGCCTCGCCGCTGATGCCCGGCGCCCTGCCGGTCTGCGGCCGGCCGGCCCCCGCCTGCCGGTCCGCAAGCACCGCCAGGCGCACCAGCCGGTCGGTGAGAGGGGGAATGCGGGCCACCGCCACGCAAGGCGCGGCCTCCACCGGCGCCCGGCCGTCACCGACGGCCATGCCGGCCAGTTCGCGCTCGACCTGGGTCAGGAGCATCGAGCCGACGGTGACCAGGGTGCGCCGGGCGGCCTCGGCCTTGCTCCCACACCGCCGGGCCCACCAGGCCGCCTGCCGGTGCCCGGCGTGGCGGTACCGGCGACCGGCACCGGCGGAATCCGGCAGGACCGCCCCGCACCAGGCACAGCGTGCGTCACCCATACCAGGACACTACGCCCGCACAACGGCGACGGCGCCCCCGCCGCCTACGATCCTCCGAGCCGTCCTCCCGTGCCCCGGCATGGTGGCCGCACGCATAGGCACGCCCGGCTTATGTTCCCCCACCACATGTGCGCCCGACCTGCATGTTTCGGCGGTGTGCCGACACGTACCTGTCCCCCACCACACGAGGAAGCGGCGCACATGACTCTCCCGCATCGTCGCCGCCACCAGCCCCACCGGGACCACCATCGAGTGTCCGTAGCGGCGAGGGCGTCTGTCCGTAGCAGTGAGGGCGTCTCCGAGCGCCTCGGCTGGGCGCTGTCGGCCGCGCCCGAGCGGGGGCGGCGGTGGCGGTCGGCTCCCCTGTGGCCGTGGCCGGGGGTGTCGTGCTGACGGCTGTGCGAGGGTTGCGCACCGCCCTGCCGGCACCGACCCGCCCGGCCTCGCACCGGTACGGTCACATTCCCGACCCCGACCGGCGGGAGCGCAGCCTGCCGAAGAGTCGCTGGGCCTGGGCTCGGCGGCGCGGATCGGCCGCGGTCCGGCGTACTTGTTCGATCGTGCGCCGACCCTGCGGACTCCTCGCGAACTCCTTGAGTCGTTGGAAAACTCCTGCCATGACACTCCTTTCACCAGGGGTGCCCTGCTCTTGCCGGGCCCCGCGAGGTTCGAATACCCGGTGACGGACGGTCCAGCCTCTTTCGGCCGAGAGCGGACCGGCACGGCGCCATGCCGCCTCGCAAACGTCCCGCCATCACCGGACCCGGAGGGCGTCGACGGACCGCGACAGGGGCTTGAGCAGCCACCGGCTTCCACCGAGCCGGAAGAGCTCTCCGTAACGGGGATGCGGCGCCTTCAGACGGGCGCGCCGCGTTGGCCACGTACGCAGCGGCCCCGCAGACAGGAGGAGCAGGGTTCCACTGCTGGGTCCGCGGGACCGGTGCATGTCTCACATACCCCGCAGTGCGTCCGATAAGCCCGATCCCTCCCAACACGTAGAGGAGTTCCCGTTCATGCCAGTGGGCCCGGCGTATCGGCCGGGCCCACTCAGCGGTGGCGTGTGACGCGCTCTTCGCGCCGGATGCCTGTCGTCTACCAGCGGTACCAGCGACCCTTGCGGCCTCCGCTGTCCGCAGACCGGACGACGAAGCCCAGCAGCCACACGACGAGCACGATCACCGCGATCCACCACAGCGCCTTCAATGCGAAACCCGCGCCGAAGAGGATCAGAGCCAGCAGAAGAACCAGAAGCAGGGGAACCATAGTTATCAACCTCCTGACCACCGGATGCCCTTACCTCTGACCTACAAGCACACAAAACACGAGTTACTTCCACGAAATGAGGGGCATATTCGCGCACGCGCGGACAGACGGTGGTGACGGGTGGCCCTGGCAGCCTCGATGATCAGGTCGGCCACCGCCACGGACCGGGAGAGGGACACCGCGTGGGACGCCTCGCCGCGTACGGCATCGCGAGTCCGCGGCACGGCGGTCGGCCCGTGGCGCCGGGCACACCTGGCTCCGGAGCGCTGCGCAGGGACGGTGGGGCAGCTGCGCAGGGACGGTGGGGCAAGTGTGAGCGGGGCCGGGCGTCAGCCCAGTCGCACCGACCATGATCGAAGCGCTGCCTGCCGACCCGGCCGACGGGGTGCGCTTGAGGTGGTGGTCGACGGGTCGCTCGGCGGTGCGCAGTGGACGGTAGAGCGCACCGCCGCCCTGCGGCGCCGAGGCGCCGGCCCTTCCAGAGTGGCGGAGGCAGGGCGGCGCGGCGGTCGCACCGGCGTCAGCCTCAACCGTGGCTGCGCCGCCGGTGCGACCGTGTCCTCTCACCGTCCGTGGAACCCCGCCCCCTTCGGCTGGGGTCAGAAGTCGTCCGCGCCGTTGCGCAGTTCAGGCGTCCAGTAGCCGGTGAGGGCCTTCGCCGGGTCGACGGCGATGCCGTCGCTGCCGGGCGCGGTGACGGCGATGACCGTGGAGTCGCCGTCCAGCATGACGGAGAACGCCGACACGGGTTCGTTGTCCTCGTCGAGCCCGCCGTCCGACAGCCTCACCAGAGCGTAGGCCGGGGCTCCCGCGGTGAGGACTACCGGCGTGGCCGGCTTGCTCTTGGCAACGGCCGGGACATCCTGCTTGTGGCTCTCCAGGAACTGGATGTGCGGAAAGCCCGTCAGCCGGCAGGAGTGCCCGATGGTGCTCTTCGCCGTGAGGACGATGTGGGTGTAGGGCGGCCCGTCCTGCCTGGCGGCAGTGACACGGACGTCCTTCGCGGTGCAGAGCGGAGTGGAGGCGCTCACCCGCTCGCCGGTCGCACCGGCCGAGCCCGCGGAGGCGCCGCTGGAGCCGGCCGAGCCCTTCGACGCCGCCGACGCCGAGCCGGTCGAGCCCGTCGTGTCGGAGGTGCCGGTGCCCTTGCCGGCCGTCGGCGCGGCGGCCGCCGGGGACGACGCCACCGTGGCCGAGGTGGTCGGCGCGGACGACGAGGCGCCGTCCCCGTCGCTCTGGCAGGCGGTGAGCGACAGGGCGAGAACCGTGCCCGCGGCGGCGAGCAGCGTGGAGCGGTGACGCGCAGTGTTCATGGAGACTCCCCCGTGAGTGGTGCGGCCGCGGCGCGGTGCCGTCGGCCGGTGTGTCCGTGTGTCGGTCAGGTGGTCGGTGGTCGCTGCCGTCCGGTAGCCGGACGGCGCGGCGCGCACGCCCTCCGGCGGTACCGGCAGGTGCGTTCCGCGCCGGACTTCAGTCGACCATTTCCGGTCTCCGCCGCCCAGGCGGTTCTGCCGGCAGAAGTACCGTCGGCCATACTTCTGCCGGGGCTCTCAACCGGACGAGCCGGACGAATCGGGGACAGTGACGGTGCGTGACGGCACGCCTTCCACGGGGGACTTCGGACAGCGGTTGCGGCATCTGCGGGTCCGTTCCGGGCTGAGCCAGGAGGCGCTGTCGCACGCGTCCGGAGTGAGCGTCAGGGCGCTGGCCGACATGGAACGCGGACGCACCCGGGGGCCGCAGCGCCGTACGGTGCAGGCGCTGGCCGAGGCGCTGGGACTGGACGGTGCCGAGGCGGCGCGCCTGGAGAAGTCCGCCGCCGTGGGCCGTCCGCGCCCCAGGACGGGCCCCGTACCGGCCGGGGGCGGGCCCTTGGCGCTGCCGCGCGACATCCGGGACTTCACCGCCCGCGGCCCGGCGCTCGCCCGGCTGCTGGAACTGGCGCAGGACGCCGGTCCGGGGCTGCCGGTGGTCACCGTGGTCACCGGGCAGCCGGGGCTCGGCAAGACCGCGTTCGCGGTGCACGCCGCGCACCGCCTCGCCCCGCACTTCCCGGACGGGCAGTTCGCCCTGGACCTGCACGGCATGGATCCCGAGCCGACGACTCCCCGGGACGCGCTGGCCCGGCTGCTCGGTGCGCTGGGGGTCGCCGACGCGGCGATACCGGCCGGTACCGACGACCGTGCCGGTCTGTGGCGGTCCCTGGCCGGTGAGCGACGCCTGCTGCTGCTCCTCGACAACGCCGCCGACGAGTCCCAGGTCGGCCCCCTGCTGCCCGGCTCCGGTCCGTCCCTGACCCTCGTCACCAGCCGCCGCGCTCTGGCCGGTCTGGAGTCCGTCCACCGCACCGATCTCGCTCTGCTGCGGCGCGAGGAGGCGGTAGAGCTGCTGACCCGCATCATCGGCCCGGAACGGGTGCGGGCGGAGGCACAGGCCGCACGCGATCTCGCCGACCTGTGCGGGCACCTGCCGCTGGCCGTCCGGATCGCCGGCCAGCGGCTCCTCAGCCGGCCGCACGAACGCCTCGGCAAGCTCGTCACCCGTCTCGGTGCCGAGGGCCGGCGGCTGGACGGCCTGCAGGCCGGAAGTCTGCGGGTGCGTGCCGCCTTCGCGCTCTCCTACCGGCAACTCCCGCAGGAACCCCGGACGTTGTTACGGCGCGCCGCGCTCGCCGCCGGAGCGGACTTCAGCCCCCAGACCGCCGCGCTCCTGGCCGGACTGTCCCACGAGGAAGCGGTGGGCTGCGCCGAGGAACTGACCGATGCCGGGCTGCTGCAGAGCGATGCCGCCGCCGAGCGGTATCGCTTCCACGACCTGCTCAGGCTCTACGCGTCCGAGCAGGTGGACACCGAGGACGGTCCCGAGGTCCGCGACGCCGCGCTCGACCGGGCCGCGTCCTGGGTCCTGCGCCGGGCCACCGCCGCCGCGCTGCACTTCGACGCCGACCACGAACAGACCGAGCCGCGGAGCGACCCGGACCCGGAGACGGCGCCCGCCGGCCGGGACGAGGCACGGGCCTGGCTGGAGGCCGAGCGGGCCCAGTGGCTCGCGTCGCTGCGCCGGGCCCACGACACCGGCCGGCACCGGCAGGTCCTGGACACGGCGGAGGCGATGCACTGGTTCTCCGACCTCAACCAGCACTGGGAGCAGTGGGTGGAGGTTTTCCGGCTCTCCGCCGCCTCCGCCCGCCTGCTGGGCAGCAAACGGGAGGAAGCGGTTCACCTCAACTACCTCTCCTGGGCCCACAACTCCTGTACCCACGACGCACGGGCCGCCCTGGCGAGCGCCGACGCCGCGCTCGCGGCGGCCCGCGAGTGCCGGGACGGACTCCAGGAGGGCTGGGCACTCGGGTACGGCGCGGGCGCACTCCAGCGGCAGGGCCGCATGCAGGAGGCCGAGGAGCGGCTGCGCGAGGGAGTCCACCGCCTCGCCGCCGAGAAGTCCCCGCAGAGCCGGCTGGCCGAGCTGACGCTGCTCAACACCCTGGGCACCCTGCTGCGCGAGACCGGCCGGGCGGCCGAGGCGCTGGACCTGCACCGCCGCAGCGAACGGATCTGCCGCGCCGGCGTCCCCGGCCGGACGGACCGGGTGATCACGCTGTACCTCGCCGTTACGCGGCTGCACATCGGCAACGACCTCGCGGCCCTGGAACGCTGGCGCGAGGCGGAAACGCCGCTGCGGCAGGCCCTCGGCGCCCTGGAGGCCGCTCAGGTGTCGGCGTGGGCCGAACGGACCCGCCTGCACCTGGGCCAGACACTCGCCGCCCTGGGACACCCAGAGGCCCGCACGACGCTGCGCACCGCCCGCGACGCCCTCGCCGCACTGCGAAGCCCGCTCCTGGCCGAGGCCACGAAGGCACTCGCCGCACTCGACGACGCCGGTGCCGCCACCACCTGACGCAGGAACAGTCACCCCCACCCGCCATCCGCCCGCCGCGCCCGGCCGGCTGCTCAGGCGCGGGTGTCTGCGGGAGCGGCCTCAGCTCATCGGCCTGAAGCGTTCGGCCTGGTCGTGGCGGTCAGTGCGGCCTGTCTGCGCCAGGTGTCCGATTGGCTGGTTCCTGTCTTGGGAGTGCTGCTTTCCGCGCTCAGACTGCGGGCCCATGACATTTCTCAGACGTCTCACCACCTCATCGGCACTCCTCGCGGCCCTCACGGGCACCGTCCTCACCTCCGCACCTCTGTCCTTCGGTGCCGGCTCCCCGGCTGGGTCCGGTGCGGCGACGGTGCGGCCGGCGATGCCGTACGACTTCAACGGTGACGGCTACCGCGACCTCGCGGCCGGCGGGCCCTCGGGTGCGGTCGGGGCGGTGAAAGGCGCCGGGTACACAGCGGTCGTCTACGGCTCGGCATCCGGACCGGACACCGCCAGACGGCAGATCCTGACGCAGGACAGCCCGGGCGTTCCCGGTGCACCGGAGACGGGTGACTGGTTCGGCTGGGCGTTGACCTCGGCCGACTTCGACAATGACGGCTACGCGGATCTGGCCGTGGGTGCCCCGTACGAGAAGCTCGACGTCGTCGACGCCGGGCTCGTGGCCGTGATCTTCGGCAGCGCTTCGGGACTGTCCGGCCAGGCCGTCGGGTTGAACGTCCCCTCGGGGCAGCAAGCTGAGAATGACCAGTTCGGGGAATGTCTGGCCGCGGGCGACTTCAACCGCGACGGGCGTACGGAGCTGGTGGTCGGCTCGGAGGGGAAGCGTTCCTACTTCACGTACTCCTTCACCGCCCAGCGCACGGCGGTGGCGGGCCCGACGGTGAAGGTGCCCCAGGATCGGTTCATGGACATCGCCACGGGCGACGTCGACGGCGACGGCTACACGGACCTGGCGACCGTCACCAACGACTACGCCGAGACGTCCTCCAACGACGTCCGAGTCTTTCGAGGAGGCAGCGGCGGGCTCGCTTCGTCCCCTGTCTCCACCGTCGACTCGGGTGCCTGGAGCGGCCAGGCCCTGCTCGCGTCGGGTGACGTCAACGGCGACGGGCGGTCCGACGTGATCCTCGGCGACCTCTACGAGAAGGTGAACGGAATCAGCGCGGCCGGGCAGGTGGTGGCCTACTACGGCGGCACCGACGGTATCTCCGCCTCCCGCACCACCACCATCACCCAGGCCACGCCCGGTGTCGCCGGAGCGCCTGAGGAACTCGATCTCTTCGGGTCCAGTGTGGCGACCGGAGACATCAACAACGACGGCATCGCCGACGTGGCGGTGGGAGTCTCCGGCGAGTCGATCGACGGGGCGGATGGTGCGGGCATGGCCACCGTCCTCTACGGCGCCCCGACCGGCCTCTCCGGGACCGGTTCCCAGTCGTTCTCGCAGAAGGAGACCGTCGGCACCCCGGAGAAGAACGACTACATGGGGAGGTCGGTCACCCTTCTGGACTTCGACAACAACGGCCAGGACGACCTCGGCGTCGGCGTGCACGGCGAGAACGCCTTCGACGGAGGCGTGCAGGCCCTGAAAGCCACCGGCGGAAAGATCACGGGCGCCGGAGCCATCGGCTTCATCGGGTCCGACATCGGCGCCAATCCCACCGGCGCCCTGCTGGGTCTCGTCCTCGGCCACTGAACGTGTTCCATCCCGCCTCTGAGGGGTTGCAGGAACTGGTCAGCCTGGGTGGCGACATGGACTTGATCCCTCCGGGTGAGCAGGGGCCCGACCCCGGGCAGCCGGGGTCGGCCCCCATTTTTTTGGCGTACGGGCCACGCATGACATCCAGAGGCCCGAACCACCGCGTCAGGCGGTTCACCAGCCGGTCTCCGGGGTCGTCATGAACGTCCAGGAGGCGCTGCGCTCCCGGCATCCCGGCCTCCGCCCCTGCGCTCGCTGCCGTCAGCTGCACGTGCGCCGGGCTGCTGGGTACTGGACCAGGGGCAGCATCAGAGGGCCGGTTGCCGGCAAGAGGCACGTACGTTGGAGGTGACCATGAGGTACGACGAGTTCCTCGCCCGCGTCCGCGAGCGCGGCGAATACACCGACCAGGACCAAGCCGCCACGATCACCGAAGCCGTCCTAGGGGTGCTGGCGCAGCGGATCACTCCGGGAGAGGTCGATGATCTCGCTGCCCAGCTGCCCGGCGCGCTGGGAGAGATGCTGACCGGAGCGAAACAGCAGCAGCCCGAGATCTTCGGGATCGAGGAATTCCACCGTCGGGTCGCCGAGCGTGTCGGAGAGCGGCCACGCACCGCTGAACGGGACGCCAGCGCCGTCCTGACCACCGTCGCGGACACGGTCAGCGGCGGCGAGCTGAACCAGCTCATCAGCCAGCTCCCCTCCAGCTACGCCGCCTTGTTCGGCAAGCCGGACCTCGCCGGCTGAGACTCCGGTCCTCGGAGGACCCGGCCACGGCGCCAGGTCCTCCGAGTCGCTGTGGTCGCGGCGGCCCATGGCCGTCGGTCAGGGACGGACCGGATCGTTGAAGTCGGCGGCATCAGGCTTGACCTCAACCACGGTTGAGGGGCGAGGGTCGAGTCATGACCACTCAGGCATCGACCATTCTCCTCTTCCGGAACACCATGCGCATCAACGACGGTCATCTGGAGGGCTTTCGCGACGCCATCGCCAGGGCAGTGGCGTTCGCAGAGCAGCACGGGCCGCAGCTGATGGTGGAGACCTTCGTGGACGAAGAGCGGATGCTCGCCCACAGCTTCCAGCTCTACCGGAACTCCGAAGCGGTCCGAATCCACTGGAAGCTGGCGGACCCGTACATCCAAGAAGTGATGAAGCACTGTCGGGTGGAGCGCTTCGAGGTGTTCGGTGAGCCGGACGCCGATGTGGCAGCGGGCGTACGTTCGGCGCTCGGTGAGCAGTGCGAGCTGACGTTCAGCCCGCGCATCGCCGGCTTCGTCCGCTTCACCTGATCGCTCCGCGCCCACCATCCAAAGTGGCAGACAGTCCAGGTCAACGTCAGAGCGCACCGGGCGAGGCTGGCCTACCGGCGTCCGTAACGACCCCCGGTGACAGGTCGTCCCGGGTGTCACCCACATGCCCTAGCTACCCCAGCCCGCCCGGGGTGCTGATGCTCGCCGTCACCAGTCTGGCCCCGGCCAGGCCCTGTCTCCGCGTCGGCCGTGCCCTGACAGCTGCCTCGATCGGACGTTCCCGGATCAGGGACACACAGTGAAGGTGGCGTTGTTGTACCACAGCGGCCGCAGATCGCTGCTGATCCACATGCCCCAGCGTCCGTCGTCCTGCCGGGTCATGGTGATCTTGCGGTTGTCGTAACGGCCGTTGTAGATGATGCGGTTGTTCGTGCCCGCCGCCCCGCTCAGGTGCAGTGCGGCGCGGTTCAGCGTGTTCTGGCCCACGATTCCGTCCGCGCCGCCCGGTACCTGGTACTTGGTCTGCCAGTTCTTTGTGGCGGCCGTGGTGGTGGGCCCGAACTGGCAGTCGATGTCGGACCAGGACAGGAGTCCGTCCGCCCACAGGATCTGCTGCCACATCGCGGTCACGTTGCTGGTGGCGTAGTCCGTGGCGGAGATCGGACCCTCGTCGCCCCAGTCGTCCCACGGAATGTCGACGCCCGCGATGACCCCCTGGCCGGCGCTCGCGGAGGCGGGTGTGTTGGAGAGCGCGAGCCCGCCGAAGAGCCCCGCTGTCACGGCGAGCACCGCGGCCTTCTTGCGCAGACCCGTTCTGGAAACACGCTGTGTCGCCTTGTCCGTCACGTCAATTGTCCCTTCCCCGTCGTCCGCCTTGCTGAGAGGCTGGACGCATCATGCCCACCACGGCGGCCGAAAGCGTTGGCATTTCGCGCCAACTCCTTGGTGTGGCATCCCAGAGTCCTGCGAAATCCGCCACGCGCCGGGGTTTCACGTCCGACGAGGACGCCGAAGGCCCGGACCGTGACCGGCCCGGGTCTTGCGGGGCGGCAAAGACGCGGACATCAGCGGCCCCCCTTGACGACCTCCGATGTCGCCGCGCCCCCAGGGTGGGGATTGCTTCGCTGATGACGCCGGTGATCACCGCGGGCTGTCGTACGAGGTGGGTGCCTCTTCCCGTACGGCCCGGCCGTGTTCTTCCATGAAGCCGATCGCAACGCATCGCAGCTCATTGGCTCTTTTCCCTGTGGACTCGCAGGTGCACAGTGATCGCTGCGGCCAAGAAGACGGCAGCGGCCAGGGCCAGGAACCCACGTGAGCCAAGTGACTCGAGAAGCGCGCCTCCGCTGGCGAGTCCCAGGGGCAGACCTGCCTGGGCGAGGAGCCGGTAGATGCTGTTGATTCTGGTGTGCATGGGCTGAGGGATGATCGACATGCGGTGGGCGTAGAGAGTCGAGAAGTAGGGCGGTGCGACCCAGAGAGCAAGGGCCAGGCCCAACACGGCGGCCCATGGCGCCGGTGCGAGTGCCATGATCAGTTCGCCGGCCGACCATCCCAGCCCCGTAAAGAGCATCACTCCGTACGCGCCGAGACGCCGGTGCAGAGTTCCGCTGCAGAAGCTGCCGAGAACGCCACTCAACGCCCCCAGGGAGAGCAGCAGGCCCGTCCGGGAGGAGTCGATGTGGAACTCGGTCCTCATCAGGGTCATGAAGCTGAGCCATACCGTGCCCAGTGCGGCGATGTTGACGAAGTTCGCCAGCGCCAGTCGCCGGAGTTCCCTATGGCTGAGGAGATAGCTGATCCCTTCCCGGATGGATGCCCACAGGGGTTCGTGGCGCTCTTGGACGGCTACCGGCCGCAGGGAAGTGCGCAGACACAGGACGCCGATGCCGGCGATGACGTAGGTGATCGCGTCGGCTCCGAAGGCGTAACCGGCTCCCTCCATGGTGTTGGCGCCGAGGCCGATCAGTGCTCCGCCAAGGGCCGGTCCCAGCACCTCGGTCATCGCTGTCGTTCCCTCCACCCAGCCGGATGCCCTGGCGAGTTCGTGCGCGGGGAGGATGCGGGGGAACACGGTGCCGCTGGCCTGGTCGAAGAAGGTGTAGACGACCCCAGAGCTCAGCACGGTGACGGCGATGAACAGGACGTCGGTCCCGCCCCCGAGTAGGTAGCCGGCCAGTAGCCCGAAGAGGACGGCGCGGGCGAAGTTGCCGATGGCCATGACGACTTGCTTGTTCCATCTCTCGACCAACGCTCCGGCCGGGATGGCCAAGAGGACGTACGGCACCTGCTCCAGTGCCGCAATCATGCCGGCGGTGCTCGCCGAGCCGGTGGCGCTGAGCACCAGGAGCGGGAGCACGAACTGGGAGATCTGTGTCCCGATGCGCGAGGTGACCTGTGCCCACCAGATGATCAGGAAATCGCGCACCCGCCACAGGTTCAGCGGCGGGGGAACATCCGGAGGTCGGGTCGAGGGCTTCCCGAGGGCCATCTCGTGGTCACTTTCTTCATTCGCCGGAGCGTTGGAGGAGAGGTCGGGAGCGGTTCAGGCGGCTGCCGCAGCCCGCAGCGACCAGGTCTGGGCGCGGGTGAGACGGGTCAGTTCCGTCACGTCCAGGTCCGGTCGGTGCATCCAGCGCCGCACCCTTCGGTTGTAGTGTTCACTGATCTCGTCCGCGACCGGCGGGAGTTCGGCTCGTGTCGAGAGCGGCACCGTGCCCGGCAGGGAGCGCAACCCCTCAGCAGGGTCCCGTGCGACGAGATCGAGCAGTGAGGAGTACAACGTGGCCGCGGGCACCGCGATGCCGTCGGTCCGGGCCAGTGCCGGCAGCGCGCCGGTGGCGGCCACAGTCCGGCAGACGGAGTCGGCCACTTCGCGCAGCTGCTTGTCGTCCAGCCGGACGGGGTGGCCCGGCTGTTCCGCGGATCGCGGCCGCTCCACCGGCCCCAGGACCTCACCTCCCGGTCCTGCGCGGTCGATGTCCTCGCCCTGAATTCCGCGGCAGAGGGCGTGCAGCAACTGCGCTGGGGAGACCAAGCGCGACGTCGTGCCGATGTTCGGTCCCGCGGCTTCCGCCAGCGCTGTGGCGAACCAGCCTTCGGAGAAGACAGGCGTGATCCGCCGGGCGGCCACGAGATCGCTGAAGGCGACGAACTCCGCCTCCGGGGAGGCTCGAACAGCGTCGATGAATCGAGCCAGTCGGTCCAGCATGGTTCGGGTGTCGGCGCTTGGCCGTGGTGGTGGGGCGACAAGGGCCGAGCCCGGGTCGGGATTGCGTCCGGACGCGTAGTTCAGGCCGTCCCAGAACTCCTGATTCACGAACATGGTGGGATGGCCGATATAGAGGTGCAGGATGCGGTCCTCGGACTGCGCCGCGCGCCGGATGGTCTGCGGCAGCCGGCCGATCAGGTCGGTGAAGCGGGCCGGGTCCTGGAGGTCGTCCTCCACGGGCCCTGTCGCTTCGGAGCGGGCGAAACACAGGGCCCCCGCGTACCAGTGCGGATTGTGGCCGCCACCGGTCCTGCTGAACGAATGGACGTGGGCGGGGATGTCCAGCTCGGCGAGCGCGCCGGGTACCTGCGGTCCCCAGGAAGTGCCGGCGGTGGCGAAGCCGCACAGCTGCCTGCCGGACAGGTCCCGGATCAGGTCCGCTCCTGAGCGTTCGCGGCGCGCGACCTCGGCGACGCCGTCCGCCCAGCCGCACGGTTCCAGGTATTCGGCGATGGTCGGATGGGTCGAATGGTGGTTGGTGTGGTAGCCGATGTCATGGCTGCGCAGCGCCTCGAAGACGTCCAGCCGCTGTCGTCGCACCAGGGCACGGGCCTTGTCGCCGGTGATGAAGAAGGCCGCGCTCACGCCCTTGTCCCGCAGGAGTTCGGCCAGCCACACCACTGCGTCGTCGCTGGCAGGGGTGACGGGGTCCTCCACGTCGAAGGTGAGGAAGACCTGGGCCTTACCCGGCATGCGTGGTGTTCCCCTCGTGCGCGGGCGTCCAGAGGCCGTACATGCGCAGTACGGACACCGCGTCCCGCAGGCTTTGGCGGCCCTTGGGCGACTCGATCTCCAGGGCACAGCGCCCCTGGAAGCCTCCCGAGCGCACCACCTCGTGCAGCTCGCGCAACGGCATCGCGGCGAGCGGGGTGTCCGGGCCCCCCTTGAGGTGGACCTGCGCGACGAGAGGCAGCAGGGTCCGCAGATCGGACACGGGATCCGCACCCGCGTAGAGGCAGTTCCCGACGTCGAAGAACAGCCGCGCCCTGGGGTCGTCCACGACCCTGACCAGGTTCGCTGCGTCGGCCGGCCGTGCGCCGCCGACGAATTCCGCCGCGATCACGGTGCCGTGCTGTTTCGTCGCCGTCAGCAGTTCGGCGTACCCCTCGGCGTAGCTCTCGGCGCGCTCGGGTTCCTCCGGCTTGACCCGTACGGGGATCAGCACCAGGTCGCAGCCCAGGTCCACGGCGGTCAGGGCTGTGTCGGCGATCCTGCGCACGGCGTCGGCGCGCTCGGCTTCGGGCATGTCGGGCAGTCGTACGAATTCCGCGATCACGGCGGAGGCGATGGGGAGTCCGTGCGCCGCAGCCAGCGTGCGGAACGTCTCAGCCTGGGCGGTGGCGTCGGTGCTGCGCAGGGGGACTTCGACGAAGTCGAGGTTCAGGCGCCGGAATTCGGCGAACTTCTGTTCCAGGGTGTAGTCGTCGGTGATGGTGTCCGTGCCGGCTCCCAGCAGCATGCGGAGTCCTTCCGGTGTGGTGGGCATGACGGGGGTCAGGCGGTGTGGCCCAGCAGCGTGCTCACCTGCACGGGCCGGCCGGTCTCGGCGGACTGCTGGTGCGCGAGGGTGACCGCAAGGGTGCGCACCGCCTCCTCGTAGGGCGCGAGCACCAGTTCCGGGCGTCCGTCCCGGACGGCGCGGACAAAGGCCCGGTCCTGCGCGGCCATCGAGTCATCGTCGAAGGTGTGTTCCTGCCGGCCCTCGGCGGTCACCACCTCGATGGTGCGCGACTCGCCCTCATGCCCGAGTACGGAGAGGGTCAGCCCGTCGGCGATGACGTGAATCCCGCGGGCGTAAGCGGGATTGCCGTGGCCGGACACCATGTTGGTCACCAGGCTGCCGACTGCGCCGTTGTCGTATGTGAGGCTGGCCACGGAGACATCGAAGATCTCCGACGGGTCATGGGTGGCGATGCGGCGGCCACCGGAGACGTACACGGTGGAGATCTCGGACACCACATGCCTCAGCAGGTCGACCTGGTGGGTGGCCATCTCCACGACCTGTCCGCCGGAGCGGCTCTGATGCCGATACCACTCCCGGGGCGGCAGCTTGGTGAAGCGGTGGGCGAGGGTCATGGCGATCGTCCGGTCTCCCAGGGTCTCACGGACGAACGGGACGATCCGCGAGTACCTGCTCTGATAGCCGGCGGCCCCGATCAGTCCCCTGGCGTGCAGCGCGCTCGAGATCTTCTGGGCCAGTGGCAGGTCGAGGGCCACGGGCTTTTCCACCAGGAAGGGAATGCCGGCCTCGATGGCCGCGAACTCCACGTCACCGTGGGCGAAGGGCGGTAAGCACAGGAACACCGCGTCCAGGCTCTCCTGCTGGAACATGCGGACGGGGTTCGTGTGGACCGGGGCCTGGGCGAAGGATGCCAGGAGGTCGTCCCGCGCCGTTCCCTTGAGCTTGTCCAGCACGCTCGCGCGGGTGGCCTCCGCGGCGCTCGGCTCGGTGTCGCACAGCGCCACGACCCTCGCCTCGGGATCGGTCAGTACTCGTTTGAGGTGCTCCTTGGCGATGTAGCCGACACCGACGAAGCCAACACGTACAGTCATGATCGGTTCTTCCTTTCTCCCCTGGACAAGGGCCGGGAGGGAAGTGGGTGTGAGGGTGAGGGCGGGGATTCAGAGGTCGAGCTTGCGCCAGTCCAGCAGGACGCCGATGGCGTCGTTGTCCGGGGCGGCGATGAGCTTGTAGGCGGCCTCGGCCTCGTCCGCGGCGAAGGTGTGGGTGACCAGGTCCTCCACCCTCATGCGCTCGTGCGAGAGCAGGTGGAAGAACAGCTTCACGTTCTCCGCGAAGGTTCCGCGCAGGTGGCGTCCGACCGGGGCGCGAGGGATGTCACTGTCGTGGACACCGATGACCGTCTGGGCCCGGCGCAGCACCGCGCCGCCGAACAACTGCTGTCCCGGCCAGGCGGTGTCACCGACGAGGACGAGCGTGCCGGTCTCGCGGGTGAGCCCGGCCAAGCCGGCCAGAGCGTCGGGGGCACCGGTCACGTCGTAAGCGACGCCGACCCCTTCGTCACCCGTGAGGTTGGTGATCGTGGGGATGTGTGTGGCGATTCCGCCTGCCAGTACGGTGGTGGCACCATGCTGCGCCGCGGCGCTCAGCCGTGCTTCGCCGCGGGCTACGGCGAAGAGTTCACTGGCGCCGGCGACGGCCGCGTACTGCAGGACGAGCTGGCCCAGCGGGCCGAGGCCGGCGACCGCGACGGGCTGGCCGAAGAGCGCGCCCGTGCGCCGGACGGCGTGCTGGGCGATGGCGGACAGCGCGAACCATGCCGCCGCTTCATCGCTGATCTCGTCCGGTACCGGGTACACGGAGCCCTCGGACACCACCGCGTGGCTCTGGTGCGAGCGGCGGAGCACCACGCGGTCGCCCGGCCGGTGGCGGGCGGCCGTGGGGCCGGTGGCGACGACCTCTCCGACGGCGCTGTAGCCGGGTGCGAAGGGGTAGCGGACCCAGGAGGCCCAGTGCGAGGGCCGTTCGAACTGGCCGAGGAAGCAGTTGCGTTCGGTGCCTGTGCTGACCAGGGACACCCGGGTGCGCACGAGCAGGTCGTCGCCGGAGAGTTCCGGCAGTACCTCGCGGCGGAGTTCCGCACGTCCTGGCTCGGTGAACAGTACACGCGTGCTGTGCATGGCGGGGATCGGTCCTTTCAGGGTTCGACGACCGGCACCAGGCAGTCGGGGCGGCGGGCTGTCGCCACCGCGTCCGCGATGCGGTCGAGCGGGATTCGGTGGGTGAGAAGGGACTTCAGATCGATCTGGCCGGTCTCCAGCAGGCGGGCCGCCTCCTCGAACACACCGGGCGCGTAGTGGTAGCTGCCGACGAAGCGGATACGGCGGTAGTGGACGGCGTTCAGGTCGAGGGGGATGGTGGTGCCTGACGGGCAGCCGCCGAACCCCACCACGGTTCCTCCGTCCCGCACGACCTCGAAGGCGCTGGCGTAGGTCGCGGCGCTGCCGACCGCCTCGACCACGACGTGCGGGCCGCGCCCGGCTGTGAGGACGGCCATGTGCTCGGCGGACAGGTCCTCGGCGGCCACGGGTATGCCGCCTGCCTGATGGACGAGGTGGCGCCGGCCGGGATGGTTGACGCTGCAGAACACCCGCTGTGCACCCCGCAACCGGGCCAGTTGCACCTGGATGAGTCCAACTGGCCCGCAGCCGATGACCAGCACGTCCTGGCCGGGGCCGATGCCGGCGGTGTGGGTGGCGTCCAGCACGCAGGCCACGATCTCGGTGAGCAGGGCCTCTCCGGCGGACACCCCCGGCGGGACCGGCCTCGCGTGTGTGGCGACGGGTGGGCGGATCCTTACGTACTCGGCGTGGGCACCGGGCGAGATGCTGATCTTTGTGCTGCACAGGGCCTGGAGCCCGTCGCGGCAGTTGTCGCAGTGTCCGCACGGCGGGTGCGGGTCGAGAGTGACGCGCTGCCCGGGCTTGAGGTGCTGCACAGCGGCACCGGTCTCGACGACGTCGCCGACGACCAGGGTGCCCAGTACGGCCGGCGGAGACAGGCGCGGGTGCCCGACGGTGACGGCCCGGACGAGGGCGGCGCCGAACATGGCCGCTCGCACCCGGATCACCACGTCCCCGGGCTCCTCCACCCGGGGGGTGGGCAGCTCTTCGACGGTCAGCGGTCGGCCCGGGCCCCGCCACACAGCCGCCCGCATCCGGCTGGGCAGGCTGGGCGCGGCGGTCCCGGTCACGTGGCACCGTCCAGCAGCCAGGTATGGCGAGGGTCGGTACGGAAGTGCAGCTCGCGTTCGGTGCCGGCCAGCGCCCACAGATAGTAGAAGCGGTGTCCGGCGGCGGCGACGAAGCTGTGGTATCCCTCCCGGACGGTGACGGTGTCCCCGTCGTGTACGACCTGAGCCTGCCGAGGGTCCTCGGTGGACGGATAGTGGAGGAAGATCCCGAACCCCGAGGGTGGGTCGACCCGCACATGGAACGCTTCTTGCTGATGGCTCTCGCGCGGGGGGTCGTGGGCGTCGTGCTTGTGCGGCGGATAACTCGACCACACGCCTTCGGCGCTGAAGGTCTCCCCCACGAGGAGGCTGCCCGACGGCTGGTCCGGTCCGACGATGTCATGGACCTCACGGCTCCAGACTCCGGTGCCGCGCCGTTCGGAGCGGACCTGGTCGGGCCGTACGACGTAGGGCTCGTAGGGGGTCGAGGCCGGGGCCGCCGCCAGGGCGAAGCGTACGCCGCCCGGCCCCGCGGTCATTCGCCATCCCCTGCCGGCCGGTGCGTAGAGGGCGGTGGCCCGGCCGTTGAACACATCCGCGCGCTCGCCCAGCTGCTCCCAGTGGGGTCCGCCGTCGAAGCGGACGTCGCAGCGCCCGCCGAGGAGCACGACGACTGCTTCCTCATCCGTCGGGCGAAACGTCCGCGACTGCCCGGGAGCGAGTTCACCGACGTTGAGGGTGACCGGTAAACCGGCGGCATCCATTCAGCTCTCCTTTCCTGTCGTGGCCCACGCCGGCCCGGCGTGGGCGCAGGTGCGCACTCCTGGGAGCAGTTCGTCGACGGCGACCACCGTGCCGTCTGCGGCCGAGCGGGTCAGTGCCTCACCGACGGCCACCGCGTAGGCGCCGTCGACGGCGGTCGCCGCCTGACTCGCCCGCTGCGGGGTTGCGTGCCGCAGCACCGCGTCGATCATTCGGGCGTCGGCGCCGGAGTGTGTGCCGCTCTCCACGGGGATCCTGTGGGTGTGCGGCGCTCCGCCGAGCGGGCTCACCTCGACGGCGTACCGCTCGGCCGGCGGTGTCCCGTCGGGCGGCGCCACTTCGTACCGGGTGGTCAGCTCGCCTTCCGTGCCCAGCACGGTCAGCGTGTACCCCTCCCAGGGCGAGCGGGCGGACAGGGAGTAGTGAGCCACCGCTCCGCCGCTGTAGCGGATGACTGCCGCCAGCACGTCGTCGATGTCCGCGTCGGCCGGAATCCGCCTGTCCTCGGCGGGCGTGTCGGGACTGTAGTGGACGCGCCGGGTCCATCCGGTCACCTCCTGCGGCCGGTCGCCCAGCCACCAGTTGAGCAAGTCGAAGTGATGGCAGCTCTTGGTGATCTGCAGACCGCCGGACGCCGCCGCCCGGCGGTGCCAGCGCAGGAAGTAGCTGCGTCCGTGCCCGGGGCGGAGCCGGTAGGCGAGATGTGCCTGGACGGGCTGCCCGATCGCCCCCTGGTCCAGCAGACGTTTGACCGTCTGATGGAGGTTGAGATAGCGCATGTTGTGTGCGACGCGTAGCGAGGCGGGGGAACGGCGCTCCGCAGCCACCACAGCAGCCGCCTGAGCCGCCGACACCGTCATGGGCTTTTCCGTCAACACATCCACCCCGGCACTCAGGGCGGCTTGGATCTGCTCGGCGTGCACATGGTCCGGCGCCGTGACGATCAGAACGTCCGGCCGGACTTCGTCGAGCAGCGGCCGGATGTCGCCGCCGAACGCCGGGACGTTCCACCGGGCCGTCACCGCGGCGAGTTGCTCCGGGGTGTCGTCGGCCACCGCGACGAGGGTGCCGATGCCCGGAGCGTACGCGTCAGGCCCGAACAGAGGAAGGTACGTCTTCCAGGCCCGCTTGCCGGCCCCGCTCAACGCATACCGCGGCGGTCGGGTCTCAGCCATCGCCTGTTTCCTCTCCTTCGTCCGCCGGCCCCCGGCCGCCCTCGTCCAGCCACCGGCCGTGGCGTGCGACGCGCAGCACCCGCAAGCCGTCGTCCAGGACGACGAGGTCGGCGGCCAGGCCGGGGGCGAGGGAGCCGGTCCGCTCCGCGATGCCGGCGACCCGGGCTGGTGTGGTTGCCGCCATGCGCGTGGCGTGCGGCAACGGCACCCCCGCCCGCAGCACGGTGAAACGCAGGATGTCGGAGAGGAAACTGGTGCTCCCGCAGAACGCCTCGCCCCTGTGGTCGAGGGCCACTCCGTCGGCGACGACACCTCGGGCCGCGCCCATGGAGAACTCGGTTCCCGGCGGCAGCCCCGTACCGGCCGAGGCGTCCGAAACCAGACACAGCCGGTCGGGCCCCAGGCAGCGGTAGGCGATCCGCACCAGTTCTGCCGGCAGGTGCCGTCCGTCGGCGATCAGTTCGGCGGTCAGTCCGTCGGATGCCAGCACCGATTCCAGGAGCCCGGTGATGCGCCACGGTCCGTCCTTGGAGAGCGCGGACTGCCCGCTCCACAGATGCGCGACATGGCTCAGACCGTGCGAGCGCGCGGTGGCGAGCACCTCGCCCGACGCCCCGCTGTGCCCGGCCGAGACGACGATGTTCCGCTCGGTGAGCGCCCGGATGGCCTTGGCCGCCCCGGGCAGCTCGGGCGCGAGCGTCACCATGCGGACGAATTCCGGCTCGGCCAGCAGTGTCTGCCACCCCCCGTCATCGGGAGTGCGCAGGGCCTCCTCGGGGTGCGCCCCCGCGAACTCGGGATTCAGGTACGGGCCTTCGAGATGAGCGCCGACCGGGCGGCTGTCGCCGTCCGTACGCCGGCCCGCGTCCAGGGCCGCTGCCGTGGCCGGCAGGCTGTCCGAGGCCAGTGTCGCCAGCACGCTGGTGCTGCCCGCTCGGGCATGCGCGGCGGTGACACTGGTCCATGCCTGGGTGTCGGGTTCGTTGAAGGTACGGCCGCGCGCACCGTGCACATGGACGTCGACCAGCCCGGGCAGCAGGAGCCGGCCCCGCACGTCGACGACGTCCCAGCCTGCCGGCGGCCGGCGGTGGGGACCCACGTACTCGATGACGCCGTCGCGCTGGAAGAGGCACTCGCCGGTTGCGACCCGCTCGTGGTGCACGATCGACGCGTTGACGACGGCGACACCCCGCTCCCCGCTCACCGGCCGCTCACCCTCCGGTACACCTGGAGGTGGCGGTCGGTGAACCGGTCGAGATCGAAGAGCCCGGAGCGTTCCAGGCTGGTCTCGCCCAGTTCCTTGCGCCGGTGAGCGTCAGCGGCCAGCCCTTCCAGCGCGGCGGCGAGTTCACCAGGCTTGTCCGGCGCGAAGTAGAGGCCCGCCTCCCCCGCCGTCTCGCGGTGAGAGGAGATGTCGGAGAGGACCAACGGCAGGCCGGCGGCCATGGCTTCCAGGATGGAGATGGGCATGCCCTCGAACCGGCTCGCCGAGACGAACACCTGCGACGTGGTCAGCAGGGGGAGCACCAGGTCGCGGCGCCACACCTGCCCGTACCACTCGACGGCCTCCGCGATGCCCAGGGCGACGCTCTGCTGGTAGAGCTGGGCCATCTGCGGCCCGTCACCGATCACCCGCAACTGAACGTCCACGCCGCGCCGCCGCGCCTCCGCCACGCCCGCCAGCACGGTCGCCTGGTTCTTGTGCGGGTACAGGCCGGCCAGGCTGATCACGACGAGCCCGCCGTGCTCCCCCTTGTCGGCACGCTTCGGGCAGTCCACCCGGATGGCGTTGGGAACAACCTCCACCCGCTCCTGCTCCAGTCCGATCTGAGAGGTGCAGAAGTCCCGCACCGCCTGCGACACGGCGAGGATCTGATCCGTGCGGCGGTTGACATACCGGTCGATGCGATTGCGGAGCCGGCTGCGCTTGTGGGTGTAGTCGCTGTGGTACGAGACGACGGTGCGCCGGCCCTTGAGCGCCAGCCTCACCAGGGGATGGATGCGGCCGTCCCCGAAGTGAAGGTGGACTACACGGCCGCGCGTCAGCCGGGCTACCGCGGCAAGGCGCCGCAGCGGCGGTCCGGACAGGGTGATGGCCTCCACGCGCGGATCGAGTTCGGTCATGAGCGCGTTGCGCTTGGCGACCGCCAATGCCACGACGCGTACGTCGACACCGCGCTCCACGAGTTCGTTGGCCAGCGAGGTCACCACGCGTTCCAGGCCGCCGACGGTGAAGTAGCGCAGCAGCAGGCACACCCGCAGGCCCTTGCCGGACGGCTCCTGCCGGGCCCCGGTCGGTCCGCTCACGCTTCCTCACCGCCCAAGAGCGCCGGGTAACGCCGGGCGCCGCCCAGCAGATTTCCGGACTCGGGAGCCAGCGGTTCGCGCAGGGCTTCGGCCAGGACCGGGGCGACAGCGCCCGACAGGACCTCGGGGAGGTCACACATGCGGACCAGCCCGCGGTCGGCGAGCAGCTGGGCATGGATGCGTTGTTCCGACTCCCGCACCTGGCGCGGTATCACGACACTGTTGCAGCCGACGGCGAGGATCTCGCTGAGCATGTTCGCGCCGGCAGCCCCGACGAACAGGTCGGCCGCCGCCATCCAGACCATCATCGCCGGTTCATAGGAGGTGATCTCCAGCCACGGAAGCGACGCGGCACGTTCGCGCAGCGCCTCGGCGTCTCCCGCCTCCAGGTAGGGGCCGGTCACCAGCCTGACTCGGTCGAACTCGGTGTCCTGCTTCGTCAGCGCGTCGATCAGCGCGTTCCACAGCGGCATCGCGCCCTGTCCACCGCCCATGCCGGCCACGATCAGTCGCTCCCCATGAGCGACGCCGAGCCGCGCCCGCGCGGCTTCCTTGCTCAGCCGGAACTCGTCGACCAGGTATCCGGTGTAGCGGATACGGTCCTTGAGGTAGCCCGGAACGGCGTAGTGGTCTTCGAGACGGAAGACGTCAGGGTGGGTGTGGACATGGATGGCGTCGAAATGCTGATCGATCCAGCGGGCGCCCTCCTCGCTGAAGTATTCGCGATTGGTCTTGTCGGCGTCGAAGAGAACGCCGCGCAGGGTGAGGATCCGGCGCCCGCCGTTGCCGCGGGTGCTGGTCAGCGCCGGGGCCAGCTCGTTCTCCGCGCCCTTGGGCAGGTGGTTGACCAGAAGAACGTCGGGCTCGTAGTGCCGCAGGAACACCTCGGCCATCTCCGCACGCATGCGAAACAGCGGGCCGGCCGCCATGGCCGCGCGTCCACGGGTTGCCCAGCCGGCCACGTTGTCGTAGTTGGTGAAGGCGGGCAGTTTGACCACGTCCATGGCGGACGGCAACAGGTCCAGTCCGCGGTAGGCACCGGTCAGCCCCGAGAGATGGAACTCCTGGCCGCTGCCGGCCAGCCCATGCGCGACTTTGGCGCTCTCCGCGGTGTGTCCGAGGCTCCTGCCGTTGTGCCAGTACATCACGACCCGCACGATCTACGACCTCGCTTCCGGGGAGGGGTGGGTGTTACGTGTCCCGGCGAAGTAGGACACCGTTGTTCGCAGCCCTTGGTCGAGGCCGACGACCGCCTCATAGCCCAGCTCGTGCCGCACCAGATCGAGATCGGCGAGAGCGGAGGCCACGTCACCGGCCCGCGGAGGCGCTGGGGTCGCTTCCAGGGCGGCGATCTCCGGCCGGCCGGCGACCGCCGCGACGTGGGAGCGCAGGGTCTCGAAGAGGGCGTTCAGGGATGTGCCGTGCCCGGTGCCGACGTTGAAGAGCTGGTGGTCGCCGGTCGCGCGCACCGCTGCCAGGAGATTGGCGTGAACGACGTTGTCGACGTGCGTGAAGTCCCGGGTCTGGGTGCCGTCCCCGTAGATCACGGGTGATTGTGCGGCCAGCAGGGCACGGATCCAGCGGGGGATGACCGCCGAGTACGGCCCGTCCGGGTTCTGCCGGGGCCCGAAGACATTGAAGTAGCGCAGCCCGGTCAACGCTGTGGCGGAGTTGCGGTGCAGGACGGCTGCCAGGTGTTCCATGGCCCGCTTGCTCACCGCGTACGGCGACATGGGCTCGCCGAGGACGCCTTCTCGGCGCACCGGGGAGGAGGTGTCGCCGTAGACGGAGCTGGAGCTGGCGTACACGACGCGTGGTACGCCGGCCTCGACCGCAGCGCTGAAGAGATTGACCGAGCCGATGCTGTTGGTCTCCAGCACCTGGACGGGCTGGGCCATCGACCGGGGTACGGAGTTCAGGGCGGCCTCGTGCAGGACGACATCGACCCCGCGCACGGCTGCATCGCAGTCCGGCCGGGACCGCAGGTCGCCTTCGATGAGCCGGAAGCGCGCCCACCGCTCGGGCCCGACCCGGGCCTCCACGTCGGCGAGGTTCTCCTTCTTCCCGGTGGAGAAGTTGTCCAGGCCCACGACGCGCCGGTCGGCCGTCAGCAGTGTTTCCAGCAGGTGCGAGCCGATGAAACCGGCCACACCCGTGACCAGCCAGCTATCGGGCAGTTGGTTGCTCAGTTCTCCGTCGACTGATCGTAATGCCGACAAACTGTCCTCCATCGGGCAGTGAGGGGGCGGAGGAAGGAAAGTGAGGGCAAGCGAAGGGGGAAAGGAGGGGCAACGCGACTACAGGACCGCGACGTCGCGGTTGGCGAGCCAGCCCCGGGTGTCGAACAGCAGACGCGTCCTGGCGCCGTCGACATGCTCCCGGTAGAGAGAGTGCCACTGCAGCACGATCGTCAGATCGACCGCCCCCAGGGCGGTGTCCAGATCGCCGGCGTACGGCACGACCGCGCCGTCGACGGCCCAGCTCCGGACGAAGGGGTCGTGGTACGAGACCTCGGCGCCCTGACTCCTCAGGTGACGCACGACATCTTCCGCGGGAGACTCCCGCTGGTCGGAGACGTCCGCCTTGTAGGTGACGCCGAGGACAAGGACACGGGAACCGGCCAGCTCGGCACCCTCGCGCCGGAGCATACGGGCGGCGCGGTCCACGACGTAGCGCGGCATACCGTCGTTGATCTCCTGGGCCAGGTCGATGAGTTCGGACCGCCGGCCCAGGACCCGCGCCTGGTAGGACAGATAGCGGGGGTCGATCGGTATGCAGTGGCCGCCCACGCCGGGGCCGGGCTGGAAGGCGGCGAAGCCGAAGGGCTTGGTCGTCGCGCAGGCGATGGCATCCCAGACGTCGACACCCAACTCGTGGCTGAGCATGGCCATCTCGTTGACCAACGCGATGTTGACCTGCCGGTAGGTGTTCTCCAGGATCTTGGCCATCTCGGCCTCCCGGGTGCTCTTCGCCGCGACGACCTTGACGACGAAGCGCCCGTAGAAGTCCATGGCGCGCCGTGTGCAGCCCGGGGTGTATCCCCCGACGACCTTGGGAGTGTTGCGTACGCCGTATTCGGCGTTCCCCGGGTCGATGCGTTCGGGCGAGAAGGCGAGCGCGAAGTCCTCACCCGCACACAGCCCGGACTCCTCCAGGACGGGCCGAACGATGTCGTCCGTGGTCCCGGGAAAGGTCGTGGACTCCAGCACGACCAGCATGCCGCGACGCAGATGGCGTCCCACCATGCCGGCGGCCTCGATCACCATGGACAGGTCGGGCCGCCCCTCGCCGTCCAGCGGTGTCGGCACGCACACGACGACCACCCGGGGCGCCCAGAAGTTGTTCTCGTCGCAGGTGGCCGCGAAACCGGCCGCACGCATCTGTGCCATGTCCTCGTCGCTGACGCCGTCGACGTGGGACTTTCCCGCGTTCAGCCCGCGGACCACGTGCGGACTGACGTCGAAGCCCCGGACGTTCAGGCCGGCCTGGACGGCTTCCCTGGCGAGCGGCAACCCCACATAGCCCAGCCCGATGACCAGCAGATCCACCGGTTCAGACATGGGCGTGCTCCCCGTGAACGGCAGCCGCCAAGCCGCGGATGGTCTCCACGGGTTTGCTCGCCGCCCAGGCACGGCGCCCGATCGCGGCACCGCCGATGCCTTGGTTCACCGCGCGGCGGAGGAACTCTTCCAAGTCCGTCGACGTGTCCGGAGGTCCGCCCGCCACAACGATGGGCACCGACGTGCTCTCGACACACTGTGCGATCACGGCGGGATCGTCGGGGAGAGAGGTCTTGATGACATCGGCTCCGATCTCCTCCGCGATCCGGCAGGCGTGCGCATAAGCATCGGATCCCAGTCTGTCCAGAGCCTCCGGCCGGCTGTACACCGTGACCAGGACGGGAATTCCCATCATGTGCGCACGTTCGGCGAGTTGAGCGATGATGCGAGCGTTCTCGAGATCACCGGACGAACCGAATTTGAACTCTCCGCACACGGCGTCCGCCGCCTGGGAGGCAGCGTATTCCACCGAATTGAGGAGTACGTGGTCCACCCCCGTAGCCAGGCGTCCGGTCAGGGCGAGAATGACACCGAGTTTCTCGGCCCCGACCCCGGAGAGGCAGCCGACCATTCCCGGCCTGAGCATCACCGCGTCGGCGTTCCCGAGCACTGCGGCCTCGATGATGGAGCGAGGCCGCTCCAGGCCTCCGCTCGGCCCCATGGTGATGGCATGGTCGAGCGGGATTATCAGACTCCTTCCGGTGTCCGGAGAGAATAATCGCCGTAATCGGATCTCCAACCCACCGAAAGAACTCGACTCTCGACTGCCGGCCCGACCGCGATCGTTCACGTGCTTCCCCTTCCCTTGCTCTACGAGATGTGGGCAAGATTCAGATAACCGGGATACCTTCCGGTGTTCAGATAGTCTCGCATGAGACCAAGGATTCCCTTGGCACGGACCGGTCCCCACTCCATGACGGCTTGGTTCGCGGATCCCAGAATGAAATTCAGGATGATCGTGTCGCGCATGACCAGGAATTCGTTCAACAGACCCACCGAAGGCGGAAAGTCCCGAACGGAACGGTATCCACGACTGTAGCTCGCTGCGAACTCCGGATAATCAGCGGCCTTGCAGGACCGCAGGAAGGACGAGAGCACGGTGGCCACGTCGAGCATGTAATACCCGAGCCCGCAGTCATCGAAGTCGATGACGGCCACGTCACCTTCCGGGGTGACCACGAGGTTCCCTCTGTGCAAGTCAGCGTGGATCAGGCCCCACTCAGCGGCGGTACGCTCGGGCAGCCGGTCGCGCACCGCCTCCCTCACCTGGGCCAACAGGGCCTGCTCCTCGGCGCTGAGCCGCTCACGCGCCAGCGGACTGAGCGCCGCTGCCCCGTGGTCGAAAATCTCCGCATGACCCCACTCAGGACGGGAGAAGTCAGCCGGGAGGCGATAGTGCATCGCATGCTCGTGAAGTTTCGCGGTGACACGTCCGAGTTCCTCGGCCATCCGCCCGTTCAAAGACCCGGGGGAAACCTTTCCGGGAATCCACTCGAACATCGCGGTCGTCACCGCCTCGGGCCACCCCGGACGAGCATGGACCGACACCTTTCGATCCGGTCTCGCATAAACCGGCTTCGGAGCGATGATCGCCTTCTCGGCGATCAGTGATTCCATCCACTCCAACTCGGAGCACTGCTCCTGTGGGCTCCGGCCGTCACGTACGGACATACGCAAGACGTACCGCGCGTCACCTGCTTCCACCAGATAAACCGCGTTGTCCTCGAACTGCAGCAGTCTGATATCACCCGCGATGACACCGTGATACTCGAGGCAGTCAAAAGCAAGGGACCGCAATTTCTTTCGCTGAGTAGCTCGCGTCAGCTTCTCGAAAGGTAGAATCGTCAACTTTCCGTCACCTAGGTCGACAGGGGTTCTCCCTGCTCTTCCTGATATGGCACCTCGCCACCTGCGGGCGCTAGATACCCCCGGCGTAGCCCGAACGGCTCGCTGAGGCGATGAACCGATGCTCTCAACGATGCATGGGCCATTCAAGTAGGGTCTTGGTTCCCGTGGCTTGATGGTTGTCGCACTCCCGGAGGAGCGCGGCGGATCGTGAGTCCGCGCCACGTTTGCATCTGTGCAGGTCATTGATGCGAAAAGTCCGCTGCTGTAGGTCGCGGCTTCTCGCCGAACGGACCATCCAAAGCCCCCATCCTGACCGGTTAAACACCCTACGCCGGCGGACGTGCCGTGCTGGCGTCCCCCGCCGGTGTCGGCTCAGTGCCGTGTCCGGTGCAGGTGGTCCGCTCAACGGCAGATGCAGCTCTTGCCCGCCCAGCTCACGATCCGGCAGCACGCCCCGCTGCCCGGCGTCCCTCGGTGACGGTGACTCAGATCGTCGAGCGGCAGGCCCCTCCTGCACGGGGTTGGCCCGGCACCCGGGCCAACCGCAACCCGAAGGCAGACAAGGCCGCCGTCATCGAGGACACTGGGTACCCCACTCGCAGCACGCCGGGTCCAATCACCCGAACACGACGAGTGCCCCCGTATACGCGGAGGCTCGCCGTTCCACCTTCAGCCGGCGTGAGGCCAAGTGGACGCCGGGCACCTAGCCGTCGCCCAGCGAGCGTGGCGCCTGCGGCGTTCCGCTGCGTCGAGCGGCCAGGAGCGGCCGTCCGTCCCCGCTCCCTATGTACGACCGGGGAACCTCCTCACTCGAAGCCGTCCGGCGGTCAGTCGGCGGGGGCGACTTCCTCGGGCCGGCCGGGAGCCTCCGGCAGGTGCTGGCCAGCATCTGCTCCAGCACCTCATAGAACTTGCCGGCCCGCTGGCCGCGCCGACTGCCGAAGACCTCCCGCTCGGTGGTGAGCAGCAGCAGCCAGTACGTACCGGTCATCCGCCTCCGGCCGGCCGCCCGGATCGTGCTCAGCAGGCACCGGTTCTCGGGTTTCTTCAGCTGCCACTGCCCCTGCACGGACGTCACCAACTGGCAGGCGGCCATCCGCAGCTGCTGGCGCAGTTGCAGCGGTTCCTCGTCCCGGACGGGTCGTCCGCCCCGGGACGCAGTCGGGCGCGCGCGGCGCCGGACTCGGCGCGTACCGGCGGCGTGGTGCCGGCCGCCGCGAGCACGGGGACGGCGTGGTGTGCGGTTGGTGCCGCGGGTTCCGCTCCAGTGTGTTCCGGCGCTGCGGGCACGGGCTCGTCCGGGGTTGCGGCCGGTGCCTCGCCGACGCAGGAGCCGGTCCGGGCATGGGCGGCCGGCCCGGCCTGCATCTCGGCGTACGCGCCACCGGCGCGGCGAAGTGGCGGCGCCTCGTGCAGCCGGCGGCATTCAGCGGAGGACGGGGCGCGAGGTGTCGGGCGCCCCGGCTCTCAAGGACCTGGCGTGATCCCGCCACCGGCCACGAGCCCGCCCCGCAGGCGCAGCGACGGCTCGATCACCACCCACGCAGCGTCAGAACTCCCCCCATCCCTCGCCACCAGACCAACGCTCCGGTGACAACGAGTGTGCCCGCCATGCCTCCCGTGGCATGACGCCATAGCGATATTCGTCTTGGACGTAGGGATCCCGCCCGCCATAGCGTCGTAACCGTCGCACAGAGCAGTTCAAGTGCCCTGTGCCGCACGGAAGTTCCATCGCGAGGGGATTCATCATGCCCATGAAGAGGTTCGTCGCCGTCTCCCTGGCCGCCGCCACCCTCGGCGTCCTCGCCGTCGGCAGTGCCGGTGCCGCCGACACGGCGGCGGCACCGAAGAAGCGCGTCGAGGTCCTCGAACTCAAGGTCGAGAACCTCCAGTACGAGTCGGTCGACGTCGGCGCGGCAGGGCCGAGCCAGGGCGACATGAACGCCTTCTCCGGCACCACGTCGAGGGACGGCCGCATCGTCGGACTCGGGGGCGGTACGTGCGAGGTCGTCCGCATAGAAGGCGACAAGCAGACGTCGCAATGCGTGATCACAGCCCGGCTCGAGAAGGGCTCCCTGACCATGCAGGCCCTCTGGGAAAGGGGAGCGCCGGAGCTCGAGATGGCCATCACCGGTGGCACCGGCGTCTACAAAGGCGCGAGCGGCACCGCCTCCTACTGGGACATCGCCACCCCGGACGAGCGCATCCGCGCCGAGATCGTCCGCTGACGCGCCCCGCCGACGGGGGTACGAGAAGGGGCGCGGCCACCCGGCCGAGCCCCTTCTGGCGTTCCCGGCCTGATCGGAGAGCCACCCTCTGGTAGTGCTTCGTCAGGTTCTGGCTCTGGTTCTCCGGCAGGGGCGGCCGCAGGTGGTGCAGGTTCCGGCAAGAGATGGGGGTGGGGCCGGTGATCTCGTAGCGGTCGGCCAGTTGCCCCGCTGCCCGGGCCGGCGACGAGGTCGGGGGCATCCGGACCCGGATCACGCCGTGAAGCAGGCCGGTCGGTACCTCGGTGGCCGAGACGCTGCGCGACTCCGGCCTGACGGCGGCGACGTCCCTCGCCTCCGGCAGGATCGTGGTCCTGGCGCCCCGATGAGCCGCGGGGCGCTGACCAAGGTTTTGCCGTCGGGGCAGGGTGACCACATGGGTTCCCCTCCCCGACGCAGCTCGGTCGGCCGGGCGGCGGGTTACCGGCCGCCCGGCCGAGGTCGGTGCCGTGTGCGGCGCTCCCCGGCTCAGCCGAAGTTCACGTCGCTGCACCACATGTAGGCCTGGTCGAGGTGCGAGGCCTGCCAGATCACGAACAGGATGTGGTGTCCGGTGTAGCCGGAGGTCTGGACGGGGAACGTGATGTCCTGCGCCGGGGCGAAGCGGCCGGTCTGCGTGATGAAGTCAAGGTTGCCCCAGCCCAGGGTCTGGGTCTTGGGGTTGAAGCCCTGCTTGCTCACGTAGACCTTGAAGTAGTCGGCACCGTGGGACGCCTGGTCGTACAGGTGGACCGTGAAGTTGTTGCCGACGGTGGTGGTCCTCCACGGCCCGGGCTTGTTCAGGCTGGCGTTCCGCGAGAGGTTGTTGCTGCAGAGCGTCCCGTCGGGGGTCCGCGCCTGGAACTGGCCACCGAGGCCGTCGCGGAGCGCGCTCATCCAGTTCCACATGGTGTCGGGGTTGGCCTGGAAGGCCTGCCAACACATGGGGTCCTCGGTCTGCATGGCCGGGTTCGTGTGGTTGCTGCCCCACGTCTTCCAGCACTGGTACGCGCGGGAAGCGGGGTCGACGACGGTGCCGTGGGCCTGGGCGGGAGCCGACCAGGTCAGTGCGCCGACAACCACGGCGAACAGCATGGCGAGCGCCTGGAGCGGCCGGCGGAGGGACGACCGCGAACGCCCGGTTAACGGACTCTGTTTGCGCATGTGGGGGGAACTCCTTCCAGTGGCAAGCTGTCATGGGAGCGCTCCCAACGGTAGGACTTCTGAGTGAAATGTCAATGAAACGAACGGGGTTGATTACAGGTGGGCAGCAAGCGGGGGGCTGCCGTGGGTCGGGAGTCAGAACCGTTCCCGTGACCGGAAAACGAGACTGTGCCACCGCGCCACATGTCGCCAGGAAGCGCGGCGGCCCCTCGGCGTCTGCCGGGCCGAACGGACAGCAGAGGCGGCGGCCGGGTCGCCGACGGTGTCTGCTGCAGCTGGTGGGGTCCGTCGGACCGCCAGGGCTGTGGCGCCTTTCGTCTGCTCTCCGGCTTGTGCGCAGTGCCGTGGAACCGCGCACGAGCCGGAACCCCGTCACCGGTCGGGCCGGCCACCATCACCTGCTGAGGCGCTGGACCGGCACCTGCACCACCTGCGACCGCCCTCTGCCCGGAACCGAGCCAGAACCTGATGAAGCACCACCAGGCCGTTCCTACGGGCCCGCGCGCAAAAATGTTCGCCCGCGGACGCAGGTCGTCCCGCCGGCCACGCCAACGTCCTGTGTTACGGCACATATGTGCGCGGTGCGGAAGAACCAGGGTCAGGCGGCGGGGCCGGCGGTCACCAGGCGACCGGCAGGGCCTCCACGCCGTAGACCGTTGAGCCCTGGCGGAAGCGGAGGGCCGTTTCGGGGACGGCGAGTGTGAGCGTGGGGAAGCGGCGGAGCAGGGCCGGCAGGGCGATCGCAGGCAGCCTTCGCACGCGTCGCACGCCTGCCCCCGACTGGAGCACGACCACGACGCCGGATTCCCACCGGAGTTCCCGGGCATCGAGGACTTCGCCGGCACGGTGATCCATCCGCAGCACTGGCCGGCGGAGCTCGACCACACCGGCAAGCGGGTCGTCGTGATCGGCAGCGGTGCCACGGCCATCACCCTCATCCCCTCGATGGCCCGCACCGCCGGCCACGTCACCATGCTGCAGCGCTCACCCAGCTATGTGTTCTCGATGCCGGCCCATGACTCCCTGGCCCACGCGCTGCGGAAACTGGTCGGCCACGAACGGGCGCACCGGATGGTCCGCCGCAAAAACATCCTGTTCACGCGCGCGATCTACAAGGCCAGCCGGCGCATGCCGAAACTCATGCGCAGACTGCTCATCGCCAACGTGCGCCGGCAACTCCCCCGGCACTTCGACATCGACACCCACTTCACCCCGCGCTACGCCCCCTGGGACCAGCGGCTGTGCGTGGTGCCCGACGGCGATCTGTTCGAGGCGACCTCGGCCGGGCGGGCCTCGGTCGTCACCGACCACATCGACCGGTTCACCAAGACCGGCATCCTGCTGAAGTCCGGCCAGGAACTGACCGCCGACATCGCCGTCACCGCGGCCGGGCTCACCATGTCGCCCTTCGGCGGAATCCGGCTGAGCGTCGACGGCCGCGAGACGAAACCCTCGGACACCATGGCGTACAAGGCGATGATGCTCTCCGGCGTGCCGAACCTCGTCTTCGCGCTCGGCTACACCAACCTCTCGTGGACGCTCAAGGTCGATCTGGTCTGCGAGCATTTCTGCCGCCTGCTCGACCACATGGACGCCCACGGCTACGACACCGTCGCAGCCGTCCTCGACGACCCGACCGTCGAACGGGTGCCATACATGGATCTGAGGTCGAACTACGTCCTACGAGGCATCAGGGAGTTCCCGCGGGCGGGGACGAGCGGCCCCCATGGACGGTGGAGATGGCGTACGAGAGGGACGTCGAGCGGCTGCGTGAGGGACCGGTCGAGGACAGCGCCCTCCGCTTCACCGCCGGCGGCCCGGTGCCGTCGGCCCGGCCGGAGGCGGCACGGTGAAGCGCGACCTCACCTTCGTCAGCCATGGCGCCCGCTGCGCCGCCTGGCACGTGCCGGCCGGCAGCGACGCCCTGACCGGCCCGGGCGGACGGCCCTGCGTGGTCATGGCCCACGGCTTCGGCGGCACCCGGGACAGCGGCCTGCTGAACTACGCCGAGGGCTTCGCCGAAGCCGGCATCGACGCATTCGTCTTCGACTACCGGGGCTTCGGCGACTCCGACGGCACCCCCCGCCAGGACGTCTCGGTCCGCCGCCAGCGGCAGGACTACCACGCGGCCCTCGCGGCCGCCCGGCGGCTGCCCGGCGTCGACCCGGACCGGGTCGTGCTGTGAGGGGTGTCGTACGCGGGCGGCCACGCCCTCGTCGTCGCCGCCCAGGACGCCCGTGTCGCGGCGGTGGTCTCGCTGACGCCCGTGACCGACGGTCTCGCCTCGCTGGCCCATGTCGTGCGCCAGCCGGGGTCGGCCGGCTGCTGCGCCTGGCCGGGCACGGGCTGCGTGACGCCGCTCGCGCCCTGACCGCTCGGCCGCCGCACCACGTACCGGTCGTAGCGGAGCCCGGGTCGCTGGCCATGATGGGCGTCCCCCGCGCGCAGGAGATCTGCGCGTCGTTCGCCCGTCCCGCCTTCCGCAACGAGGTGTGCGCACGCGCGGCGCTGAAGGTCGGCCTGAACCGGCCCACCACCTTCGCCGGGCGCTTGGGCCTGCCCGGTCCTCGTGCAGATCGGCACGGAGGACCGCATCGCACCGGCCGGGGCGGCCCGGCGGACCGCCCGGAAGGCCGGCCGGCGAGGGGAGCTGCGCGAGTACCCCGTGGACCACCTGGATGTCTACGCCGGACCGGGACAGCGGCGAGTGCTGGCCGACCAGCTCGACTTCCTCGCACGCGTCCTCGATCCGGCGCGTTCGCCCCGGTAACCAGGACGGGCCGGACTCACCGGGGCCGGCGCCGCCTCTTCGTTCGCCACCACGCTGTATTCCTTCAAGGGACGGGATGAGCATGTACGACTACGTCATCGTCGGCGCCGGGTCCGCAGGCTGCGTTCTCGCGGCGCGACTCTCGGAGGACCCCGACGTGCGGGTCGCGCTGATCGAGGCCGGCGGCCCCGACACAGCACAGGAGATCCACGTCCCGGCCGCCTTCCCGCAGCTGTTCAAGTCCGAGCTGGACTGGGACCTCGACTCCGACCCGGAACCCGGCATCGGCGGGCGGCGGACCTACCTGCCCAGGGGCAAGGTGTTCGGCGGCTCCAGCTCGATCAACGCGGTGATCTACATCCGGGGCAATCGCGCCGACTACGACGGACGGGCGGCGGCCGGGGCGACCGGCTGGGGTTACGCCGACGTACTCCCGTACTTCGGACGCTCGGAGGACAACGAGCGCGGCGAGGACATCTACCACGGGGTCGGCGGACCACTGACGGTCAGCGACGGCAGGTCCGGGGCATCCCCTCGCCTCGGCCTTCGTGCGGGCCGCCGAACAGGCCGGGCACCAGGCCAACGACGACTTCAACGGTGAGACGCAGTTCGGTGTCGGCCGCTACCAGTTGACGCAGCGCGGTGGAAGGAGCAGGCGGCCGGCGCCGGAGGCCGCGTCCTTGCCGCCGCGCGCTGTAGGTCACGCCGCCGCAGCGCGGAACGTACTGGGACTCAGGCCTTTGTGGCGTTTGAAAGCGGCGCTGAAGCCGAAGGCGTCGGCGTATCCGACGGTCTTCGCGATCTGGGCGATGCTGAGGTCGGTGTCGGCAAGGAGGGCCTCGGCTTCGTCCATGCGGCACTCGGTGAGGTAGGCGAGGGGCGGGCGGCCCATCAGTTCGGTGAAGCGTCTGGCGAACAGCGCCCGGGAGACGCCGGCTTGCGCGGCGAGCGACGCGACTGTCCATGCATCGGCGGGCCGGTCGTGGAAGGCGTGCAGGGCGGGCGCCAGGACCGGGTCGGCGAGGCCGCGATACCAGCTCGGAGCGTCGTCACCCGACCGCTCGAACCAGGTGCGCAGCGTGCACACCAGAGCCCAGTCCAGGAGCCGGTCCATCAGCGCCTGCGAACCGGAGGAGAGCCGTGCGGCGTCGGCGGCTGAACTCTCCAGCCAGGCGCAGACTTCGGCGTCCTCGGTGACGACAAGAACGGGCGGCAGCGCGCGCAGGAGCCGTTCGTGGCGATGGCCGGAGGCGCGGTAGGCACCCACAATGAGTGCCGTGGCTCCGCCCGTGTCGGTGCCCCAGTTGATCCCGCCCAACGCTTGTACTGAGCACGGGGATTGTGCGGCGAAGCAGTTGATCTCGTACTCCGCGCGGGGGCGGTGGACGGCGGCGGGCTCGTCTGCGAGATGGAACGGTGCGGGGCCGCGCACGATGGCCGTGTCGCCTGCGGCGATCACCCGCTCGGTGCCGTCGGGCAGCAGCAGGCTGCCGCCCCCGCGCAGCACGGTGACCATGGTGAGCGGTGCGCCGTCGGCGAAGCGGATGGTCCAGGGCGCCTTCAGGACGGCATGGCTGACGACCGAGCCCTCGGCCCGGATGCCGCTCAGCAGCGAACTCAAGGGATCCATAGGGGAATCGTAGACGATCTCCTATGCCTTGGAGACTTTCTCCCATGGATCATCTACACGGCCCCGGTTGTACTGGACTCACCGAACACATCGAGTCCAGTCGGGAGACACTGTGCCTCAGCACACCGGTGACGCCGGAACAGCCCTCGTGGTCGTCGCACACCACCGTAGCGATTCCCTCACCGCACACACCGCCCGCCGTGCGGCCGCCCGCCTCGGAGCCGCCGGATACCGCATCGATCTGCTCGACCTGCACGCCGAGGGATTCGACCCTCGGATGAACGTGGAGGACCAGCCGGACTGGGGCAACCGGGAGAAGAGGTACTCGGAAGAGACACATGCTCATATGCGGCGCATCCTCGACGCCGATGTCATCGTCGCCGTCTTCCCCGTGTACTGGCAGAGCGTGCCGGCAGTCCTCAAGGGATGGATCGACCGCGTGTGGAACTACGGGTTCGCCTACGGCCGCAGCAAGCCCCGCCTGGCCGGCAAGCGCATCCTGTGGCTCGGCCTGGCCGGCGCCACCGCCGACGATCCCATCGCACAGGGAATGCAGTCCGTCCTTGAGGCCACCCTGAGCGAGGGCATCGCCTTGTACTGCGGCTTCTCACGCTCCACCGTGGGCCTGCTCCTCGACGCCGAGGAGCGACCGCAGCGCGTCGACGACGAGGGCAATCTGCTCGTCGGCGACGCGGTCACGGGCGCCGAACGCGAGGCCCAGTACGCCGACTTCGACCGTCGGACACTGGAGTTCGTGGAGAAGTTCCTCGCGGACGAATCGCTCGTGGCCTGAAGACGCCCGGATGCCTCGGGCCGACCNNGGTCGGCCCGAGGCATCCGGCAAGGGCCAGAATCACTCAGCCGACACAGTTGGTGGCCGAGCGCCCTGTCGAAGAAGGGGGCGCCCGGATACAGTGCGCGAGAGGGCAGCCTGGTCAGAGAGGGAAGCGTGACCGACACCGGCAACACCCGGCCCGCAGACAGCGAAGCGCCGGCTTCGCGGCCGAGCCGACTGCGCCGCCTGATGCGCTACGTCCCCCTGATCGCCCCTGTCCTGCTGTGGGCCGTGCCCTGCTGGATGCTCCTGCACACCGGCCAGCACTGGCCGCTGCCCGTCGCACTCGCCGGCACCGCCCTCTTCGCCCTCGGTCTCTTCGGAATGCCGCTCGCGATGGCGCGCGGCCACGGCCGGCGCCAACAGGACCGCGCTGCGATCGTCGGTGACACCCTGCTGGGCGCCGGCTGGGTTCTGTTCACCTGGTCCCTGCTGCTCGGCATCCTCTTGCGGCTCGCCCTCACCGTGGCCGGCGTCGGCGCGAGCCAGGACCGGGCTCGAACGGTCACATGGGCCGTGCTCGGCACAACCGCCGTACTCCTCACCTGGGGGTACGCCGAAGCCCGCCGCGTTCCCCGCGTGCGCCGACTCGACGTGCAACTCCCGCGGCTCGGTGCCGGGCTGGACGGCCTCCGCGTCGTCCTCATCACCGACACCCACTACGGTCCCCTCGATCGAGCCCGCTGGTCGGCGCGGGTGTGCGAGACGGTGAACGCCCTGGAAGCGGACCTCGTCTGTCACACGGGTGACATCGCGGACGGCACCGCCGAACGCCGCCGCGCCCAGGCCGCCCCACTCGCCACCGTGCGGGCCACCCGGGCCCGGGTCTACGTCACCGGCAACCACGAGTACTACAGCGAGGCCCAGGGCTGGGTCGACCTGATGGACGAGCTGGGCTGGGAGCCGCTGCGCAACCGCCATCTGCTGCTCGAACGCGGAGGCGACACCCTCGTGGTCGCCGGCGTGGACGACGTCACCGCCGAGTCCTCCGGTTTGACAGGCCATCGCGCCCACCTCGCCGGAGCCCTGCACGGCGCCGACCCCGACCTGCCCGTCCTGCTCCTGGCGCACCAGCCCAAGTTCATCGACCGGGCGGCAGCCGCCGGCATCGACCTCCAACTCTCCGGCCACACCCACGGCGGCCAGATCTGGCCCTTCCACCACCTGGTCCACCTCGACCAGCCCGCCCTCGCCGGCCTCAGCCACCACGGCACCCGCACCCTCCTCTACACCAGCCGCGGCACCGGCTTCTGGGGCCCGCCGTTCCGCGTCTTCGCCCCCAGCGAGATCACCCTGCTCGTGCTCCGCTCCCCGCACCTGCCCGCCCCGACGTAGCGCCTGCCGGGGCCGGTACAGCGAGGTGCCGGCCGACCAGGCAACCCGGGACGGGGCATCAGCAGCCGGCACGGCCAGGGACTCAAGCAACATGCGCCGACGAGCACGGACTGTGCCGTGGTGAGGAGGCGCTGGCCGTCGGGCCCGTTTCCGACGCACGCCGCTCGGTCAGCAGTCGTTCGCCACCGGCCTGCCCTCCAGGCGGTCCGCCAGCCAGCCGGTCGTGTCCGGGGCAGCTGCGTAGAAAGTGGCGATGTGGGTGGGCACGAGGTACGAGTCCCAGTCGACGGACGCGCCGAGTGCGCAGAGCCGGTCCTTCAGCTCGGTGCCCGCCCGGTAGGGGATCACGTCGTCCAGGCGCGAGTGGTAGAGCCGCACCGGCACCGCCGGACGGTGCTGCCCGGCCCGTTGTTCGGTGAGGCGGGCGCGCCAGTCGCCTCGCGCGAACGGGTCCTCGGTGGTCAGCCCGTCCCAGCTGTGCAGTCCGTACTTGGCGGCGATCTGCAGCGTGCAGTCGTCGGAGATGTCGGCCAGCAGCTCGCGGCCGTGGTCGGTGAACAGCTCCTCCAGGGGGAGTTCCGGGTATGCGTGCTTCAGGCCGACGGCCGCGGTCAGGCCGAAGCCGAAGGCCGGACTGCCGTCCACTCCCTCCGCGACCACCAGAAGGTCCGCGGCGGGCGCTCCGACCGACGCGCCGCGCAGGTCCAGCTCCGGTGCGTACGACGGCTGGAGCTCCGCCGCCCAGCTCGCCGCCTGGCCGCCCTGCGAGTAACCGGCGACAAGAACCGGAGCGTCGGCAGCGATCCCCGCCTCGGGCAGCCGCTGGGCGGCCCGCACCGAGTCCAGCACGGCCTGGCCCTCGGCCCTGCCGTTGACGTAGCTGTGCCCGCCGGGGGTGCCGAGACCCTGGTAGTCGGTGACGACCACGGCCCAGCCGCGGTCGAGCATCGACTTGATGACGAGGCTCTCGTACTGGGTGCCTTCGGCCAGTGCCCGCGAGGGAGCGCATCGGTCGCCCAGGCCGTGCGTGCCGATGGCGTGCGCGACCACCGGGCGCGGGCCGGGACCGGCGTACGGGGTCTCGGGGACGAGCACGGTGCCGGAGACGGCGATCCGGCGGCCCTCGGCGTCGGCGGAGCCGTACAGCAACTGCCAGGAGCGGACGTCCTGGTCGATGAGACCGGTCGGCTCGATGCGGAAGTCGGCGGCTCGGTACCGGATCAACTCGCCAGACCCTGTGGTGAGTTCGCCGGGCGGTGGGGTGTAGAAGGCGTCGCTGAGATCACCGCTCTCCACGGCGGCGGCCGGAGCGGGCACCGCGATCAGGGTGACCGCCAGCAGTGCGGCGAGGGCGGGCACGGCGGTGCGCAGAAGTCTCATGAGGGTCCTCGGGGTGAGTGAGGCTGACGAGTTCGTGCACCGATGATCGAGCGAGCGGTGTGCGGCTGGTGATAGCGCCGCTCACATGGTGTGACGCGTCATCATGTGATCAACGACAATGACATATACCGTTCGGCAATGCCGTACACCCTCGTTAGGATGCGGCCATGCCCGACATTCCCGTCACCACCCAGCCGACGGATCGACGGATCGGCTTACTCGCCACCGCCTTGAAGGGACGGCTGACCGAACTGGGCGAGCAGGCAGCCGAGCGGATCCTCGCACCGTCCGGCACCGTCGCCTACCGTCGACTGGTCCCCATCGAGGAGCTACGCGCCTCCTGCCGCGCCCATCTTGCCTTCACGCTTTCCTCGCTGACGGGTCGTCATGGCGCCGCGCCGGCCACCGCCACGGCGCTGCGCAGGGCCGGTCAGGGCGTTCCGCTGCCCGCCGTGATCGCCGCCTACCACGCGGGCGGACGCATGCTGCTGGAGGAGCTGACCGCCGAGGCACGCAACGCGGGCCATCACGGGCTGGAGGCGCTGCCCGACGGCGCCGCCCGCCTGCTCGGGCTGATCGAAACCGGTGCCAACGAGATCACCGCCGCCTACCGGCATGCGTCAGGGGCCGCCACGGGCCAGGTGGGCTCCCCCGCTCTCGCCGAGCTCTTCGACGGCACCGCCCGCACCACGGAGGCCCTCTGGCGGGCGGCGGACGCCCTTCGCCTGCCCTACGACGGACTGTTCGTGGTGCTGGTCGCCGACCCGCCGCCCGGGCCGGCGCCCGAACTCGGCAACCGGCTCGCCGCCCACGGCATCGCCTCCGCCTGGAGCCACACTGCCGGTCTGCTGGCGGGCCTGGTCTCGGTCCGCGACCAGCGCACACTGGAGCGGCTGCTGACCGTGCTCCAGCGGCAGGCCACCCTCCGCTACGGGGTGAGCCCCGCCTTCACGAGCCTCGCCGAATGCCCCACGGGCCTGCGGCTGGCCCGGCTTGCCCTGGCCGCAGCCGACACGGCCGGCCCGCGGGTCGTCCGTTTCGACGACGGCCCGCTGGCCGGGCTGGTGGCGGACTCCCCCGACGTCGCCGCCCGGATGGCCCGCTCCGTACTCGGTGCGCTGCTCGATCTCCCCGCCGAGCAACGCACCATGCTGATCGGCACACTCACCGCGTGGTACGCGGCCTCCGGCTCCACGGAGAAGGCCGCGCGGGCCCTGCACTGTCACGCCAACACCGTCCGTCAGCGGCTACGCCGGATCCACGCACTCACCGGACGCACCGTCACCGACCCGGTCGGCACAGCCGAGTTGTACGCCGCACTCCAGTCGCTCCGGACCCTGCCGCCATCGGCTCTGCACTGACCGGAGCTACGGCCGGCGCACACATGCCGCGGCGAACGGCGCGTCGACCCGCAGGCCGGCTGGGCCGTGTCACCAGACGCGTACGTCGACCCGGGGAGTTGCCCTGGCGGCAGGCGGACCGTCGCGCCGGTGGCGACGAGTTGCACGCTGCCGCCGTACGTCCCGACCGTGTCCCAGGTCAGCCGGTAGTCCCCGATGCCGAGGCGGACGAGTGCCGGTGTCTGGCCGGTGGACGCCCGGGAGTGGGCCGGTCCGCCACGGGGTTCGCCGGATCGCCGGTGACCTGCGCCAACGACGCCGCAGCGATCGGCACAGTCACCTCTCGGAGGCGATGCGGAACAGCCTCTCGGCCTTCCTCGTGTCGTCGTCGGCGCCACCGCACACCGGCACGACACCACCGTGATCGGCGGTGACGAGGTCGAACCGGCCGCCGACTCGAACGTCCATGCCTCAGCGAAGGCATGGACGCTGCTCAGCCAGGCCGACGCCGCGTCTCCGCCGCGGAACCAGTGGCCGGCCGCTTCTTCGGCTCGCACGTACTGGAGACGCCCAGCAGCAGTCCTCCGCCGTCAGGCAGACGGGCGCCGCCTGATACCACCGTCGCCGCCGTTCAGCGGGATCAAGGTCTCCAGACGAGCGCCCTTGACCCAGGCGCCCAGCAGGTCACGGTGCAGGGCCACGATGTCCTGGCGCAGTGCCAGTCCCACCGCGGCCTTCGTGAAGGTGCGGCAAGTGGTCACGAACAACGCGACATCCGCGCCGTGTTCGAGACGGGCGGTGCCGACGAACTTCTGCATGTCCTGCGAGGAAACGCTCCGGTGGGGTGCGTACTTCTTGCACTGGACGACCAGCTTTCGGCCGTCGGCCAAGTAGCCGACGACGTCCGCGCCCAGGTCGCCGCTCCTGCCACTGACGACGACCTTCGTGCAGCCGTCCCGTCGGCACAGATCGGCGACATACTCCTCGAACTCCTGCCACGACAGCGCGTCGACCTCGGCCATCGACAACTCCCGCGCCCTGGCCTCCTCCCGCGCCCGCCACGCCCGGTCCTGGCCGACCGCGAGACGGTGCGCCCGCAACAGTGCCCATCCGGCCCCGCCCACCACGGCCGCGGCGAGCACGGCCACGAGAACGGGCCACACCACCGACCAGTTCGCGGCCATCCACACCACGGCGATCACCGCCGACACCGCGCCCCAGCCCTGTAGTTGCCTACGCGTCCGCTTCTTCAAGCGCCGGCGCCGTCGACGTACTGCCATCACTCCCCCGCTCCCCGGCTCCGTGCCATGCAGTGTGCGGCGAGGGGCGCCGTCCGGGACGGGCGTGGGCGGGGGCTCATCGGCTGTCCTGGGTGACGCCGTTCGCAAACTGCCAAACTCTGACCAATCATCACAGAACACCCGCCAAGGTCTCCACAAAGCGCGCGACACGACTGGTGGAGTGCGGTGGCAGTGTCACGCTGCGCAGGGACGCCTCGCCCGCCACCCGGCAGTGGGTGGGTATCTCCACGGACGAATTCCACCGCGCCAAGGAGGCCGACGTCCGCTACATGCGCAACCGCCACCCGCTCATCGACCTGGGCTGGTCGCGCACCGACTGCATCCGCTACCTCGCCTCGCTCGGCCTCGCCGACACCCCGAAGTCCAGCTGTCTGGGCTGCCCATTCCATGGAAATGCCCAGTGGAGGCACATCAGGGATACCTCACCGTCCGAGTGGGCGGATGTGGTGGATTTCGATGCGGCCATCCGGCAGGGAAATGCGTGCGCCAACGCATCGGGCAACCGGCTGCTCGGCGAGGCGTTCTTGCACCGCTCCCGCGTGCCTCTGAGCGAGGCGCCGATCGATCACGTCACCGCCGCCGAACGGGCCGCTCTCCAGATAGCCGCCGACGATGCGGACGAGTTGGAGAACGGGGCGGTGGACGGCTGCTCACCCTGGGCGTGCCGCGGGGATGCGGACGCACCGACGCAGGACGACTTCGGGCTGGCCACTTGATACTTGATCTCTTCGCGGGGCCGGGTTGCTGGAGCCGGGCCCTGGCATCCCTCGGTGCGCGGGATATCGGCCTGGAATGGGACGAGTGGGCCTGTAAGACCCGAGCAGCCGCTGGTTAGTTGACCGTGCGGACCGATGTTGCGCTGTATCCGACGTGGCCCGGTCGGCCGGACGCGTGGGCTGATCGCGTCTCCTCCGTGCCAGGCGTGGAGCATGGCCGGCAAACGCCTCGGCCCACCGGCCAACGCAGAGGCTGCTTCCCTGGACGCCCCAAGAGGGTGGCCCGCACCTCCCGGCAGCGGCGTTAGCCGCGTATCAGCCTTCGGCGGAACCAACAAAACAGGTCACACGCCCCCCTTCAACGCAGCGTAGGCAGCACCAAGTCAGCACGGGAGAGGTGAAGACGGGTGATGACGTGGGCTTTCAGCCAGCACCGAACCAGCACCCGGCTCAGCCCGCCGCCATCAAAATCACACCGAAATACGCATCACAGACATCGCTCATCCCGGCCCCTTCCGAGTCGCCGAAGCACCCTTCGACGAGCCAGCATGGGGACCGCGCGCATAGCTCGCCTCAGAACTATGGTGTCCCACCACATACGCCTCTGACGTGCCCGTTTCTACGGTGTGGCGACACACAATCGTCCCCACCGCACACGAGGAAGTGGCGCACATGGCCTCCGGAACCACCGTTCCCCCACCCCCCGCCAGCCTCCCCCGCATCGTCGCCGCCAGCCTCATCGGCACCACCATCGAGTGGTACGACTTCTTCCTCTACGGCTCGGCCGCCGCGTTGGTGTTCAACAAGTTGTTCTTCCCGGACTCCGATCCGCTCGTCGGGACGCTGCTGTCGTTCCTGACGTACGCCGTGGGGTTCGCGGCCCGGCCGCTCGGGGCGCTCGTGTTCGGGCACTACGGTGACCGGCTGGGGCGGAAGAAGCTGCTGGTGCTGAGCCTGGTGCTGATGGGCGGGGCCACGTTCGCCATCGGACTGCTGCCCACGCACGCCACCATCGGGAGCGCCGCGCCGGTGCTGCTCACCGTGCTGCGGCTGGTGCAGGGCTTCGCACTCGGCGGCGAGTGGGGCGGTGCCGTCCTGCTGGTGTCGGAGCACGGGGACGCGCGGCGGCGCGGTTTCTGGGCCTCGTGGCCGCAGACCGGCGCGCCCGCCGGGCAGTTGCTCGCGACGGGTGTGCTCTCGCTGCTCACCGCCGTGCTGTCCGACGACGCCTTCGGCACCTGGGGCTGGCGTATTCCGTTCCTGCTCTCCGGAGTACTCGTCCTCGTGGGTCTGTGGATCCGTCTGTCCGTCGATGAATCACCCGTGTTCAAGGAGGCCTTGGAGCGGGCCGAGGCGCGGCGGGCCGGCGCGAGCGAGAGGCTCCCGCTCGTCTCCGTGCTGCGCCACCACTGGCGGGACGTGCTCGTGGCGATGGGCGCCCGGATGGCGGAGAACATCAGCTACTACGTCATCACCGCCTTCATCCTCGTCTACGCCACCACCTCGGCCGGCGTCTCCAAGCAGACCGCGCTCAACGCGGTACTCATCGGCTCGGCCGTGCACTTCGCGGTCATCCCGGCCTGGGGCGCGCTCTCCGACCGGGTCGGGCGGCGGCCCGTGTACCTGGTGGGTGCGGCCGGTGTCGGGCTGTGGATGTTCCCGTTCTTCGCGCTGGTGGACACCGGCTCGTTCGGGTACCTGATCCTGGCCGTGACCGTCGGCCTCGTGCTGCACGGCGCGATGTACGCGCCCCAGGCCGCTTTCTTCGCCGAGATGTTCGCGACCCGGATGCGGTACTCGGGCGCGTCCATCGGCGCCCAGTTCGCCTCCGTGGCGGCCGGTGCGCCCGCCCCGCTCATCGCCACCGCGCTGCTCTCCGACTACGACAGCTCCACCCCGATCGCGCTGTACGTGATCGCCGCCGCCGTGCTGACCCTGGTCGCCGTGGCCCTCGCACGCGAGACACGGCACCGGGACCTCGCCCGGGTCGCGGACGACGACGCCGAGCCCGCGGACGCGGCACCGGCCGCCGAGGCGCGCACCGTCTGACCGGCCCACCGAGGCCCCCAACCGTGTGAGCAGCCACGCCGTGGCCCGAGCCGTCTGATCGGCCACACCGTGGCCCGGACCGTCCGACCGGCCATCGACACCGGGGCCGTCCGATCGGTCCCACCGAGACCCACCACCGCGTTGACCGGCTCCCGCTCAGGGGGCCGGTCAGCGTCGTCCTGGTGTGGCCAGACGGTGCAGGCGCAGGGCCAGTTGGATCTCCAGGGCGCGGGCGGGGGTCTGCCAGTCCGCGCCGAGCAGGCGGCCCACGCGCTCCAGGCGCTGCGCGACCGTGTTCACATGGACGTGCAGCGCGTCCTTGGTGCGTGCCGGGCTCATCCCGCCCTCGAAGTACGCGTCCAGGGTGCGCAGCAGTTCCGTGCCGCGCCGCTCGTCGTACGACACCACCGGGCCGATGGTGCGCTCGACGAAGCCGGCGATGTCCCGTTCGCCCGCGAGAAGCAGGCCGAGGAAGCCGAAGTCCTCGGCCGCCGCGCCGTCCCCGGCCCGGCCCAGCAGGTGCAGCGCGTCCAGGCAGCGGCGGCCCTCCGCGTAGGCGGCGGCCACCGTCTCGGGGTGTCCGGCGAGGTCGGTCACGGGGGCCGAGGCGCCGACGGTGACCGGCTGGTGGACGGCCGTGCCCAGATGGCGGGCGGTGCGGCGGGCCACCTCCGCGGCGGTGTCGCCGGCACCGAGCGGCAGCAGCAGGACGGTGCCGCCGTCGCGGGCGGCGGCCAGACCGTGCCGGGTGGCCGCGAGGTGGGAGGCGGCGGACCACAGCCGGCGGCGGGCCGAGGCCTCCTCGTCGGCGTCGGCCGCCGGGCCGTCGAGGCGGGCGGCGAGGACGACATGGGTGGCGTCCAGGTCCGCCTGGAGGCGGCTGGCGCGTTCGCGCAGCAGGCGGGGGTCGCGGTCGCGCGCGTCGAGCAGGTCGTCCAGCAGCTCGCCGCGAACGCGCTGTTCGGCCTCGGCGGCGGAGCGCCGGGCGAGCAGCAGCAGGGACGTGACCATCGCCGCCCGCTCCAGGGTGCGCTGGTCGACGGGGTCGAGGCCGGGGTGCCCGCGCAGGACCAGCGCGCCGAGGAGTTCCCCGCCGGCGGCCACCGCGGCGATCCAGTCGCTGCCGTGCCGTACGGCGTGCCCCTCGGCGCGGGATGCCCGCAGCGCCTCGGCCGGTGCCGCCGCGGCCTCGGTGAACTGGACGGTTCCGTCGAGGACCTCGGAGACGGCGGCGGCCACGTCGTGGACTCCGCCGCCGCGCAGGACGAGTTCGGCGAGCCGGTCGTGGACCTCGGACGCGCGCTCGATGACGGCGCTGCGGTCCTGGATGATCTCGTTGGCGCGCTCCAGGCCGGCCAGCGCGGCCCTCGTCTCGGTGAGCAGGTTGGCGGTGTCGATGGCCGCCGCGGCGAGCGCGGCGAACGAGCCGAGCAGGGCGATCTGCTCGCGTTCGAAGACCCGCGCGCGCCGGTCCGCCGCGAAGAGGACGCCGATCACGTGCGGGCCGAGCATCAGAGGGACGCCGAGGATCGCGACCAGGCCCTCGTCGCGGACACCGGCGTCGATGGTGAGGGTGTGCTGGAAGCGGTCGTCCTGGAAGTAGTCGTCGGTGACGTACGGCCGCGCGGTCTGGGCGACGAGTCCGCCGAGCCCCTCCCCCATGCCGAGGCGCAGCTGCTGGAAGCGGGCGGAGACGGAGCCCTCCGTGACCCGCATGTAGGTGTCGCCGCGGGCCGGGTCGTTGAGGCTGAGGTAGGCGACGTCGGTGCCGAGCAGGGAACGGGCGCGCTGCACGATCGCCTGCAGGACGGCGTCCAGGTCGCGGAGTCCGGCGAGGTCGTGGGCGGTCTCGAAGAGCGCCGACAGCTCCGCCTCGCGCCGTCGGCGGCCCTCCAGCTCCGCGCGCACGCGCAGCGCGAGCAGTCTGGCCTCTTCCAGCGCGGCGATCCGGTCGGCCGGCTCGCCCGCGGCTCGGGCGAGCAGGACGGGCTGCTCGTAGGCCTCCACGGAGGCGTCGCGGGCCAGCAGGTCGAGGTAAGGGGCCTCGGCGCTGCCGCTGGGTGCCGACTGCAGTTGATCGCGGGACATGGTCACAGGATTCCGTATCGGCCACCCGGCCCGGCAGGCCTGTGGAAAACTCCGGGAGCCGGTGCGGCCGGGCCTTTCAGTGGGCCGTCCACCCGCCGTCCAGGACGAGGGAGGTGCCGGTGACGAAGGACGCCTGCGGGCTGCACAGGTAGGCCACGGCCTCGGCGACCTCCTCGGGTTCGATGAGCCGCTTCAGGGCGCTGTCCTTCAGCAGGACCTCGGACAGCACGCGTTCCTCGGGGATGCCGTGTGCCTGCGCCTGGTCGGCGATCTGCTTCTCGACCAGTGGGGTGCGCACATATGCCGGGTTCACACAGTTCGAGGTCACACCGTGGGCGGCGCCTTCCAGCGCGGCCGTCTTGGACAGGCCTTCGAGGCCATGCTTGGCGGCCACATAAGCGGACTTGAAGGCCGAGGCGCGCAGACCATGGACGGAGGACACATTCACAATGCGGCCCCACCGGTGTGCGTACATGTGCGGCAGGGCGCCGCGGATGAGGCGGAACGGTGCCTCCAGCATCACGGTCAGCACCGTGTGGAACACCTCGGGCGGGAACTCCTCGATGGGCCGCACGAGTTGCAGCCCGGCGTTGTTGACCAGCACATCGGTGCCGGCGGCGGCGAGCCGCAGCGCGCAGGCGCGGCCGATGCCGCTGGCGGCACCGGTGACGAGCGCGGTGCGGCCGCCGAGGTCGAGGGCGAGGGCCTGAG
>NZ_MUMF01000262.1 GCF_002155905.1 Streptomyces tricolor | reverse complement strand
GCCGAGTAGACCTCGCCCGGCTTCAGGTCCCCGGTGACCAGCGCCGTGCGCAGCGCGTCCAGGATCTGCCCGCGCACCGAGGAGCGCTGCACCGCGGCCCGCGGTCCGGGGACCGGCCGCTCGCCGTGGGTGTGCTCGCCCCGCGCCGTGTCCGGTGCCGCGGCGTCCCGCTCCCGGCCAGGGGCGGCGCCGGCCGCCGGGCGCTGCCGGTCCTCCGGCACCCGGGCGGTGACCGGCGTGCCCGGGGGGCCCTGCACGCCCTGCTCCACGGGTCCTCCAGGCGGCTTGTCGGTACTTGGGGTCATTGACGACGGGTTGTCGCTTGTCCGTCAAGCACCTTAGGCGCACGGCGCGACAGTTCAAACTCCGACGAGCACGGGTAAGGTAAGCCTTACCTGTGCAAGCCAGTCCGCGTTCGCGGACGCGTCCAAGGACCGGTGGTTCCGCCATGCCCGCTGCGGCCTCGCCGCTCACCGCCGCCTACGACCGCCTCGGCGCGGCCTTCCCGGGGCTGACCGTGACCGAGCTGGGGCCGGAGGAGCCGCCGCCCGGCGGCGCGGGCTGGGCGGGCGCCGCCGGGCTCGCGGCGGGCGGTGCGGAGCTGGACGCGTTCCTGGCCTGGGACGCGGACCAGGTGGTGCGGGACTACGGACGGCCGGCCCGCCCGGACGTCGTCGCGAGCTTCGGTCTGCACCGCTACGCCTGGCCCGCCTGCCTGCTGATCACCGTCCCGTGGTTCCTGCACCGCCGGGTGCCCCGGCTGCCCGTGACCCACGTCTGGTACGACCGCACGGCCGGCCGGATGGCCGTACGCCGGCCCGTCTCGCTCGCCTGCCTGCCGGGCGACCCGGCCGCCGCGCTGCCCGGCACGGTCGTCGTCCCGGACGAGGAGGCGCTGCGGGGCGAGGTGCGGGCGGCCGTGGCCGAGCACCTGGAGCCGGTGCTCGCCGCCTTCGGGCCCCGGATGCGGCGACGCGGACGCGCGCTGTGGGGCATGGCGACCGACGAGGTCGTGGAGGGGCTGTGGTACGTCGCGCAGCTGTTCGGCGAGCGGGAGGCAGCGCGGGCCGTGCGGGAGCTGGAGCTGCTGCTGCCGGGGACCGTCCGGCCGTACGCCGGCGCCGCCGGGTTCCGGACGCTGACCGGGCCGGACGGCGCGCCGCTGGTCACCCGGGACCGGACGAGCTGCTGCATGTTCTACACCGTCCGTCCGGAGGACACCTGCGCCACCTGCCCCCGCACCTGCGACCGCGAGCGGATCGCCGGACCCGCCGCCGCGGCCGCCTGAGGGCCGTCGTCCCCGCCTTCCCCACGGGTCGCACGAACTTTCCGATGAACCACCCGTACGGGTAGTCTTATTCGAACTCAACTCCCGCCCCTCATGCGGCAGTTCGAGCAGAACGCCGTCCTGGGCATCCCCTTGCGTCTTCTTGGCGGCCTCTTGCCCCGAAACCCCCTGAGGGCCGTCGGGAGTGGGCCACTATGGCGGGCGTTACGCCCTATCCCAATGCAAGGGACCCCTGATGAGACTGACCGACATATCGCTGAACTGGCTGCTTCCGGGCGCCGTGCTGCTCCTGGGCATGCTGGCGGCGGTGGCGGTGCTCGCGCGCGGCAAGCGCTCCTCCAGGGAGAGCACGAGTGCGGACGACTCGTGGGAGCGCAGCGAGGAGCGCCGCAGGCGCAAGGAGGCCATCTACGGCACGGCCTCCTATGTGCTGCTGTTCTGCTGTGCGGCGGTGGCGGCGGCCCTGTCCTTCCACGGCCTCGTCGGCTTCGGCGAACAGAACCTGGGACTGACCGACGGCTGGCAGTACCTGGTGCCGTTCGGCCTGGACGGCGCGGCGATGTTCTGCTCCGTGCTCGCGGTGCGCGAGGCCAGCCACGGTGACGCGGCCCTCGGCTCCCGGATACTCGTGTGGCTGTTCGCCGCCGCCGCTGCCTGGTTCAACTGGGTGCACGCGCCCCGCGGCGCGGGTCACGCCGGTGCCCCGCAGTTCTTCTCCGGTATGTCGCTGTCGGCGGCGGTGCTGTTCGACCGCGCGCTGAAGCAGACCCGCCGGGCCGCGCTGCGCGAGCAGGGCCTGGTGCCGCGTCCGCTGCCGCAGATCCGGATCGTGCGCTGGGTGCGGGCGCCCCGCGAGACCTACAGGGCCTGGTCGCTGATGCTCCTGGAGGGCGTGCGCAGCCTCGACGAGGCGGTCGAGGAGGTCCGCGAGGACAAGCGGCAGAAGGAGGAGGCCCGGCAGCGGCGGCGCGACCAGCAGCGGGTGGAGCGCGCCCGGCTGAAGGCGATCAGCCGGGGTCACCGCGGCTTCGTCGGCCGGGGCGCCGGCCGGGAGGTCGAGGTGCAGGTGGAGCGCGGCCCGGCGGCGGCGACCGCGGAGCCTGCCATAGCGACCGCGGAACAGCTGCCCGTCCGCTCTCGGCCCTCCCTTCAGCCGGTCCGCGGCACGACTGAGCCGGTGACCGTCGACCTCACCGCCGAGGACGACACCATGGCCCTGCCGCGCCTGGACTCCCTGGAGCGCAAGCTCAAGGACCTGGAGCAGCAGTTCGGCTGACCACCGGCCCCGCGGAGTGCCCGCGGGTACGGGACGGGGGCGNNCGCCCCCGTCCCGTACCCGCCGCGGCGCCGTACGCCGGCGGTCAGGCCGCCTCGGCGCCGAGTTCGAACCACACCGACTTGCCCACCCCGTGCGGCCGTACGCCCCAGGCGTCGGCGAGGGACTCCACCAGCACCAGGCCCCGGCCGTGGGTGTCGCCGTCCGGGTCCGGGGTGCGCGGCTCGGGGCTGCGGGCCACGAAGTCCCGTACCTCCACGTGCAGTCCGCCGTCGTCCACGACGGCCGTGAGGACGGCGTCGTCGTCGGTGTGCACGAGCGCGTTGGTGACGAGTTCGCTGGTGAGCAGCTCGGCGATCTCCGAGCGGCCCGGTTTGCCCCAGTGCCGCAGCAGGTCGCGCAGCGCCCTGCGGGCCTCCGGCACCGCCCTGAGGTCGGCCCGGCCCAGTCTGCGCCGCAGCCGCAGCGTGTGGTCCGTGATGGTGTCGGTCTCTTCCCCCGTCGTCGCCGACAAGGCCCCCATGGCCATGGGACCGCCCCCTCGTGCCTGCCTCTTCATGACCCCCGCCCGCACGCCGCCGGCCCCTGCCCCTCCTGGTCGAACACGCTCACGGGGGGATGCTTGCCCAGCAGACTCCGGGGCAGTCCTGGCGTATGTCCGATGACCGGCGGTTCGGCCATATCGGCGCCCCGCCCCGGCCGTCCGCCGGGCCGGGCCTGAGCCGTGCCCCGGGCTCCCCGGACGCCGCTGCACGCCACGGAGGCCCCGTGACGCCGGTCCGGCCGCGTCCGGCACCGGCTGCCGCCACGCCGTCACGCCACGTGAAACTGGCCGAAATCACTCCCTACGGCCGCGGTACGTTGCGCAGGTTGGAGCGGGCCATCTGGAGCATCCGGCCGACCCCGCCGTCCAGGACGATCTTGGAGGCGGACAGGGCGAACCCGGTGACCATCTCGGCGCTGATCTTCGGCGGGATGGACAGGGCGTTGGGGTCGGTGACGACGTCCACCAGGGCCGGCCCCTTGTGCCGGAAGGCGTCCCTGAGCGCCCCGGCGAGGTGCTTCGGCTTCTCCACACGCACCCCGAAGGCGCCGCAGGCTCGGGCGACGGCGGCGAAGTCGGGGTTGGTGTTGGCGGTGCCGTAGGAGGGCAGTCCGGCGACCATCATCTCCAGTTCCACCATGCCGAGGGAGGAGTTGTCGAACAGCACCACCTTGACCGGCAGGTCGTACTGCACGAGCGTGAGGAACTCCCCCATCAGCATGGAGAATCCGCCGTCCCCGGACATGGAGACCACCTGCCGGCGCCGGTCCGTGAACTGGGCGCCGATCGCCATCGGCAGCGCGTTCGCCATCGACCCGTGCGAGAAGGAACCGATGATCCGGCGGCGGCCGTTGGGCGAGACGTACCGGGCGGCCCAGACGTTGCACATCCCGGTGTCGACGGTGAACACCGCGTCGTCGTCGGCGACTTCGTCCAGCACGGCGGCCACGTACTCGGGGTGGATCGGGACGTGCTTGTCGACCTTCCGGGTGTACGCCTTGACCACGCCCTCCAGCGCGTCCGCGTGCTTCTTCAGCATCCGGTCGAGGAAGCGCCGGTCCGTCTTCTCCCGCACCCGCGGGATCAGGCAGCGCAGCGTCTCGCGCACGTCGCCCCACACGGCCAGGTCGAGCCGGGAGCGGCGGCCGATCACCTCGGGCCGCACGTCGACCTGCGCGATCCGCACGTCACCGGGCAGGAAGGCGTGGTACGGGAAGTCGGTGCCGAGCAGGATCAGCAGATCGCACTCGTGGGTCGCCTCGTAGGCGGCGCCGTAGCCGAGCAGTCCGCTCATGCCGACGTCGTACGGGTTGTCGTACTGGATCCACTCCTTGCCGCGCAGCGCGTGCCCGACCGGTGATTTGACCTTCCCGGCGAACTCCATCACCTCGGCGTGCGCGCCGGCCGTGCCGCTGCCGCAGAACAGGGTGACCTTGCCGGCCGCGTCGATCATCTCCACGAGCCGGTCGATCTCGGCGTCACCGGGCCGCACGGTGGGCCGGGAGGTGACGAGCGCGCTCTGCGCGGCCTTCTCCGGGGCCGGTTCGGCGGCGATGTCCCCGGGCAGGGACACCACGCTGACGCCGCCCCGCCCCACCGCGTGCTGGACGGCGGTCTGCAACAGCCGGGGCATCTGCTTGGGGCTGGAGATCAGCTCGCTGTAGTGGCTGCACTCCTGGAACAGCCGGTCCGGGTGGGTCTCCTGGAAGTAGCCGAGGCCGATCTCGCTGGAGGGGATGTGCGAGGCCAGGGCGAGCACCGGGGCCATCGAACGGTGGGCGTCGTACAGGCCGTTGATGAGATGCAGGTTGCCCGGGCCGCAGGAACCGGCGCAGGCGGCGAGCCTCCCGGTGATCTGGGCCTCGGCGCCGGCCGCGAAGGCGGCGGCCTCCTCGTGGCGTATGTGGATCCAGTCGATGGCGGCGTGGCGGCGGACGGCGTCCACGACCGGGTTGAGGCTGTCCCCGACGACGCCGTACAGGCGGCGCACCCCGGCGCGGACGAGGATGTCGACGAACTGCTCGGCGACGTTCTGTTTGGCCATGGTGCGCGCCTGCCCCTTCGCTGTCCCGGGATCCGGCCGTGGCCCGGCCGTCCCGTTCCATCAATCCACAGGGGCGCCGGTCACGCCTCCCACACGGCCGCCGCCGTACGGTCGTCGGCGTAACCCTTCACCCGCACCTGGGCGTCGGCGAGGAAGGCGGCG
>NZ_MUMF01000261.1 GCF_002155905.1 Streptomyces tricolor | reverse complement strand
GGCCCCGGCCGCCCCGGCACACCCGGGTCCCGCCCCCGGCGGGGCCACTCGCGAAACACCCTGAGCACCACGAGAGAGGTACTTCCATGAGCAATCCGTTCGAGAACCCGGACGGGCGCTACCTGGTCCTGATCAACGACGAGGGCCAGTACTCGCTGTGGCCGGCCTTCGCCGAGGTCCCGGCCGGCTGGACGGTGGCCCAGCAGGAGGCCGGTCACGCGGAGAGCATCGCGTTCATCAACGAGAACTGGACCGACATGCGCCCGCGCAGCGTCGTCGAGGCAATGGGCTGAACGGTATGACGACGACAGCGAGTGATGCGCAGCCGGGCGTCCTCACCACAGGCGCCGACGACAGGCTGCTGACGGAGCGTCTGGCCGGCTGGCTGGCCGACCGGCCGGGCGCCGCCGTGGACGACCCGGCGTGGCTGGCCGCCGTCCGGCGGGCCTGGCCGGAACTTCCGGCCGGGCTCATCACCGGCCTGCGGGAGTTCCGTCGTGACTCCGGCCCGACCGGCACCCTGCTCATCCGGGGACTGCCGGTCGGTGAGGAGGGCCTGCCGCCCACACCGTCCCGGCCGGGTTCCGTGCAGCGGGAGGCCACCGTGAGCGCGGCGGTGTTGACACTGGTCGCCAGCTGTCTCGGCGATCCGGGGGCGTTCCGGGCGGAGAAGAGCGGCGCGATCGTCCAGGACGTCGTCCCCGTGCCGGGCAAGGAGGAGGACCAGAGCAACGCGGGCTCCGTGCTGCTCAGTTTCCACACGGAGAACGCCTTCCACCCGCACCGGCCGGACTTCGTGCTGCTGCTGTGCCTGCGGGCCGACCACGAGCAGGTGGCCGAGCTGCGCACCACCTGTGTCCGGCAGGTCCTTCCGCTGCTGACGGAGGAGTCGCGGGAGGCCCTGTTCCGCGCGGAGTTCGTCACCGCGCCGCCGCCGTCGTTCGGCGCGCACGACGGCGGTACGGAGCCGCGCGCGGTGCTGTACGGGGCCGCGGAGGACCCGGACCTGTGCGTCGACCTGGCGGCCACCGAGCCGCTGACGGAGCGCGGCCGGGCGGCCCTGGACGAGCTGGGCGGGCTCTTCGAGCGCAGGGCGCAGGGCCTGCGGCTGCTCCCGGGCGATCTGGCGATCGTGGACAACCGGGTCACCGTGCACGGCCGGTCCTCGTTCCGGCCCCGCTACGACGGCCTGGACCGCTGGTTGCAGCGCACCTTCGTCTTCACCGACCTGCGCCGCTCGCGCGGCTGCCGGCGGGACGACGGCCACGTGCTGGACTGAGCGGACGGGGTGACCGGGTGCGGCCGCCGGCGGCGGCCGCACCCGGTCACCCTGCCGGCTCGGGGAACGCACGCGGCTGCCCCGGCCGGGCCGGGACAGCCGCGTGGTGGTGGATCAGGCCGCGGGGGCCTGCGGCGGACGGACACCGGTGACGCACGCCTCGGGGCGGTCCAGCATCAGGGTGGCGAGCGCCTCGCTGACCCGGTCCATGCCGTGGCGGGCCGCCTGGTCGATGACCGAGATGAGGGCCTGTCGTTCGGCGCGCAGCCAGTTCGACGGGTGCCGCGCCAGTCTGCCGTACAGCGCGGCGTCGGCGGGGCCGCCCGGTACGGTGCCCTGGACCAGGGGGTCGGGCGCGCAGCGCTCCGCCCTGCGGGCGTGCTCGGCGAGGGCCCGCCAGCCGTCGAACGCGCGGCTCAGTGCGGCGCGCCGGTCCCGGACGCTCTCCTGCTGGTGGGCGAGTTCCTTGGCGTACAGCCGGGAGAGGGTGCGGAAGCGGTAGCGGGGCTCCCCCGTCCCGTCGAAGCCCGCCACGGCCAGCAGTTGGGCGGCGATCAGCTGGTCGATCAGCTTCTCGGTGCCGGCCAGGTCCCGGTCCAGCAGCGCCGCGCCGACCCAGGCCGCGAAGTCCGGTGCCTCCAGCAGGCCGAGCCTGCGGTAGAGGAGGGCGGCGTCCGGGGACAGGGCCCGGTAGCTGAGCGCGAACGCGGAGCGCATCTGCGTACCGGCGACACTGAGTTCGTCGAGCCGGGACTGCTCCGGAGTGAGCCGGGAGACCAGGTATCCGATCGGCCAGTGCGGCTTGGCCGCCAGGCGGGCGGCGGCGACCCGGATCGTCAGGGGCAGCCGGTCGCACAGCTCGACGAGCTGGACGGCGTCCTGCCGGGCGTCGTCGACCCGGGCCGCGCCGATGACGCGTCCGAGCAGGCTGACCGCCTCCTGCACGGGAAGGGCGTCCACGCCGATGCGGACGGCGCCGTGCCGGATCAGCAGCTGTTCCAGCTCGCCCCGGCTGGTCACGAGGACGCAGCAGCGGGAGCCACCGGGGATGAGGCTGCGGATCTGCTCGAACGTCTGGGCGTTGTCGAGCACGATCAGGACCCGGCGCCCGGCGAGGACGCTGCGGTACAGGGCGACCCGCTCGGCGGGCACGCTGGGGATCTCCGTGGCGGGGACGCCCAGTGAGGAAAGGAACCTGCCGAGCACCGCGTCGGCCGTGGGCGGCTCCTGGTGCTCCTGCTGGGGCCCCAGGTCGGCGAAGAGCAGCCCGTCGGGGAAGCGTTCGGCGACCCGATGGGCCCAGTGGATGGCCAGGCCGCTCTTGCCGGCGCCCGCGGGGCCGGTGACGAGTCCGACCGAGAGCGGGGTGTGGGCGTCCTCGTCGTCGCTGACGAGCCGGCCCAGCGCCGCGAGCTGCGGGCCGCGTCCGACGAAGTCGGGTACGTCGGCGGGCAGTTCCATCGGCATGCGGCGCTCGGCGGAGGGCGCCTTGGGCACCGTGGTGGCCGGAGTGACCAGACCCGGGTCGTCCTGGAGGATCGCGGTGTGCAACTCCTGGAGCTCCGGGCCGGGTTCCAGACCGAGCCCCTCGACCGACTGTTCCCAGCCCTCGCGGAAGGTCTCCATGGCCTCCGCCCGGCGGCCGACCCGGTACTGCGCCAGCATCAGGGCGTGGCGGGAGCGTTCCCGCAGCGGGTGGTCGCGGACCACGGAGACGAGTCCGGGGATGATCTCGCGGTGGTGACCCAGCTCCAGCTGGACCTCCACGAAGCTGTCGTAGGTGGCGAGGCGCAGTTCCTCCAGCCGCTGGATCTCGTCCTCGACCTGGGTGCCCGCCACACCCGCGAGCGCCGGCCCCTGCCACAGCCCGAGCGCTTCCTCGTAGAGGGCGGCGGCGTCGGCCGGGCACTGCCGGCGGACGGCGTCCTGGGCGTCGGCGACGAGCTGGTCGAACTCGGTGACGTCCAGATAGTGGTGGTCGAGTGCGAGGACGTAGCCGGGGTGGGTGGTGAGGATGACCTCGTCGTCGCACCCTTCGGCCTTGAACCGCTTGCGCAGCGCGGCGATGCAGATCGCCACCTGGGTGCGGGCCGTGGCCGGCGGCCTGCCGTTCCACACCGCCTCCACCAGCGCGTCGACCGAGACGACGTTGCCCGGATGCAGTAAGAGCATCGCCAGGATGGTCCGCTGCCGTGAGCCCCCGATGGGAACCGCGCGGCCCTGCGCCGTCACGGAGAGCGGGCCGAGAATTCTGAAGTGAAGTTGCGTTTGCCCTGTCCCTGAGCCCATATATCCCCCGTGTTCTTCCGTGCGGTTTCCTCCGCACGGCGTCCGGGTAGAAGCCGCGGTGGAGTCACCCGCTCTGAAGATGGTCAACACCGGCCGAACCGGCAGCCGAGGTAAGCTGCCGGGCATCGAACGGTAAGCGCTTCATTGGTCATTGAAGCTTCCAAATATTACTTCACGGCCGCGTCACGCGCGCCCCCGTCCCCGACTGTCGGCGCCGTGCGCACCGCCTCTCAGGCGCGGCGCGTGTACTGGCGTACGGCCAGCGGCGCGAAGACCGCCAGGATCCCGCATGTCCACGCCAAGGCGCCAAACAGATTCCCGGCGACCGGCCCGCCGACCAGCAGTCCACGGCACGTGTCGACCACCAGTGTAGTGGGGTTCACCTGCGCGAACGCCTGGAGCCAGCCAGGCATCGTCCCCGGGTCGGCGAACATCGAGCTGCCGAATTGCAGCGGGATCATCCACAGGAAACCCATGGACTGGACGGCCTGGGGGCTGCGGATCGCCAGACCGACGAAAGCGGCGATCCAGGACAGCGACAACCCATAGAGCATAAGCAGCGCAAGGGCACCAAGTACGCACAAGGGATTCGTGTGCATCCGGAACCCGATGGCCAATGCGAAAAGCAGGATGACCGCCTGCCCGAGTGCCAGTCGGCACAAGTCGGCGAGGATCCGGCCGGACAGCACGGCGGACCGCGCAATCGGCAGCGAACGGAACCGGTCCATAACGCCGGTGCTGAAGTCCAGGTTCAGCGCCACCCCGGTGACCTGGGCGGCGAAACTGGCCACCTGCACCATGATGCCGGGAATCAAATACTGCCGGTAATCAGCCTGATTCCCCCCGATGGCCCCGCCGAAGACGTAGACGAAAATCAGGGTGAACACCATCGGCATCAGCGTGGCGTCGAGCAGTTGCGACGGGTCGTACCGCAACTGCACCAGATTGCGCCGGGCGATCGCCAGGGCGTGGCCGACGGCCGCTCGCGGTCCCACCCGGCGCGCGGCGGCGCGGACCTCCTTCCCGGTCCGGTCCGGCGGGGTCAGCAGCGTCGCGGTCATCCGGTCGTCCGTCCTTCGGTCGGCACGCCCCCCGTGAGGGTCAGGAACACCTCGTCGAGGCTGGGGGTGTGGGTGTCGAGGGCGTCCATGGCCACCCCCGAGTCGGTGAGCACGTGGACCGCGGCCGTCAGGTCGCCGGGGCGGGCGAGCGGCAAGCAGACCAGCCCCTCCGCGTGGTCCACGGTGGCGGTGCCCTCCCCCGCGGCGCTGAGCCGCCGGGCGACGTCGGCGAGGTCGGCGCCGTCGCCGGGACGGACCCGCAGCATCTGTCCGCCGACCCGTGCCCGCAGTTCGGCGGCGGTGCCGCCGGCGATCATCCGGCCGCGGTCGATCACGGCGATCCGGTCCGCCAGGGCCTCCGCCTCCTCCATGTACTGCGTGGTGAGCAGCACCGTGGTGCCGCGGGCGACCAAGTCACGGACCATGTCCCACAGTTCGTTGCGACTGCGGGGATCGAGTCCGGTGGTGGGCTCGTCCAGGTAGAGCACCTCGGGGTCGCCGACGAGACTCGCCGCGAGGTCGAGGCGGCGGCGCATGCCGCCGGAGTAGTCGCGCGGCAGCCGGCGCGCCGCGTCGGTCAGCCGGAACCGCTCCAGCAGTTCGTCCGCCAGGGCACGGGCGCGCCGCCGGGGAAGCCGCAGGAGCCGGCCGATCATGTAGAGGTTGTCCCAGCCGGGGATCGACTCGTCCACCGAGGCGTACTGGCCGGTGAGGCCGATGCGCGAACGGACCTGGAGGGCCTCCTCGACCACGTCGTGTCCCGCGACGCGGGCACGCCCCCCGTCGGGGCGGATCAGCGTGGCCAGCATCCGGACGATGGTGGTCTTCCCGGCACCGTTGGGCCCGAGCAGACCCAGCACGGTGCCGGCCGGGACCGTCAGGCTTACCCCGTCCACCGCCCGGTTCCGGCCGAACTCCTTGACTAGGCCGTCGATCTCGATGGCAGCGGTCACGGGGTCTCCTGACGGGCGAGCGGATCTCAGGTCCGTCCGAGAGACCACGAAGGCACGACTGCCCGCCTTCGGACATCCCTCGAACGCGCGGCCGACGCTAATTGACACTCTTATCGCCCTCCTATTGCGTCTGTTTCACGCCAACCTCCTGTCGCGGCACGTGTCCGGCAGCCCGGCCGACGTGGGGAAAACCCCACCAACAAGCCTCGACCTAGCTCCGTCGCGCACCGTCTCCACCTCCCGTGGAATGAACGGGTGTCCATACAACACAGCAACCGGTCCGGGACGAGCCGGGCGAAAGACTCCGGCCAACGGTGGAGCACCGCGGCGACCCGCCGGTGGAGCCGGCGGTCGGTGTGGGTGACCGGCTGGACGCTGGCCGCCGGATGGGCCGGTTTCTTCCCTCTCTTCTCCCACCAGGCCACGCACCGCGCGTGGGGCCTGTGCGCCGTCGCGGCCTACCTGTGCGCGGCGGGCGCCGCCTTCCTGCTGCCCCGGCCCGGCGCCGTAGGGCTGTCCGTGGGTCTCGCGCTGACCGGCGCCGTCGCCCTGCCGCTGGCGTACCTCACGCTGACCGGCCGCGCGCAGAGCGAGGTGGGGGTCATCGAACGGGCGGGCAGCCTGCTGCTGCACCACGGCACGCCCTACCTGTCGCACCCGAGGGTCGTCGACGACTACACCCCCTACCTGCCGGGCATGGCGCTGTTCGGGATGCCGCGCGCCCTGCTCGGCGACCACCACGCGGCGGCCCGGCTGCTCGGCGACGCGCGCCTGTGGTGCGCCGCCGTCTTCTTCCTCTGCCTGCACGCGGGCCGCGTGGTCCTGCGCGGCGCGGGCCCCCGGTCCGTTGCCGGCGGCCGCGGGCGCGGCGGGTCCTCCTCGTACGCGACGGGCATGGCGGTGCTGACCGCTTCCCCGGTCATCGCGATGCCCCTGTGCGTCAGCGGGGTCGACATGCCGCTCATCGGACTGTGCTGCCTCGGTCTGGCGCTCGCCGCCCGCCGCCGCCCCGTCGCGGCCGGCCTCGCCCTCGCGGCCGCCTGCTCGCTGAAGTGGACCGCCCTGCCCGCGGTGGCGGTCGCGGTGATGCTGCTCGCCCGGGGCGGCGGCACGCGGGCCGCGGTGCGCGGCGCGGTCACGGCGCTCGCCGGGACGGCTGCCCTGGTCCTGCCGTGCGCGCTGGTGTCCCCCTCCGCCATGGTCCAGCAGGTGCTGGCCTTCCCCACGGGCCGCGGCGCCGTACCCACCCCCGCGAGCAGCCCGATGCCCGGTCGGCTGCTGGCGAGCGCCGGGGCGGCCGGCTGGTACCTGGCGGTCGCCCTGCTGCTGTGCGGCGGGCTGGCCGTGGGCGCCTGGCTGGTGCTGCGGCCGCCCGCCGGCGCCGTCGCGGCGGCCGACCGGCTCGCCGCCGGACTCTGTCTGGCCTTCCTGCTCGCTCCCGCCGGGAGGTTCGGCTACTTCGGGCTGCCGCTGGTCCTCCTGCTGTGGACCCGCCGCGCCGACCCCGCGCACGGCATCGCGGCACGCCGGCCCACCCTGCCGGTCGCGTTCTCCGCGCGCGTCCGCTCCCAGCCCACCTCCTCCGCGTCCCTCACCCACGACTGAAGGCGGCACCCTCCGTGAGCACCACCCTGGTCATCACCAACGACTTCCCGCCGCGGCAGGGCGGCATCGAAACCTTCGTGCACGAGGTGGTCACCCGGCTGCCCGGCGACCTCGTGGTGTACACGTCGAGCGAGCCGGGCGCGGCGGCCTTCGACCGCACCCTGCCCTTCCGGGTGGTCCGTGATCCCTCCCGGACCCTGCTGCCCACCCCCCGGACGACCCGGCGCGCGGTGCAACTGGCCCGGGCCCACGGCTGCGACCGGGTGTGGTTCGGCGCGGCGGCCCCGCTCGCCTCGATGGCTCCGGACCTGCGCCGTGCCGGTGTCCGCCGGATCGTGGCCACCACGCACGGGCACGAGATCTGGTGGGCACGCACGCCCGGTGCGCGCCGGCTGCTGCGGCGGATCGGGGACAGCGTGGACACCGTCACCTACCTCGGTGAGTACACCCGGTCGCGGATCGCGCCGGCCCTGGGACCGCACGCCCACCTCGCCCGGCTCACCCCGGGTGTGGACGCCGGGGAGTTCCACCCCGAGCGGGCCGCGCGGATGCGGAGCGTCCTGCGCGAGCGGTACGGGATCGGGGAGGACCGCAAGGTCGTGCTGTGCGCCGCGCGCCTCGTCCCGCGCAAGGGTCAGGACACCCTGCTGCGCGCCCTGCCGCACATCCGGCGGATCGTACCCGAGACCGTGCTGCTGATCGTGGGACGCGGCCCGGACGAGCGGCGGCTGCGCCGCCTGGCCCGCAGCTGCCCGTCGCGCTCGGTCGTCTTCGCGGGCGGCATGGACCACGCCGAGATGGCGGACCACTACGCCGCCGCCGACCTGTTCGCGATGCCCTGCCGCACCCGCAAGGGCGGCCTGGAGGCCGAGGGACTCGGCATCGTCTTCCTGGAGGCGGCGGCCAGCGGCCTGCCCGTCGTCGTCGGGAACTCCGGCGGCGCCCCCGACACGGTGCTGGACGGGCGGACGGGCCATGTCGTGGACGGCCGCGACCCGGTGGCCGTGGCCCGGGCCATCACCTCCACCCTGCTGTCGGCGGACCGCACGGCGATGGGCGAGGCGGGACGGCGGTGGGTCGAGACGGACTGGTCGTGGGATCTGACGGTCCACCGGCTGACGCGGCTGCTCACGCCGGAGCCGGAGCGCCAGCCCGAGCTCGGGAGCCGCGCCTGAGGAGGCCGGCCCACCGGCGCCCGGGCCCCGTGTTCGTGACCGCGGCCGGCGCCGGCAGCTGCCGGTCGGTGCCACGGCCGCAGGGCCGGTCGGCGGGAACCACGCCGGCCCGGACTCCGCGGCCCGCCGGGTGTTCCGCTCCGCTCACGGCGCCGCTCGCGTCGACGGGACGCCCCCGTGTGCCGTCGCGGCCCGTGCCCGCTACTCGGGGCCGCTGCCCCGCAGATGGGCGAGAACGGCCAGGACGCGCCGGTTGCCGTCGGTCGGATCGAGGTCCAGCTTCATGAAGATGTTGCTGGCGTGCTTGACCACGGACGACTCGGTGATGGTCAGACGCTGCGCGATGGCCTGGTTGTTCAGGCCCTGCGCCATCAGCGCGAGCACCTCCTGCTCCCGGGAGGTGAGCCGGCCCAGGGTCTCGGCCTGCGCCTGCTGGACCAGCAGCACGCGCACCACCTCCGGGTCGATGACCGTGTGCCCGGCCGCGACGCGGGCCAGCGCGTCCAGGAACTCCGACACCTCGCCGACCCGGTCCTTGAGCAGGTAGCCGAGCCCGCCGGTGCCCGCGCCGCCGCCGCTGAGCAGCTGGGTCGCGTAGACGGTGGCCACGTACTGGGACAGCACCAGCACGGGCAGGTCGGCGTAGCGGCGGCGCAGCACCATCACCGCCCTGAGCCCCTCGTCGTGGTGGCCGGGCGGCATCCGCACGTCGGTCACCACCACGTCCGGGCGGTGCTCGTCCACCGCGCTCACCAGTGCCTCGGCGTCACCGACGGCGGCCACCACCTCGTGGCCGCCGCTGGTGAGCAGCTCGACCAGCCCGGCACGCAGCAGCACGGAGTCCTCGGCGAGAACTACCCGGAACACGGAACCTCCACCCGGAGTTCGGTCGGTCCCCCGAGGGGGCTGACGACGGTGAGTCGGCCTCTGAGGATCGCCACGCGGTCGGCGAGCCCGCGCAGCCCCGCCCCGCTGTCGGGGTCGGCGCCGCCCCTGCCGTCGTCGGTGACGGCGAGGTGCAGCCGGTCGTCGCGCACCCGGCCGGTGATCGTGATGTGGGAGGCCCCGCTGTGCTTGCCGGCGTTGGCGAGGGCCTCGGTGACCGTGAAGTACGCGGTGGTCTCCACCGGGGCGGGCAGCCGGTGCGGCAGGTCGATGTCGACGGTGACCGGGATGGGGTTGCGCAGCGCGACCTCCGTCACGGCCGCCGCCAGCCCGTGGTCGGTGAGCACCTGCGGATGGATGTCGCGGACCAGGCGGCGCAGTTGCTCCAGGGCGAGCCGGGCCTCGCCGCGTGCCCGGGCGAGCAGCTCGCGGGCGCGGGCGTTCTCTTCCCGCACCTGCATCTCGGCGAGTCCCAGGGTCATCGAGAGCGCGACCAGCTGCTGCTGCGCACCGTCGTGCAGGTCGCGTTCGATACGGCGCCGCTCGGCCTCGAAGGCGTCGATCAGCCGGGCCCGGGACCGGGTCAGCTCGATGACGCGGGTGCTGAGCCCCTCGTCGCGGGGGGACAGCAGCAGCCGGGCGACCTTCGCCTGGGCGCCGGCCAGCCAGCCCGCCGCGTACCCGGCGAGCACCAGACCGACCAGGCCCGCGGCACTGGCGGGCAGGGCCTCGGCGGGGCTGCCGACCGGGTCACCGGGCAGCAACGTCACCGTGTCCGGCGCGGCGGCCCACACGAGGAGCGGCGCCGCCGCCAGGAACACGGAGAACCCGAGGAGCAGGGCGACGCCGGCGCCGGAGGCGGTGCCGAGCACGCCGAGGGTCACCGCGTACCCCAGTTCCCGCCAGGTGGCCCGTTCCTCCAGCCGGGCGCGGAACCAGCCCTTGAACCCGACGCCGGAGAGCAGGCTGTGCGGATCCGCCATCGACTCGGGTTCGACGAGCCGGATGCGGCGCCGCTCCACGATCGCCACGGGCACCCCCAGCGCGGCGGTGGCCACCAGGATCAGCAGGCCGACGCCGAACACGGAGAGGGTGACGCCGACGAGGACGAGCACGGTCAGGGCCAGCAGCACGGCGTAGCCGAGCACGGCCCCGCTCAGCACGTACGCCAGGCAGCGCAGCGGCCAGGGCGACAGCAGATAGTGCAGGGGCCGGTCGCGCAGGACGTCCCACACGGCGACGCCCCGGCGTTCATGCCCCTCGGCCGGCATCCAGTCCTCCACCGCCGTCCGCTCCGGTACCTGCGCCCGGTCCTCCACCGACGTCCGCTCCTGTGCCGGCGTCTCCGGCCGTCCGCCGTCGTCGATCCGCCGCTCCGGCATGTTCCCCCCGGTCGATCGCGTCCGCTCCGAGACCTGTCAACTGCCGGACGCGGTGACCAACATACCTGCCGGCGCGGGCGGACCCGGAACGGCCGGGTGTGCCGGCGGCCCCGGCCCCGATGGGGCCCGCGCCGGCGAGGAGCCGCCCGCACGGGGGGTCAGGGAGTGCGCACGAGTGCCGTCCGGTCGACCTTCCCATGGGCCGTCATGGGGATCCGGTCGAGGAAGACGTAGTGCTGCGGCACCATCTCGGCGGGCAGCTGCCGGCGGGCGAACCCGGTGAGCGCCGATGCCGCGTGGGCGTCGCCGCCGTCCGCCCCGCCGACCACGTAGGCGGTGAGGCGTGCCGCGTCCTGGTCCCAGTCGACCACGACGTCGCTCACCCCGGGGCAGCGGCCCAGCACCGCCTCGATCTCCCCCGGCTCCACCCGCACGCCCCGCACCTTGATCTGCCGGTCGATCCGCCCGAGGAACTCCAGCTCGCCCTCGTCGTTCCGGCGCACGAGGTCACCCGTGCGGTACCACCTGTCGCCGGATCCGGTGAGGCGGACGAAACTCCTCTCGGTCGCCGCCGGGTTCCCCCAGTACCCGAGTGCCAGGCACGCCCCGCCGACGAGGAGTTCCCCGGCCGCGCCGGGCGCGGTCTCCCGCTCGCCGTCGACCACCATGGTGCGGGACGGGCCGATCGCCCGGCCGATCGGGACGGCACCGGTGCTCGTCGGCGCCACCTCGTGACTGGTGGCGACGACCGTCGTCTCCGTGGGGCCGTAGTGGTTGACGAAGCGCCGCAGGGGATGACCGTCCCACAGGCGCAACCGGTCCCCACCGGTCAGCAGGCACCGCAGCTGCCCGAAGTGGGTGCCGTGACGCAGGTACGCCTCCGCCAGCGGAGTCGGCAGGAACGACAGGCCGATGCCCTGCTCGCGGTACCAGTCACCGAGTTCCCAGGGCGCCAGCTTCAGTTCCGCGGGCGCGAAGTGGACCGACGCGCCGTGGCAGAGGTACGGCCAGGTCTCCCACATGAACGCGTCGAACGACAGCGCCGCGATCGACGAGGCCCGGTCGGCGGGTGTCACGCCGTAGGTGCCGCCGTGCCAGCGCGCCAGCAGCGCGAAGGACTCGTGGCCGACCAGCACCCCCTTGGGGACCCCGGTCGAGCCCGACGTGTAGATGAGGTAGGCGCCGCCGCCGGCCGGGACCAGCGCCCCGGGTTCCGCCGGGGCGCACTCCGCGGGGTCGATCACCCGCGGCACACCGGGCGCAACGGCCTCCGGTCCGCCGCGGGGGCCGCCGACGACGGCCTCCGGGGCGGCGTCGGTCAGGATCGTCTCCAGCCGGCCGCGGGGCAGGTCGGAGGGCAGCGTGAGGCAGACGCCGCCCATGAGCCAGACGCCGAGCTGGGCGGCGAGCACGCCGGGGCCGCGCTCCGTGTGGACCGCGACCACCGCGCCCGGCCGGACCCCGCTCCGGGTCAGTTCGGCGGCGATTCCGGCGGCCCGTCCGGCCAGTTGGCGGTACGTGGTCCGCTCGCCCAGGTACTCCGCGGCCGGCGCGTCCGGCTGCCGGCGTGCCTGGGCCAGGACCATCTCCGGAACCGAGCCGGCGCCGTTCCGGTGTGTCACGGCGCTCACGCGTCCTCGACCGCCACGCAGGCCGCCGCCACGGCCTGCGCGCGGGCGTCCGTCAGGAACTGCCGCGCCGGGACGGTCACCCCGTGTTCCGCGCGCAGCACCGAGATGACCTCCATGACCAGCAGGGAATGGCCGCCGATCTCGAAGAAGTCGGACTCCGCGCCGACCTCCGACGTACCGACGACCTTCCCGTAGGTCTGGAGCACCGCATCGAGCGAGTTGTTCATCTTTCGTTTCCTCTTTCCACAAGCTGGACTTGGGCGGATTCGAGTCGTCGGTAGCCGGTGCCGACCGCCCATCGAACCGTCTCCGGTGCGAGCCGGGCCGAGGGGAACGCGGCCGTCCACTCGCTGATCGCGGTTTTCGCGGCGCCGCGGGCGATCGGGGCGCCGAGGCAGTAGTGGATCCCGACGCCGAAGGCCATGTGCCGCTGCCGGCGGGTGAAGTCGAGGACGTCGGCGTCGGGTGTGTTCCGCCAGTCCCGGTTCGCGGCGGCGAGCAGCGCCAGGACGCGGTCGCCGGCCCGGATGGTCCGGCCCTCCACGGTCACGTCGGACAGCGCGACCCGAGGGACCTGCGGCACGGGCGTGTCGAAGCGCAGCATCTCCTCGACGACCGCGTCGGGATCGGCCTGCCCCGTGGCGACCTCCCGGTAGCGGCGCGGTTCGCGCAGCAGGTGCAGCAGACCGCTCGCGATGAGTCCGGCCGTGGTCTCCTGGCCGGCGAACGACAGCAGGTGGGCCGTGTGCAGGTAGGCGGCCTCGGGTGCCGCCGGGTCGTCGCCGAGCAGCGGGAACAGCGCGCTGCCCTCGGACAGGTGGGGGGCCAGCTCGCGGTAGAGGCCGTCGAGCCGGCCGACGGCGGCGGCGGCCCGCTCGGCGAACTCCCGTTTGTGCGGCTGGGCGAGGAAGCTCGCGATGGGGGCCATGTGGACGGCCGCCGCCGCTATGACGTCGACCGGCACGTCGAGCACCCGGGCGAGGACCCCGCTGGCCACCGGGGTGGCGAAGTCGTTCGCCAGGTCCACGTGGTCGAGCGGGCGCAGCTGGTCCAGCCGGGCCGCGACGATGTCCCGGAACTCCCCGGCGAGGCTGTCCACGCGACCGCGGACGAAGAAGGACTGCATGGTCCGGCGCAGGGCCGTGTGGTTCGGCGGGTCCATGAGCATGAACCAGCCGCGCAGCATCCGCTCCAGTTCGGGGAACTCACGGGACACCGGCCCGGAGGCGTTCAGCCGCAGCCAGTCCGAGGACATCGCCGGAGAACGCAGCACGGTGTTCACCGCGCTCCGGCCGGCGGCCACCCAGACCTCCAGCATCTCGTCCCAGAAAATGCCGGAACGATCCTGGAAGGTTTTGTAGACAGGGTACGGATCTTCCCAGAACGAGACCCCCACGGCCGGTACTCCCTGATCAGCGGTGTGACGTCGAGCGGTGGTCGCGGGCTCGGCGGCCACCGTGGTGAGCAGCTCCCGGTAGGCCGTCAGCAGTTCCCGGACGGTCCGTGCGGGGACGCGTTCCGGCTGCCAGGCGAACGAGACCTTCAGGGAGCCGTCGGCCTGCGGCCAGACCTCCGCGACGAGTTCGTGCATCGCGCGCGGATGACCGGCGTCGACGGGGGCGACCCGGCAGTCCGGGAGGCCGAACTCCCCCTGGCCGACGTCCTGGAAGGCGAACATGGTCTGGAACAGCGGATTGCGGCCGGAGCGGGCCGGCCGGACGGTACCCACCACCTCGGCGAAGGGCACGTCCTGGGCGGCGAACGCCCGCGTGACGATGTCGTGGGTGGCGTTCAGCACCGAGGTGAAGTCGCCGCCCGCGCCGCGGAAGGGTATGCACAGCGTGTTGATCAGGCAGCCCACGAAGCTGTCGGACGAGGGGATGTCGCGCTTGGCGACCGGGACACCGATGCCGAACGCGTCCTGCCCGAGGGTCCGGTGGAGCACGGTGCCGTACCCGGCCAGGAGCACGGTGAACAGGGTGGTGCCGGCGTCGAGCGCCGCCTTCTCGAGCGTGGTGACGTCCGGCCCCGGCACCGTGAAGGACAGCTCGGTGCCGCCGGGGGTGTCGTCCGGTGCCTCCGCGTGGCCGGGGCTGTCGCCCGGTGGGACCGGCCCGGAGCCGAAGCGGAGCGGCGGGAGACCGGTGAGCGCCTCCTGCCAGAACTCCAGCTGCCGGGTCAGGCGGTGCGGGGCGAGCTGCACGGCCCGTTCCCGCTGGACGTCCGCGAGGCGGGCCGGCGGACGGCCGAAGTCCGGCTCCCTCCCCGCGCGGCGGGCCGTGTAGGCGAGGGCCAGCTCTTCCAGGAGGATCCGCTGCGACCATGCGTCGAAGGCGACGTGGTGGACGCAGAGCGCGAAGTAGGCCGTGGACGCGTGGGTGACCACCGCACACCGCCACACCTCCCCGCTGCCGATGGCCAGCGGTGCCAGCACGTGCCCGGTCAGGAGACGCAGCGCCTCCTCCTCGCCGGCCGCGGGGGGCAGGACGTGCAGGGAGGCGGGCGGGACCGCGGCGTCCACGCGTGCGCGGGGCCGGGGTACGGCCTCGTACACGGCACGCAGCGCTTCGTGACGGAGTCCCACGTCCCGTACGGCCCCGGCCAGGGCGTCGAGGTCCAGGGGGCCGTCGATCCGCCAGACGGACGGGCACAGCGGCGCCAGGTCGTCCGGCTGGAACTCGTGCGCCATGGCGAAAGCCGCCTGCATACCGAGGAGTTCCACCGCCTCGTGCGGCGAGGAGGGCCGCGGGCCGGCCGGCGCGGAGTGGGGTGCGTCCGGGCGCGAGCGGCGCAGTTCCTCCAGCAGGCCACCGGGCGTCGGGTGGGTCATGACCAGTGAGATGGGCACCGGTTCCCCGAGCAGCGCCCCGAGCCGGGTGCACAGCCGGCCGGCGTCCAGGGAGGTGCCTCCGAGGGCGAAGAAGGACGCGTCGGACGGCACGTCGCCGCGCCGCAGCACCTCCGCGAACGCGGACCTGACGGTGGCCTCCAGCGGGTCGCGGGCCGTCGCTCGGTCCACCGCGGGAGCCGTGTCCGGCGGGGGCAGCGCGGCGGCCAGCCGCCGGTGGTCGACCTTGCCGTTCGCGGAGAGGGGGAACCTCTCGACGTGTTCGAGCCGGTCCGGGACGAGGTAGCCCGGAGCCCGGGCGGCGACGTCGCGGCGGAGTTCGCCGGGTTCCGGGCCCGTCGCGTGCTCGGTGGTGTAGAAGGCGGCGATGCCGTGGCAGGTGCCGTCGCGGTCGGTGCGCGGGACCGCGACGCAGTCCGTCACGCCCGCCGCCTGGCGGACCAGCGCCTCGATCTCCGCCAGTTCCACACGGTGCCCGCGCAGTTTCACCTGCCGGCCGATGCGTCCGTGGAAGTGGAGGACGCCGTCGGCGTCGGCGGAGACCAGGTCGCCCGTCCGGTACATGCGGCGCGGCCGCCCCGGGCCGTGGACGCGGACGAACTTCTCCTCCGTGAGCCCGGGCTGCCCGAGGTAGACCAGCGCCAGGCCGTCGCCGCCGATAAACAGTTCGCCGGGCTCCCCGGCCGCGCAGGGCTCGCCGTCCCGGCGCACCTCGATCCGCCGGCCGGCGACGGCCCTGCCGATGGGGATGCCGTTCTCGCGTGCGCAGTCCTCGGCGGTGATCTCGTGCACCGTCGCGAAGACCGTGCTCTCGACCGGGCC